>URJB01000003.1 GCA_900548145.1 uncultured Eubacteriales bacterium | reverse complement strand
AGTCCGGGGCGCAGGGGCACTGCCTCTGTGCTTGTTGCAGGTGTATTTACTTTTTATAAAAGAAGTGTTAAGATATGAATAAATTCCTTTTACGGAGGGATGGCGAATGCCTGAGCAACTTTTGTCCCTGCTGGGAACGAATCTGGTGGATTTTCTGGTCTACGGCGCCATCGCACTGGTGGTGCTGGTGGGCGTTTGTAAATGTATCTATCCCGTGTTCCGTAACGGCTCCCTGCTGAACCGTGCCGTAGCCAAATTGGAAAAAACAGCCGGAAATAATCAGCGGCCCTCGTGGCGGGAGCCGCGCTTCCTCGGCCGTGCGCTCCGCAATGAATGGCAGAAATTCCTGCTGAACGCGGGGCAGCTGGATGTGCGTGGAATGCCCTGCGATATCGAAGACTATATAAATGAAGATAGTGTGATCGATAAGCCCGGCCATTCCCAGCTGGCGGAACTCATCCCCAGTCTGTTGACCTCGCTGGGCATTCTGGGCACCTTCATCGGCCTGATGGAGGGCCTGACCAGCGTCAACTTTTCCGACGCGCAGGGCACGATGGACAGCATTCCCCTGCTGCTGACCGGGATGCGCTTTGCCTTCGCCACCTCCGTGGCGGGCATTACCTGCTCGCTTCTGTTCAATATGTTCTACCGCATGAGCGTGGGCCGGGCATGCCGGGCGCTGGACAGCTTCGACGAAGCCTTCTATGAGCTGGCCATGCCCCGTCCCCTTTTGCCGGAGGTGCAGCTGATCTGCCAGAAGCAGGACGAAGAAGAACGGCTGGCCCGCATTGCCGAAGCGGTCGGCAACCGGGTGGCCTCGTCGCTGGAAATGGCCGTCAGCCGCGCCATGGATCCCCTGACCAAGTCGCTGGATACTTTCATTCAAGGCGCTACGCAGGAACAGGTGGAAGGTGTGCGGCGCATCGTTGGCCAATTCGTCAGCCAGATGAACGCCCAGCTTTCCGGTCAGATGACCACACTGGGCCATACGATGGAAATGGTCAGTCAGGGCCAGCTGCAGACCCAGAAAAATTTGCAGAATACGCTGAACGCCGCGCAGGCCATGGCGGCGGACGCACAGTCCATGCAGGTTGCCAGTGCCCAGATGGCGCAGGTCCTTCAGAACTGGGCGGAAGAACTGAAAAACAGCCAGACCAAGCGCACGGAGGAAGCCGCCATGCTGGAAGAACAGAACCAGAATCTGCGGCAGGAGTTGGAGCTGCTGACCCGTTCGCTGGCGGATATGCGCATTGCCGCCGACCGCCTGACCAGCGAACTGGACGATCAGATGACCCAGAACGACCTGAGCCTTCCGGGCTGACGGGAGGGAAGAGCCATGCGCAGAACCGCAAGACACAAGGCCAGCGTGGATCGGGGCGCTTCGTGGATCAGCTATTCGGACATGATGGCGGCCCTGATCCTGGTATTCGTGCTGATTCTCTGCTACAGCATGTACCAGTACTTTACCATGCTGGACACCAAAACGGCTGAGCTGGATGAAAAGGGCGCGCTGCTGGCTTCGCAGGAAGCCACGCTGCAGGCCCAGCAGGCCACTTTGCAGGATCAGGAAGCCACACTGCAGGCCCAGCGGCAAACCTTGAGCGACCAACAGACCAAGCTGGACGAACAGACCGAGACCCTGTCCCAGCAGCAGGCGGCGCTTTTGCAAAAGCAAAACGAGCTGACCGAAGCCCTGACCGATCTGGAGGACAAACAGGGGCTTTTGGACGACCAGAACCTGACGCTGGAAGAACAGAAACAGATCATTCTGGCGGCCCAAACCGCTCTATTACAGAAAGAAGACGAACTTTCCGTCGCCAAGGCCGATCTGGAGGCCAAGCAGAACGAGCTGGCCAACGCCACGATCCTGCTGGGACAGCAGCAGGAAGCCATGAGCACCCAGCAGAAAAAGCTGGATGATCTGGTAGGCGTGCGAACGAAGATCATCCGGGAGCTGGGCGACGCGCTTACCAGCGCCAATCTGAAAGCCTCCGTAGACCGAAACACCGGCGATATCATGCTGGAAAGCGCCGTTTTCTTCGACGTGGGCAAGCACAGCATCAAGCAGAGCGGCCAGACCCTGCTCAACCAGTTCATCCCCGTTTATCTGGGCGTACTGCTTTCGCCCGAATATTCCGACTATCTTGGTGAGATCATTATTGAAGGGCATACGGACACCTCCGGAGATTACCTGATGAATCTGGAACTGTCCCAGGAACGGGCCCTGTCCGTGGCTACCTACTGCCTGCAGATGCCCCAGCTGACCAAGGATCAGCTGACGCTGCTGCGAAGCATCCTCACCGCCAAGGGCCGCAGCTATTCCGACCCCATCTACGGCGCGGACGGCAAGATCGACATGGACGCTTCCCGCCGGGTGGAATTTAAGTTCCGTCTGAAAGATTCGGAAATGATCGACGAAATGCGGGATATTCTGAAAGAATATGAAGCTGCGGAAGGAGGAGCCCAATGAAGGCGCTGAAGATCGGCGCGCTGGTGATGAGCGCCCTTTTGCTGGTCATGGTGCTGATGATGGCTTACCTGTTCATGACTGCGGAAGTGACGGCGCAGGTGGTTTCCTCGGTGGGCGTGTCCGCCGCGGAGCAGGAAGGGTACTTCACTGCGCTGAAAACCTCTGTGGACGAAGATACCTTCATCGGCACGCTGTACCAGAAGCCCACCCAGTGGAAGGACGCGTCCGAGTACGTTTATCTGCAGTTTTCCGTCAACGTCCACAACGGCTGTCTGGTGCCCATCGACATGATCGAGATTCAGGTGGTGCCACAGCCTACGGATATTCTTCAGCTCCGGGATCAGCAGGTATATTCCTTGAACCCCAAGAGCGACGGCGTTTTCAACGCGGCCATTCTGGCCCCGAAGGACACCCATCCCGTTCGGGAGCTGATCGTGACCTATTACGTATGGGGCGTCAGTTTTCAGGTCAAGACGCTTTCGTCCTGACAAGCCCCTTTGAGCACATGAAACCCGGCAGGATTTTACCTGCCGGGTTCTTTTTATCAAAAACAGTAAAATATGGACGGAAAAATCACAAATCAGATAGTTCCGCTTTGTAAATTGTCAGGGTATACTTGACCCATAAACGTTCAAAGGATGTGTGTGCAATGCGGAATGCTGTCACTGCAGCGGTGCAGCCCAGCAGCAGATCCCGAAAAAGACTCCAGAAGGATCATATCCGTCTGTATCTGCTGTTTTTGCCGGTGGCTGTCTGGTACATTATTTTCCAGTATGTTCCCATGGGCGGACTGGTGATCGCCTTTCAGGATTTCAAAATTCTCAAGGGCATCGGGGCCAGCAAATTCGTGGGCTTCGACAACTTCGTGTATCTGTTCTCCCTGCCCTCGTTCCTGCAGGCCATCCGCAACACGCTCATCATGGCGGTACAGCGTCTGGTCTTCTCCTTCCCGCTGCCGATCCTGTTCGCCCTGCTGCTGAATGAAGTGCAGAGTCCCCGGCTGAAAAAGACGGCTCAGACCATCAGCTATCTGCCCCACTTCATTTCCTGGTCCGTGGCGGGCGGTCTGGTGTACATGCTGCTCTCCCCCAACACCGGCGTAGTGAACAACGTCATCAAAATGCTGGGCGGGACCCCCAAGAACTTCCTGGGCCAGAGCCAGTACTTCTACAACATCGTGCTGTTCTCCAGCATGTGGAAGAATCTGGGCTGGGGCTCCATCGTATATCTGGCGGCCATCACGGGCATTGACGATCAGCTGTACGAAGCGGCCTACATCGACGGCGCGGGTCGGCTGAAACGCATCTGGCATGTGACGCTGCCCGGCATCCGTACCTGCATCGCCGTGATGCTGATTTTGGAGGTCGGCAACTTCCTGAGCATTTCCTTCAACCAGATTTTCGCCCTCATCAACAAGGCGGTGCTGGACAAGGGCGAAACGCTGGACTACTTCGTCTACCGCATGGGTCTCAACTCCTCCAACAACTTCTCCGTGGCTACGGCTACCGGCCTGATTAAGTCGCTGGTGGGTCTGGTCATGATCTTTGCCACCAACAAAGCCGCTAAAAAACTGACGGACGGGGAAGGAGGCATCTGGTAATGAAAGTGAAACAGCTTAGCACGGGCGAAAAAGTTTTCCGGGTGATCTCCACCCTGATCCTGCTGCTGATCATCTTCGTGATGCTCTACCCATTCTGGTACGTGATCGTCTGCTCCTTTTCTTCGCTCTCCCATGTCCAGAACACTACCTTCATCCTCTGGCCCGACGGGCTGCATCTGGAAGCGTACCAGCAGGTATTCCGCAACGAGCTGGTGCCCACCGCTTACGGCAACACCCTGTTTATCACCATCGTCGGCACGCTGATGAGCATGTTCCTGACCATTCTGGGTGCGTTCGTTCTTTCCCGGAAAGAGCTGCCCGGACGGAACCTGCTGACCTTCTTCGTGGTGTTCACCATGCTGTTCAGCGGCGGTCTGGTGCCCCTGTACCTGCAGGTGCGGCGGCTGAACCTGCTCAACACGCTGTGGTCGCTGATCCTGCCGGTATGCATCAGCACCTATAACCTCATCATCATGCGCAATTTCTTCCAAGGTGTGCCCGACGCGCTGTATGAGGCCGCCGTGCTGGACGGTGCCAGTGTGACCACCTATCTGTGGCGGATCCTGCTGCCTCTGTCCACCTCCGCCATCGCCACCATTACCCTGTTCTACGCGGTGGACTACTGGAACGCCTACTATTACGCGCTGATTTTCATTACCAAAAAGACGGTATGGCCCATGCAGGCGCTGCTGCGGCAGATCATCATGTCCAGCGAGCTGGATTCCCTTATGTACGACGACGGCATTCAGAACATCGCCTCCGAAATGCTGAAGGACGCGATGATCGTCGTCACCGCCCTGCCCATCATCTGCGTCTACCCCTTCCTGCAGCGCTACTTCGTCAAGGGCGTGATGGTCGGTTCCCTGAAAGGCTAAGGCTTTCGTTGCGTTGGCAAAACGCAAGGCAAATAAAAAACAAAAGGAGAAAAGAACCATGAAAAAGATCCTGGCAATCCTGTTGGCTTCCATGATGCTTCTTTCCCTGCTGCCTGCGGCAGTGGCGGAAAGCGCCGAGGAACCCGTGGTCATCACCGCCATGTGGGAAAACGGCCGTCCCCAGAACGCCTACACGGACGAGATCCACGACTACATCCTCAAGACCCTGAACATCGACCTGCAGCTGATCTGCGTGTCGGAAAACTTCACCCAGCAGCTGGCGCTGACCATCGCCTCCGGCGATATCCCCGACCTGATCCTGATGGAGTACCGCACCTATGTGGAGTACGCCAACGAAGGCCTGTTCACCGACCTGACCGGTCTGGTGGATCAGTACTCTGATCTGATGGACTATGTGAACACCGGCGACCAGGGCGAAATGTGCTGGAACCGCATGAAGGTGGACGGCGCGATCTACGGCATCCCGACCCGTTCCGTGAACACCTCCATGCTGACCACCGCTATCCGTCAGGACTGGCTGGATAACCTGGGTCTGCAGGTGCCTGCCACCATCGACGAGCTGACCGAAGTGCTGCGCGCCTTCACCGAGGATGACCCCGACCAGAACGGTCTGAACGACACCTATGGTCTGAGCACCTACGGTATGCACAACATCTACAGCATGAACTACCTGTCCACCATCTTCGGTGCGTTTGGCGCGGCCCCCGGCCAGCAGTACCTGCTCAACGACGACGGCACCGTGACCACCAACGTGATCTCCGACGAATACAAGGCTGCCGTCAGCTACCTGCACGACATCTACGCCGCCGGTTACATGGATCCCGAAATTTTCACCAACTCCAACTCTCAGGCTTATGAGAAGTTTGCTACCGGCAAGATGGGCTTCTGGCCCTGCTGGTGGTCCAACCCCGGCTCCGTGTACGTGAAGTACGGCTTCCTGGACAACTGCCCCACCGGCAAGATCACGCTGGTCGACCCCATCGTGGGCCCCGACGGCAAGTCCGGCCTGATCGGCACCGACCCCATCTGGCGTGTACTGGGCATCACCAGCAGCTGCAAGAACGTGGATAAGGTGCTGGAGCTCATCAACTGGCAGTGCACTCCCTACGGCTGGTATACCTGCCAGTGCGGCGTGGAAGGCAACTACTTCGAAATGGACGACGCCGGCAACGTGACCTGGTACTGGGGCATGGACGGCAAGAACAAGAACGGCGACGAAATCTCCGATATGGAACTGTACAAGTTCATTGAGAACCTGGACCTGCAGTCCCGTCTGTACAAGCTGGACGAGAGCAACTACGGCCAGTATCGCGCCGCCGGTCTGGAAAGCTGCATGAACGCCAAGGTCTATCAGGATCTGTTCACCGGCATCATCACCGACGAATACACCAAGCTCAACAGTGAACTGGAAAGCTACATGGACAACAACATCACCAAGTTCATCATGGGCGAACTGGATCTGGACAAGGATTGGGACAACTTCGTGTCCACCTACCTGAACATGGGCGGCGAGCAGGTGCGCACCTCTCTGCTGAACGCCTATAACGAGGCCAACGGAACCAGCTATACCTTCCGCTGAGCCTACCTGACCGAAAACTCAACGGGCTGCGGCGAAAAACGTTTTTCGCCGCAGCCCTCCTTTTTATGTTACAATGACCCCATGGGGAGGGAACGACCGATGCTGAAGGGACGACCGCTGAAAACACGGCTGAAATGTATGCTGCTTTTATTCTCGCTGCTTCCGTGCTGCGGGCTGGGGCTGCTCTTGTCCGGCATGAGCTGGAAAAGCTACCTGAAAAACGTCGGCAAGGAAAATCAGGCCGTGCTGACGGCCCTGCGCAACGATGTGCGCATCATGGAAGCACAGGCGGAGAGTCTGGTGAACACGCTGGCCAGCGATTCCGCTGTGCTTTCCCTGCTGACCCCTTCGGAGGGGCTGGTCGATCGGATGATGCTCAGCAGCACCGTCATGCGGGAACTGATGATCGTGCAGGCTTCCCTTTCCGTGTTTGACGCAAATTTCGTGCTGATCTATCTGGACGACGCGAAATTGGAGCACTGGTCCACCGTACTTTCAGTGGAACGTTACCGGGATAACGCGGCTTTCAGCGCGTTTCTGGCTTCCGACCGCATCCGCCAATGGCATGGGCTGGATGCGCTCCTGCCGGAAGCCATTTCCAAATTGACGGAATTCAGCGGTATGGAAGAAGAATATCTGTTCGACCGCAAGGTCTTCTCCTCCGCCGGAAAGCTGGTGGGTGTGATCCGCCTGAGCGCCGACCTGCGCGGACTGCTCAGCGGCGCGGAGGCTGCCTCCGGCTCCCTGTTGTTTTACGCGCAGGGGCAAAGCATTTTCCCCACGGAGATCATCGAGCCGGACGCGGAGCTTTTTCAGAACGGTCAGTACCTTGGCGGTGGAAAGCTTTGGCAGCGGTCGGAGCTGGATCAGGACGGACTGACCGCCTATACCTGCGTCAGCGTGCCTGCTCTTTTCTCCCATTTCCTGCTGGCCGCGCTGCCCTTTGTGCTTCTGTTTCTCTTTGCCGTTTTCGGCATGTATCTGCTTTCCTCCCATTTGCTCAACGAAATGCTCAATCGCCTGAACCAGACCACGGAGGCGGTCAACCACATCACGGAGGACGACTATCACATTGCTCTGCCTCAGGAAGGCGCAGACGAGGTAGGCAGTCTGGTCAAGGCCTACAACCTGCTGGTGACCCGGCTGGATCAGCAGAAGGAGCGCCTTTTGCAGGAGGAACGCGCCAAACAGGAACTGCAGTCGCTGGCGCTGCAATATCAGCTCAACCCCCATTTTCTCTTTAATTCGCTGCAATGGCTGGAAGTGGAGATCGAAAACGCGGAGGAAGCCGCCCAACTGCCGGAGGCCATTTCCCGGCTGGGGGTCATCCTGCGCTACAACCTGTCGGATTCCCCCATGTCTACTTTGCAGCAGGAACGCGCGCAAATGTACGCCTACGTGGACTTCATGAGCGTGATGAAGCGCCAGAATATCCAGATCGACATTCGGTGGGATCCGTCGCTGGATCACGCCCAGCTGCTTCGCTTCACCTTCCAGCCCATTCTGGAAAATGCCATCCGGCATGGGCTCATTCGCTCCAAGCCGCTGCACCTGCTGGTTTCCGCCGAAGCGGAGGGTTCGACGCTGGCGATCCGCATTTCCAACGACGGCCGTCCCATCGCCCCGGACAAGCTGGAAGAAATGCGGAAGGCCTGCGCCGATCCCGCCCAATGGTCATCCGGCAGCGTGGGGCTGCGCAATCTGATCAAACGTCTGACGCTGCACTATGCCGGGCGCTACTCGCTGGGAATGAACTCCGATGAAGAAAAGACGGAATTTCAACTGACCATTCCGTTGGAAAGGGGCGAAACGCCGTGAATTATCTGGTTGTGGACGACGAACCGGCCATCTGCGACGGCACCCTCCGCAGACTTCGAAAAATCATCCGCCCCGGCGACCGCATCTGGGCGGCCTACAGCGGCGAGGAAGCGCTGGAGATTCTGGCCGCTGAATCCATTGCCGTGCTCATCACCGACATTCAAATGGACGCGCTGTCCGGGCTGGGGCTGATCGAACGGGCGGAAAAGCTGCAGCCCATTCCCATGGCCTGTATCGTTATAACGGCTCACGAAATTTTCGAATATGCCCGGCGGGCCATGGAGCTGGGCGTGCGGGATTATCTGCTGAAGCCCTACAGCGAAAGCGAGCTGACCGCCGCCGTCAGCAAGGCTGTGGCGACATTGGAAAACCAATGGCTGCTGGGCCGGATGAAGCTGGAAAAGGCCCTGCTGGCGCAGGAGCCTTCGGAGATCGCCCCGGAGTGGTTCGAAAAAGCCGGTATGCACCGCCCTCCCGCCGTCGTTCAGGCGGTTCGGCTCTCTCCCCCACTGCCAAGGGATACGGTGCTGCCCTTCCGCTGGTCTTATCTGACCCTCGGCGGCGAGCTGATGCTTTTTTCCGACGAGCACACGGTCTTTGAGCAATGGTGCGCCGGGCAAAACGTCTGGATCGGTGCCAGCCTGCCCGGGCCGCTCACGGCGGAACGGCTCCGTCAAGCCGGACGCGCCCTGCAGATCGCCCGGCTGGACGGTCAGAGCCGCACCGCGTTCTATTCCGAGGCCATGACCAACGATCAGATGCTCAAGCAGAACAACCCGGTGCTCTGGGCGGTCAGCTACGTTCAGTCCAACCCGGGCCGTCCCGTCCATCTGCGGGAGCTGTGCGCCCAGATGCACCTGAACTATTCCTATTTCAGCCGGCAGTTCCACCAGCAGACCGGCAAAACTTTCACGGACTATGTGCAGGGCGTGCAGATGCAGTGGGCGTCTGGCGAGCTTCGCAAGGGCCGCAAAAGCGGCGAGATCGCCGAGCAGCTGGGTTATCTGAATCAGGACGGCTTTGCCAAAAGCTTTGTGCGGGTCTTCGGCTGCTCCCCCCGCAAATGGCTGGCCACGCAGGAAAGCGCTGAAAAGTCAAAGGAATGATTCTCCACAAACCAAAAGAGACGGCGCGATGCGTTCATCGTGCCGCCTCTCTTTTTTCAGAAGCTTACTTCTGGCTGCCGCTCATGGCGCGTTCGGCCTGTTCGATCAGGCGCTTGACCATGTAACCGCCGATATAACCGGCCTGACGGCTGGGCATATCGCCGTTATAGCCCTGCTTGAGATTGATGCCCAGTTCGTTGGCGATCTCAAACTTCATGTTGTTCAGGGCCTGCTTGGCCTCGGGGACCATGCCGCCGTTGTTGGTGCCGCTCTGCTGATTCTGATACATTTCCCTTCACCTCATTCAAATATTTCCCGTTCATCGGGAGGTCTTTCCGCCCTGAGAAGCCATCTGCCGCTCCGCCTGTTCGATCAGGCGCTTCACCATATAGCCTCCCACGTAGCCGTTTTCCCGGGAGCTCAGGTCGCCGTTGTAGCCCTGATTGAAGTTGATGCCCAGTTCCCGGGCGATCTCATACTTCATGTTATCCAGCGCTGCACGCGCTTCGGGCACGGTGGTCTGGGTGTTTCGGGAGGAACCGCTCTGTTTTGCCATCTTTTTTTCACCTCCTTGATGTGGGTTCAACGCTATTTTGCCTTTGCGCAGGGAAAATACCCTGACAATTCTTTGCTGAAATGCGAGGTTTTGTCGTTTCTGCGGAAAAATGTTTGCATGAAGCCGCCGCTTCGCTTATACTAAAAAGGAAGCGGCGGCGATATGGTTTCACCGGCGCTTCGAACGGATATACTTTAACAGAGGCCCGCTTCGGCGGGCGATGATAAAGGAGGAACCTGCGATGGCTGTGACCAAAGTAAACGAACAGAATTTTCAGGCGGAAGTGCTGGAAAGTGCTGAAACCGTGCTGGTTGATTTTTATGCGGACTGGTGCGGCCCCTGCAAGATGCTCAGTCCCGTGGTGGATGAGATCGCCGGGGAGGTATCCGGCTGCAAGGTCGTAAAGCTGAACGTGGACGAAGCGCCAAACGTGGCGGCCCGCTACAATGTGATGTCCATTCCCACGCTGATGGTGTTCCGTCAGGGCGAAGCGGTAGACCGCTCCGTAGGCGTGCAGAGCAAGCAGCACATTCTGAATATGCTCAAGGGCTGAAAAGCCGAAACGGCGTTCCGATCTTCTGGTCGGAACGCCGTTTTCATTTGCTTTTTTCAGTCTTTCATCAGTCCGCAGCAGCCCAGCTCGCTCATGGGCACAAAACCCGTCCTTCGATAAAAGGCCAGAAGAGACGGGCTGTCGTCCGCGGTCAGTTCGATCTGCCGTACCTGCGGGTATCGGGCCAGCAGCTCCCGAAGCAGCGCCGTACCCACGCCCCTGCGCTGATATTCCGGCAGGATCAGTAAGTCCTGCACAAAAACGATCGTCTGCCCGTCCCCCACAGCCCGGAGGATGCCGATCAGCCGGTTTTCTTCGTAAGCGGCCAGCGTCAGCAGGGAATTTTCAAAACCCCTGCGCAGCGTTTCCGGCTGATCGGTATAGGCCGTCCAGCCCACACTGGCGTAAAGGAGCAGGATTTCCCGTTCGTCGTACTGTCGGTATTCTCTGATCTCCATTCGTTTGGCTTTTATCCTTTCTTAGCGGAAAGCTGCTTGGATTTCCGAAAAATGAATTTCCGCACCGGGTAGACGATAGCGCGGTGCAGGGGCGGGAACGCAGCGCGCTCTGCCTTTTTCAGCTGGGTAGGAATGTCGATGCCCTGCGGGCAGTGCTGCTTGCACTTCCCGCAGCCCACACACTGGGAGGCGAACCCCGGCTCCCGGCGGAAGCCGATGACCTGCACATACTCCTTCCAGCCTGCAAAGCGGCTTTCGGTGTACAGCTCGTTATAGCAGCGAAAAATATCGGGAATATCCACGCCGCGCGGGCAGGGCAGACAGTAGCCGCAGCCGGTGCAGCCCACCTTCATTTTTTCATTGATGATGCGCCGAAGCTCCGCAAAGAAAGCTTCTTCCTCCGAACCGAATTCCCCCGCTTCCGTCTCCGAAGCGACCCGGCAGTTTTCCTCCACCATATCGAGACTGTTCATGCCGGAAAGGACGCAGGTCACCTCCGGCTGGTTCCACAGCCAGCGCAGGGCCCACTCCGCCGGGCTGTGCCGGGGCGTATGGCGCTCCATCAGGGCTTTGGCCTTTTCGGGCAGCAGCTCCACCAGCCGTCCGCCCCGCAGCGGCTCCATGATGATAACGGGAATGCCTTTTTCCGCCGCAGCCTGCAGCCCCTTTCGGCCCGCCTGCGCGTTTTCGTCCATATAATTGTATTGAATCTGGCAGAAATCCCAATCGTAGGCGTTCAAAATTTTCAGGAACATTTCCGTATTGCCGTGAAAGGAAAAGCCGATCTGCCGAATCGCGCCTTCCCGCTTCTTCCGGGCGATCCAGTCTCGAATGCCCAGCTTTTCCAGCCGCTCCCACGAAGCGATATCGGTCAGCATATGCATCAGATAATAGTCGATATAATCCGTTTTCAGCCGGCGCAGTTCCTCCTGAAAGCAGCTTTCGATCCCCTCGGCGCTGACGATCTTGTACTGGGGCAGCTTGGTGGCGATGTTCACCTTTTCTCGCAGGTGGTTCCGGGAAAGGATCTCGCCCAGACAGGCCTCGTTGCCCACGTACAGATAGGCCGTGTCGAAATAGTTCACGCCCAGTTCGATAGCGCGGAGCACCTCTTTTTCCGTCTTGTCGATATCGAAGGCTCCGCCCTTGCGGGTAAAGCGCATACAGCCGAAGCCCAGCGCGGAAATGGGATTGCCATAGCGGTCTTTACGATACTGCATGAGTCTTTCGGCCCTCCATTCGCCGCGTCATTCTGCCCACGACCCAATGCCAGCCAAGACCCAGTGGGATGCTCAGCAATCCCATCCACAGGTAGCCCCAGCAGGGTTCCCAGCACCAGACCTTTTTCACCAGCACCTCGATCCAGACGTTGAACAGGAAAATTTCAAAGGAAGCGCTGCCCAGCGCCCGCAAAGGCGCGAAAGCGGCGTTTTTCTCCCCGCCCAGCCGGAATAGCCGGCCCAGCCCCAGACAGACGGGCGGGATCATCAGGAAGAAGGAGTACCAGTACAGGCCCTCGTATTCCAGCATTTCCGGGTGTTTGAACTCACCGAAGCACAAAACGCCCAAGCCCGCCGCAAAGCAGACGGTCAGAAAAACCGGCCACGCCGCGCCCCGCAGAGGGTTTTGCAGTTTGCCGCGTTCCATCATGGCCAGACCCATGCCCAGTACGAAAATCGGCAGTCGGGAGAACAGCAGAAGCTGTGCGTTGCCGAAATAGCTGATTCCCACGCCGAACGCCGCCGACAGCAGCAAAAGTAGCGTTCGGAGGGGCTTGCGGCTGTTTTTCAGACAGGCGTAAACGCACGGAGCCAGCAGCAGCGTCAGCAGCAGGCAGGAGGGGTACCAGTTGATATTCAGCGGCGCACCCGCCAGATAGCCTACCATCAGCACATTGCCCGCAATGGTCTGCAAGGTCTGTACAGGCGAAAAGCCGAACGCCGGAATCATCGTGCACAGCCAGACCAAGCAGACAGGCCAGTAGGCGGGCAGCAGCCGCGCGGCCCGGCGGCGCAGATAGCCGCCCAGATCATCCGACCGGCTCAGGGAAACGTACAGGCCATATCCCGACAAAAGCAGGAACACATCCACGCCGGAATAGCCGTAAAACAGCAGTTTTTTCAGCAGCCCCTCCCCGATGGGCAGCTTCATATGGCACAGGATCACGCCCAAAATCGCCAGTCCCTTTAACTCATTTCGGAAAAGGCTCAAATTGCTCTTTCGTTCCACGCGTCCGCGCTCCTCTCGTTCTCCATTCTTTTTTCGTTTTTTCCTTCCTAATGAAACCACAAAACCGCCAAAAATGCAATCCCGGAGGGGCGCTCCCTTTGCAAACCGGCCAAGGCATGGTATAATAAGCGGAACGTATGCGGGCGGCTGCCGTCAGGCGGCCTTTTCCCCCGCCATGCGTCCAGAAAAGGAGCGATGTCTCATGGATCGAGATCTTTCCACCGGGAGCCGGGAAGTGGCGCGGGCCGCGATCATGATCGCCATGACCCAAAGCCGCGAGGAAGAACAGCAATGCCGAAAGAAATTGGAGGAATCCGAGATTCGTTCGGCGGCTGCGGATTTCGGCGGCGATTTTCTCTCCGGCATGGTGCGCATCATTGAGCGGGCGGTGGTCGCCGCCAAGCGTGAGGGCCTGATCGCGGAGGAACATGAGGAAGGATGCGTGGCCGGGGCCGCCCGGGAAGCGCTGAGCCAGATTTCCTCCAAGGCGCTGGGCATGAGCGTGGGCGGAAAGATCGGCGTGGCCCGCTGCGGCGGAGACATGGCCGTGGCGCTCTTTTTCGGCGTAGGTCTGGGCCATCTGGACGAAATCTGTATCGGGCTGGCGCACCGCGCCATCTGACCGGCTGTCAAACAACATATTACGCAAAGGGAAGGGACGAACGATGCTGCTTACGATCGCTCTGGACGGCCCGGTCGGCGCGGGCAAAAGCTCCGTGGCCGACGGCGTGGCCCAAAAGCTGGGGATCCTGCATCTGGATACGGGAGCCATGTACCGCGCGTTTGCGTGGAAAGCGCTCCAGAAAGGCGTTGCTCTGGAAGATGAAGCCGCTCTGGAAGCGCTGACGGCGACCGACCTGCCGGAAGTCCGCTATGAAAACGGCGAACAGCACACCTATATGGACGGGCAGGATGTGACCGGCCTGATCCGCACACCGGAGGTCAGCATGGCCGCCAGCACCGTCTCCAAGGCTGCGGTGGTTCGCCGGGCCATGGTGAAGCGGCAGCAGGAGCTTGCCTCCCGCCAAAGTATGCTGCTGGACGGCCGGGATATCGGCACCCGGGTTCTGCCGGACGCCACGGTGAAGTTTTACCTGACCGCCTCGCCGGAGATTCGCGCCCGCCGCCGCTTCGACGAAATGCAGCAAAAGGGGCAGGAAGGTTCCTACGAAGAAGTGCTGGCCGACGTGATCAAGCGGGACGATCAGGACATGCACCGGGAGGTAGACCCCCTGCGGCCCGCTGAGGACGCGCAGATCATCGATTCCTCCTACCTGACGCAGGAGCAGGTGGTGGAAAACATGGTGCGCCGCATCCAGCTGAAACAGGGCCAGCGCCCCCAGCCGGAGGAAAAGCTCAGCGGCACGTACCGCTTTGCCCGCGGCGTCGCCTGGCTTCTGTGCCATATTTTCATGCCTGTCACCTATCATGGACTGGAAAATGCGCAGGAGGACGCGCCCTACATCCTGATTTCCAACCACAACAGCATGGTGGATCCCATTCTGATCGCATGGGGCTGCTTCCGCTACCAGATTCATTTTCTGGGCAAAAAGGAGCTGGAATCCAACCCGATCCTGCACTGGTTTTTCAACAAGCTGGACATGATCCCGGTGGACCGGCACAACATGGACATGCACGCCGTCCGGGCCTGCCTGAAGACCCTGAAGGAGGGCCGGGTGCTGGGGATTTTCCCCGAAGGGACCCGGCACAAAAAGGGCGTGATGGAGGATCTGGAAAGCGGCATTGCCATGATCGCTCTGCGGAGCAAAGCGCCGCTGGTGCCCGCTTACATGAGCGCCAAGCCCCGTCTTTTCCGCAGAATCCACCTTTACTATGGCGCGCCCATCCAAACCGCCGCGTTGGCTGAAAAGGGAATCAATAAGGAAACCTGCGACGAGCTGCTGGAAAATATCCGGCAGTGCTACCGGGATATGGCCCAGAAATACGGCGCTGATTTTCCCGGCAAAATGAAAGATTGATTTTTTTCTGCATTTTTTCGAATTTCCTTTCAGTCAAAAAGAAGGAAAATGAAAAAACGCGGCGAATTGATACACGTGTATATCTGGAGGCGAACGGATGGGCATTGAGATCGCCCGACATGCGGGCTTCTGCATGGGGGTTCGGCGCGCGGTAGACCGCACGCTGGAAGCGGCTGAAAGCGGAGGCGAGATCGTTACCTTCGGCGAGGTCGTCCATAATCCTCAGGTGATCGAAAAGCTGGAAGCCATGGGCGTATACGCCATTCATTCCTGTGAACAGGCCGCCGGGAAAACCGTCATCATCCGAAGCCATGGTGTGTCCCCCGACATCATCCGGCAGTTGGAGCAGACCGCCCGGCAGGTGATCGACCTGACCTGTCCCTTTGTGGCGCGGCTCCACGACGTGGTTTCCCGCTACAGCGCGGACGGTTCCCCGGTGATCCTCATCGGGCAGAGCGACCACCCTGAAGTGGTGGGCACCATCGGCTGCGTCTGCGGCCCCTGCTACACCATCTGCACCCCGGAGGAAGCCCAACAGCTTCCGCCCCTGAAACGGGCGCTGGCCGTCTCCCAGACCACTTTCCCCCACGAGCGTTGGGAGGCTATCCTGCCGGTTCTCCGCGAAAGAGTGGAAGACCTGACCGTGCAGGACACCATCTGCACCGCTACCGTGCTCCGGCAGACCGAAGCGCGCCGTCTGGCGGCCTCGGTGGACGCGATGCTGGTGGTGGGCGGCAAAACCAGCGCCAACACCCGCAAGCTTTACGAGACCTGCAAGTCCATCTGCGGGCGCACCCTACTGGTAGAGCGCGCGGCGGATATACCGCCGGGCTTTGCAAATATCCATTCGGAATCCATTGGAATCACCGCCGGCGCCAGCACGCCGGATTGGGCACTTAAGGAGGTTGTCACACGCATGACTGACAAGGAACAATTGGACCAGATCAACTCTGAGGAGGCCGAAAAGAACAGCTTTATGGCTGACGTGGAAGCGACTCTGGTTCGGATCAGACCCGGCCAGACCGTTGTGGGCAAGGTTGTCCAGATCACGGACGATGAAGTTTGCGTCAACATTGGCTTCAAGGCGGACGGCCTGATCAAGCGCGAAGACCTGGTTACCCAGGATGTGAAGCTGGACGATGAAATCGAAGTGGAGGTCGTCAAGGTCAACGACGGCGAAGGCAATGTATTGCTTTCTCAGCGCAACATCTTGAACAAAAAGGCCTTTGCCGAGCTTGTCGAAAAGTACAACAACGGCGAATACGTCGAGGGTGTGGGCAAGGAAGTCGTCAAGGGCGGCCTGATCTGCACCGTGAACGGCATCCGCGCGTTCGTGCCTGCGTCTCAGCTCTCCAACCGCTACGTGGAAAAGATCGGCGAGTTCGTCGGCAAGACCCTGAAGCTGAAGATCATCGAGCTGGACGAGCAGAAGAAGCGGATCGTCTGCAGCCGCCGCGCGGTGGTCAAGGAAGAAAACGAAGCCCGCAAGGCCGAAGCTTGGAGCAAGCTGGCTGAGGGCGAAGTGGTCAAGGGCATCGTTCGCCGTCTGACCGACTTCGGCGCTTTCGTGGATCTGGGCGGCGTGGACGGCCTGATCCATGTGACCGACCTGAGCTGGGCTCATGTGAAGCATCCCTCTGAGGTCGTCTCCCCCGATCAGGAAGTGGAAGTCAAGATCCTCAGCCTGGACAAGGAGCGGGAGCGCATTCAGCTGGGTCTGAAGCAGCTGCAGCCCAAGCCCTGGGACACCGCCCCCGAAAAGTACCCCGAAGGCGCGATCGTGACCGGTAAGGTCGTCCGCATCACCACCTTCGGCGCTTTCGTGGAGCTGGAGCCCGGCATTGACGGCCTGGTGCATATCAGCCAGTGCGCCCCCACCCGCATCAACAAGGTGGAAGACGCTGTGAACGTGGGCGATGAAGTGACCGTGAAGGTTCTGTCCATCGATCCCGCCGCCAAGCGCATCAGCCTGAGCATCCGCGCCCTGCAGGAGCCCGAAGCGGCCCCCGTGCAGGAGGAAGTCGTTCCCACGCTGGATAACAGCGAGGAAGCGGTCGCCGTGGATATCGACGCCGTGGGCGCTGCTCTGGAAGCCGAAGCGGAAGCTGCGGAAACCAACGAATAATCTTCGCATCTGCGAAACGCCGCTCCGAACCCCACGGAGCGGCCTTTTCGTGCCGTATCTGTCGTATCTGAAGGAGGAATCCCCCAATGGAACGCACCTACATCGCGCAGGCGCTCACCATGGCCGGTCAGACCGTCAAGGTGCAGGGCTTTGTGGAAAATAACCGCAATGGCAAGTCCATGGCCTTTATCGTTTTGAAGGACATCACCGGCAAAATGCAGATCACTGTGGAGAAGGAAAAGCATCCTGACCTCTGCCCCGCGCTGGATCAGCTCACCGGCGATTCCGTCATCACCGTGGTGGGTCAGGTCAATGCCAACGAATATGTGAAGCTCAACGGCGTTGAGCTGATCCCCGACAGCATCGTGATCGAAAGCATCGCCGACCCACTGCCCATCATTCGGGAGGAAATCCCCGCCACGAAAAAGCATCAGGCGGTGGAACGCTCCAGCATCGATCAGCGCATCGACTACCGCTGGATCGACCTGCGCACCGACAAGAACCAGCTGATGTTCAAGGCGCAGACCGTGCTGGTGGCGGCGCTGCGTCAATTCCTGCTGGACAACCATTTCATCGAGATTCACACGCCCAAGCTGATCGGCGCGGCCAGTGAGAGCGGTGCGGACGTGTTCGAGGTCAAGTATTTCGACCGCAAGGCCTATCTGGCGCAGAGCCCCCAGTTCTACAAGCAGATGGCCATGGCCAGCGGCTTCGACCGCATCTTTGAGGTCGGCCCTGTGTTCCGCGCGGAAAAGTCCTACACCAGCAAGCACACCACCGAATTTACCGGCTTCGACCTGGAGTTCAGCTACATCAACTCCTTCCGCGACGTGATGAAGATGGAAGAAGAACTGCTGACCTACGCCCTCAAGGCCGTGAAGGAAGCCTACGGCGAGGACATCCAGCGGGAGTTCGGCCCGGAGGTCATCGTGCCCACCACGCCCTTCCCCGTTGTCAAGCTGGCCGATCTGTACGACGCGCTGGAAAAGGAATACGGCTACACCGTGCCCGAATCCGAAAAGGGCGACCTGACCACCGAGGCCGAGCGTCTGAGCTACGATTGGGTGAAGAAGCATTACGGCCACGAGTTCCTCTTCATCACCGATTACAGCGCCGAGAAGCGCGCCTTCTATCACATGCGGGACGAAAACGGCGTGCCCATGGGCTACGACCTGATCTGGCGCGGCGTGGAGATCACCACCGGCGCGCAGCGTGAGCATCGCTACGAGCAGCTGAAGGCCCAGGCCGACGAAAAGGGCCTGACCGATGACGTGAAGTTCTATCTGGAGTTCTTCAAGTACGGCTGCCCGCCTCACGGCGGCTTCGGTCTGGGCGTAGACCGTCTGACCATGCTGCTGCTGGGTCTGAACATCAAGGAAGCCATGTTCATCTTCCGCGGCCCCAACCGACTGAATCCGTAAAAATGGATTGATTGCAAGAAGCCCTTCCGGCGAAATGCTGGAAGGGCTTCTTTGCATAGAGGCGGGAAAAGGTTCCGTCTTTTATAACTGCGACGCAAGCAGCGGGGCATCGTACTCCCCCATCTTTGAAAGGCCGCCTGCTGCCATTCACACGTGGCTCAGATCGTCCAACGACATGGTAAAGCTGTTCACAAACAGCTTCAGGAAGGTCTCGACTTCCGGCAGATCGCTCTTTTGCAGGCTCTTCCAGATGGTTTCCTTGGCCTGCAGAAATTCCCGGTTGCCCAGCTTTTCCTCTGTGACGCATTTCAAATAGGCGCTGATACGGTCGGCGGCCTTCACCAGCTTCCACTCCACGCTGGTCTCGTCCGGCTGCAGATAAGGCGCGAAGCCGCGCTTCATATCCTCCGGCAGCATATCCAACAGCTGCTGACGGGCGGTGAACTCGATCTCCTGATAAGCGTCCTGAATGGCGGGATTCTTGTATTTGATGGGCGTGGGCAGGTCGCCGGTGATGGCCTCGCTGGCGTCATGATATAGGGCAATGACTGTTACCCGCTCCGGGTCCACCTGACGGCCAAAACGCTCCCGGCCCAGCATGGCCAGCCCGTGGGCGATCATTGCCGTCTGCATACTGTGCTCCATATCGTTTTCCGACTCAGTATTCCGCATCAGGCCCCAGCGACGGATCAGCTTCAGCCGATCCAGATAGGCGAAAAAAGGATAGTCCATTTCATGCTCCTTCGTCAGCCGAAAACGGCTTTGGTAGTAGCCCGGTTCGATCGGGCGCTGCCTTATTATATCATTTTCTTTCGAAGGGGCACAACCGCAGGATGTTGCGGCACGTTTTCCACAGCGATACAAGACAGCGCCGCCCGTGTACCAGACGGGCGGCGCTGCGGAGTTGGAGGCTCCCTAAACACAAATGTGTGGAGGGACATTTTTTTGTCCAGTCAGTTGGACGTCAGGCTGCTTTGGTGGACTTTAGGTCTTCGCCCAGCCAGTAGCGCTTCAGGGGCTTGTAGCTCAGAGCGGCCACGATGCTGGTGATGACCATTTCAGGCACCATGTAGGAGCCGTTGTAAGCGATGGACCACACGGCGGGAGCCCAGCCGAGGCTGTTGGGCCACAGCACTTCCCAGATCAGCAGGCCGCTGAGGAAGTGGCACAGAAGCCGCAGGGCAAAGGTGAACACAATGCCCACCACAATGGACACGCAGCGGTTCTTGATAACGCCGTTGAAGCAGGCAGAGAAGCCAATGACGGTGTAGGCCACCACATAGTCCAGCAGGATAATGCCGACGGCGGTCAGCGCGTCAGGCGCATACTGAACGTTGCTCATGCCCAGCAGCAGCTGGATCAGGCTGTACAGCAGCGCGGAGCCTACGCCCCACTTGGTGCCGTGACGATGAGCGATCATGACCAGAGGCAGCATACTGCAGAAGGTGATGCCACCGCCCAACGCCCACGCGCCCTTGAACTCGAACAGGCTCAGTACCGTACCCACGGCCACCAGAATGGCGCACTCCACCAACCGGCGAATGTTTTTGGAATCCATGGTTTCTTCCTCCGTTTCCCGCGCAGAACGCAGTGAAAATGAAAATGCCCACCCTGCCAGCATGCAGCGTGAGCCATCAAGAAACGCGGATTTCATTGATTCCTACGCCGGCATTACCCGGATCAGGTTCGAGGGTCCCGGGCTTCGCCCGATCTCAGCCAGCCCTGTTCGGCCAGCACCCCTGCGCTCTTGGGATGAGCACGGCGTTATTATACAAAGGATGCTATCATTTGTCAATCCTCTTTTTTCGTGCTACAATGGGGCGACCCAAGAACGAAGGGAGCCGAAGCCATGAAGACCTGTTATATCGTCGGTGCGGGAGATTTTACGTCCCGCGGCCTTGCACCTGCCGAAGGCGACCTGCTGATCGCTGCGGACGGCGGTTACGACTGGCTTCGGCAAAGCGGGCTTACGCCTGATTTTTTGTTGGGCGATCTGGATTCGCTGGGCGTTCTCCCCTCTCTGCCGGCGAAAACAAAGCTGCTGCGCTACCCGGTGGAAAAAGACGACACCGACACGGCGCTGGCGCTGGAGGAAGGCTGGAACCGGGGCTATCGTTCCTTTGCCCTGTACGGCTGCGGCGGCGGACGGCCCGATCATTTTCTGGCCAATTTGCAGACCATGGCCCGCTATGCCAAGCAGGGGGCGCGCATTTGCCTGACCGATCCGAGCTACGATGTGTTTGCCCTGCACAACGAAACGATGGAGCTGCCCCTTCGCCCGTGCAATACGCTGGTCAGCGTTTTTTGCCATGGGAACGAAGCCCGGGGCGTTACCCTCGAAGGGCTTCAATATCCCCTGCACGACGCGTCGCTTACCTGCGATATTCCACTGGGCGTCAGCAACCATTACGCCGCCGACCATCCCCGGATCAGCGTCCGGGAAGGGACGCTGCTGGTGATCGTTTATCAAGATCAGCAATAGAAAAGCGACGCGGAAAAAATCTCCGCGTCGCTTTTCTTTTCCTTTGTTCAGGCAACCCTTACGTCCGCCACCATCATGTCGTTGCTGACGATGGTCACACGGCTGCCAAGCGGCAGATCGTTGGGCCATTCCTTCTTTAAATCAAAATAATACAGGCGATCATCCTTGCCGTCGTCTTTTTCACCGATGTTGATCATCACCGGGCGGCACTCGATGCCGTTCTTTTCGCAGACCTGTTCACCCAGTTCCTTCAGCAGCCCCGTATTTTCATGCTTGCGGCCATGGATCATATTCCGCACGTGGCGCTCGTACAAGCTTACCGGACGGACGCACAGACCGTAGTAGAACAGGAAATACACGCCGCCCAACACCGTCAGCGCCGCCGTCCACTCCCACAGGGTATCGCTGCGGTTGACCTGACCGTAAACGAAAATCACGATGGCTGCCGCCAGCGCTGCGACCATCGGGATCAGAGCGATCCACCACCGTTTCTTCTTCATCTGAGAAACGGCCTGAAGTTCTTTTTCCGTATACACGCTTTCACCTTCTGTTTTACTTTTCGTCCTTGGTTTTGATATGCTGCATCAGCTTGATCGTCAGGAAAAACAGCCCCAGCACCAGAAACACGCCCAAAAGGCCGATGACGGTCGTCAAAAGTCCCTTGGTCATCAGCGGCAGAGAAGCCAGATTTCCGGCGGCGCTTTCCGCCGCGCTCAACATAAACAGAGATTTCATCGTTTCATTCCTCCCGCTTTCAGCGCTTACCACACATTGCCCAGCATCATGCCCACCAGCGTGATGACCATGCCGCCCGCCACGATGGAGCCCAGCTGGCCGGACACGTTGGCACTGATGGACTGCATCAGGATGAAGTTGTAGGGATCCTCCTCCTTGGCCATTTTCTGGATGACCCGGGCGCTCATGGGGAACGCGGAGATGCCCGCCGCACCGATCATGGGGTTGACCTTATTCTTGCGGAACAGGTTCAGGAACTTGGCGAACAGCACGCCGCCCGCCGTGTCGAACACGAAGGCGAACAGGCCCAGCGCCAGAATCAGCAGGGTATCCATCCGCAGGAAGTTCTGGGCCACCATGGTGGAACCGATGGCCAGACCCAGCAAAATGGTCACCAGATTGGCCAGCTCGTTCTGAGCGGTCTTGCTCAGCCGTTCCAGCACGCCGCACTCGCGGATCAGGTTGCCGAACATCAGGCTGCCCACCAGCGGCGCGCTCATGGGCACCACCACGCCCGCCACCACCGTCACGATCACGGGGAACAGGATCAGCGCCAGCTTGGAGGCCCGTTCTTCGGTGTAGGTCATGCGGATCATGCGTTCTTCCTTCGAGGTCAGGGCACGGATGACCGGGGGCTGGATCACGGGCACCAGCGACATATAGCTATACGCCGCCACGCTGATGGGAGCCATGTAATCCGCCAGATTGAAGTGATTCGCCACGTACAGTGTGGTGGGGCCGTCCGCCGCGCCGATGATGCCGATGGCCGAAGCAAGGCGCAGGATCAGGCTGTCATTGCCCGCCGTCTGGGGCAGAACGATGGGGATCAGCACCAGCGAAAGCAGGAACGTGGCGAAAATGCCGAACTGCGCCGCCGCGCCGAAGAAAATCATGCTGGGATCCTTCAAAAGGGGCGAAAAGTCGATCATCGCGCCAACGGCGATAAAGATCAGCACAGGGAACAGTTCATTTTTGATGCCCGCGTTGAACAGTACCGTCAGAAAGCCCTCCGAGCCCAGCACACTGGCCGTGGCGCTGCCCGTGACCTGATCGATCACCGGGGGCAGATTGGCCAGGATCGCGCCGAAGCCGATGGGCAAAAGCAGCGCGGGTTCATAGTCCTTTTTGATCGCCAGATAGATCAGCACGCCGGAAATGACGAACATCACCAGCGTTTTCAGTCCCTCCGTCGTGAACAGGTACAGCACGCCGGAAAAAAGCTCCTTCAGCAGTCCCAGAATATCCACAGTGAATCCTCCTTCAAAAGTACGGCTATATCCCAGTGGTAGACGAAGGGAGTATACCATTTTTCCCTATCCCTGTCAAAACGAAAGTGCGGTTTTTACAAGGCTTGGCAGGAATTTGGCGCTTGGCCCGCCGCATCGTCCATTCTTCATCAACCGGGCTTTTCACGGCTTTCAAAAAATGTTACAATAGCGTAGCTGGGTCTTCTGCCCCACGAAAAGTGAAAGTGCGAAAGGAGCCTTTTCATGATTGATTTTTCGCTGCAAATTCCGACAAAAATTTATTTTGGCCGAGATTCTCTTTCCCATCTGGACGAGGAAGTGCGCCATTACGGCGACCGGGTGCTGCTGGTCTACGGCGGTGGCAGCATCAAGCGGATCGGCCTTTACGACAAGGTCATGGAGGTGCTGAACGAACAGAGCTGCCGCGTCTGGGAAATTTCCGGCGTAAAGCCCAATCCCCGGCTGGGACTGGTTCAGGAAGGTGCGGCCCTCTGCAAAGAGCAGCAAATTCAGCTGGTGCTGGCCGTAGGCGGCGGCAGCGTCATCGACACGGCCAAGGCCATTGCCAACGCCGCCTGCTACGATGGCGACCCATGGGATCTGTTCGACGGCACGTGCAAAAACGACCGCGTCCTGCCGCTGGGCGTTATCGTCACAATCCCCGCTGCGGGCAGTGAAATGAGTGATTCCAGCGTCATCACCCGGGAAAGCGACCTGTGCAAACGGGGCCGCAACACGCCGCTCAACTACCCCAAATTTTCCATTCTCAGCCCGGAGTACACCTACTCCCTGCCCCCTTTCCAGACGGCCTGCGGCGCGGTGGACATCATGGCGCACATGATGGAGCGCTATTTCACCAACACGCAGCACGTGGAGCTGATCGACCGCATGACCGAAGGCGCACTGAAAACCGTCATCCATAACGCCCCTATCGCATTGAAGCAGCCGGAGAATTACGATGCGCGGGCCGAGATCATGTGGGCGGCCGCGTTGGCGCACAACGGTCTGCTGGGTACAGGCCGCGTCACCGACTGGGCCAGTCACCGTTTGGAGCACGAGCTGAGCGCCCTTTATGACATCGCCCACGGTGCGGGTCTGGCCATCGTTTTCCCCGCATGGATGAAATACGTTCTCTCCAAGGGCTGCGTCTCCAAGCTGCGCCAGTTTGCCATTCGGGTCTTTGACGTTTCGGAAGATTTTGGTTCGGACGAAGCCATTGCTTCGGAAGGCATTGCCCTGCTGGAACGCTTTTATCGTTCTCTGGGACTGCCCACCACCCTGCACGAAAGCGGCATCGGCGAAGAAAACTTCGACCGCATGGCCCACCGGGCCGTTACGATGGGCGGCGGCCATCTGGGCAACTACTACCCCATTCACGAAGAAGACGCGCTGGCGATTTATCGGCTTGCGCGGTAAGTTGCAAAAAAGATTCCGCCAGAGGGAGACTTCCGGCGGAATTTTTATATAGATGAAGCAGTGTAAAACTTAAAAAGAATTTTCCGGTAAAGAACTTTTGCTTCTATTTTCAATATACTGCATACTGAGCGTTTTCCCCGGCAGTTTCACAAAGCTATGGCAGCAATAACGCGAAATGAAGCAAATCGCGTAACCCGGTGAAGCTATTCTAGCTTGGTTAAAGGAAGGACTAGCTCTTTCGGTATTTCGTCAGCTTCGATTCTCTGAAAAATTTCATCTTGACGAATGAAATATTCATCAGAAAGATAAATATCATCGGTAAATTTCTGGCCGTCTGAAAAATAACTTGGATTCGTAACGTTGAAAGACTGATAATCAGCAAAGGTTAAATTCAAATGATAGGGCTTGGTATCATAGGGAGCTTTTCGGGCGGAGAACCAGGAATCTCCGATCAAATAATAGGAGCCAAACAAATGCTGCCCGGTCTCGCCGGACAGGAGAAAGCAAGCTCTGGATGCGGCCATGGCCTGCGCTTGCGGGTCATAGTACGTTTGATAATCCCACAGGGTAGACTCCGTATCTAATGCCATGAGACGGTAATTATTCCCCGTTTGAAGATAATAGAATTTTGTTTCATCAGGCGCCCGATACGGCGAAGAGGAAGAATATACGCTGAAAGCCCAAATCAAAAACAGAATCCCCAAAATGAAGCCAACAAAATCCCATACCGATTTCCTTTTTTTCATTTTCTTTCCCCCTTTAGTGACTGCATTATCCCACAAACAGGCATCATTTGCAAGTTTTTTTGAAAGAAGAGTGAAAGCATGAGCCATTCCAAAACAGACCTGACCAATGCCATAGACGAATACGTTTTTGGCTCGCAGGCGCGGGAGATCATGAGGCGGTCGATGTACGACCGACAACCCTATGAGGGGATCGCCGCCGATCTGGGGATCAGTCGTGACACGGTGGGAAGAACGGTGCGGCACTGGCGGGGCGTAGTGGAGCACCATTTGCAATCAGCAAAATTGTCATGGAAATGAGCTTTTCTGTTTTCGAGAAAATCGACCCTTCCTGTCAAAATGGGAGTATGGAAAAAGCAAAAAACATTCCGTATCACCAGAGACCTTATGCGTCTATTGCAGAAAGAACACTTGTTGATATTTCAATCTACTCTCCCAGACCCCAGATCGCGGGCACCGGTCACAGCCATAGCAAGATTTCAATCCACTCTCCCCGAGCGGGGAGAGACGTTACTTCCTTTTTCGCCCGCTCGGCGGGGTGAAGTATTTCAATCCACTCTCCCCGCATGGGGAGAGACGGAGCCGGACGAGGCCCGCGCCGCCGCCATCGACATTTCAATCCACTCTCCCTGCATGGGGAGAGACTCGACCTCGCCAATTATGCCATCATGACCGTCATCATTTCAATCCACTCTCCCTGCATGGGGAGAGACGAGCCAAAGACGAAAAGGACGAGTAGGAGGTAAAATATTTCAATCCACTCTCCCTGCATGGGGAGAGACCCGGAGCAAATGGCGGCGGAGAAGTGGGAGGAATATTTCAATCCACTCTCCCTGCATGGGGAGAGACCGGAGAGGGCTGCGGCGGAACGAGCTGCGGCTGAATTTCAATCCACTCTCCCTGCATGGGGAGAGACGGGGACAAGAGGCCCGCATCTATGCCGAGTATCAATTTCAATCCACTCTCCCTGCATGGGGAGAGACTCGAGCTAAACGGCAAGGAGATCGATGCGTCCGAATTTCAATCCACTCTCCCTGCATGGGGAGAGACTGCTTCTGCAGGCAAGATGGCGGCGGACACCCTATTTCAATCCACTCTCCCTGCATGGGGAGAGACAGCAGCGGCATAAAATTCCGCGATTTTCGTATAATCATTTCAATCCACTCTCCCTGCATGGGGAGAGACCTACACAGGGCGTTATTACATCGTCATTGATGACATTTCAATCCACTCTCCCTGCATGGGGAGAGACTGCTTACCGCTACCACGCTCTTTGCCGGTTCCCCATCATTTCAATCCACTCTCCCTGCATGGGGAGAGACCAAGGCCAACGCGGGCAAGAAGGCGCTCATCAAATTTCAATCCACTCTCCCTGCATGGGGAGAGACCATGGGCGGGCGCGGGGCGATACAAAGCATCGCAATTTCAATCCACTCTCCCTGCATGGGGAGAGACGTCCCGACATACACGCCATCAAACTGCATGTCCACATTTCAATCCACTCTCCCTGCATGGGGAGAGACGCTCAGCGGATGCTTTCTTCGCGTTTTCCCTCGCGATTTCAATCCACTCTCCCTGCATGGGGAGAGACGTCGCTGACCGACGGGATGGGTGCTGCCGGGGCATTTCAATCCACTCTCCCTGCATGGGGAGAGACCGTTTGATATTAATGATTTAAGCGCTGGTATTATATTTCAATCCACTCTCCCTGCATGGGGAGAGACGCGTTGATTGGTAGAATCAATGACTATTTCGGAATTTCAATCCACTCTCCCTGCATGGGGAGAGACTTGTTATATTCGTCCAATAATATGTCAATATTAATTTCAATCCACTCTCCCTGCATGGGGAGAGACATGTTGGATGAACCCGCCATATGGGCGTGAAATAGATTTCAATCCACTCTCCCTGCATGGGGAGAGACCCGGGGCCGGGTGGCGGTCTCCACGCTGGAAGACCAATTTCAATCCACTCTCCCTGCATGGGGAGAGACTCTGGACGGCGGACATTGACAGGATCGCCATTGAATTTCAATCCACTCTCCCCGCATGGGGAGAGACGCTTGCACCCTTCCGCCGCCCGGCAGATCAGACGATTTCAATCCACTCTCCCCGCATGGGGAGAGACTCGCCATTATAGATCAGGGAGCAGCCGCCCCAACTATTTCAATCCACTCTCCCCGCATGGGGAGAGACTGTATCGCCGCCCCATGCGGGCGGCAGGAAGGGGAATATTTCAATCCACTCTCCCCGCATGGGGAGAGACAAATCCCCTTCCACCACCTCAAAGGTGATGTAGGGATTTCAATCCACTCTCCCCGCATGGGGAGAGACAACTTTTTAAATGAAAAAGTCAACCCTAAATGCATTTCAATCCACTCTCCCCGCATGGGGAGAGACAAGCCGCGGAAGCCATGCTGGGCCGGTATCTGGGTATTTCAATCCACTCTCCCCGCATGGGGAGAGACAACCGGTAACGGGCGACGCACAGCAATACTACACAGAATTTCAATCCACTCTCCCCGCATGGGGAGAGACAGGGGATATCTTCCCACAGATGGGGAGAGAGCATTTCAATCCACTCTCCCCGCATGGGGAGAGACACCGGCAGAGGTGAAATGAGTATCAACAGGAAGCCTTATTTCAATCCACTCTCCCCGCATGGGGAGAGACAAATCTTTCCAACTGTTTATACGTTTGTGATTTTGTAATTTCAATCCACTCTCCCCGCATGGGGAGAGACAGGAAATGCTTCTTGACGGATTCCACCACCTGCAGGTATTTCAATCCACTCTCCCCGCATGGGGAGAGACAATTTCTTTACAATTTCAAACGGCGATGGTCAAATTTCAATCCACTCTCCCCGCATGGGGAGAGACGTATTCAGCCGGCACTCACTCTGCCAGTTTCCAATTTCAATCCACTCTCCCCGCATGGGGAGAGACCTGCTAAATTTACAATAATGGCAATTAACCGTAAAATTTCAATCCACTCTCCCCGCATGGGGAGAGACATTTTCCAAAAACACCTTCATGTGTCCGCATAAAACATTTCAATCCACTCTCCCCGCATGGGGAGAGACCATTTGCTGTACGCTTTTTTGTGGCAGGATTACCAATTTCAATCCACTCTCCCCGCATGGGGAGAGACACAAACGGTGTCCCATAAATTCCGCCTTGTCAAGGTTATTTCAATCCACTCTCCCCGCATGGGGAGAGACAACTTCGTCAAGTTCTTCAATGTTTTCTCGTTCTCCATTTCAATCCACTCTCCCCGCATGGGGAGAGACAGCGCACGTTCCCCGCCATGGTCAACAGCGATTCTATTTCAATCCACTCTCCCCGCATGGGGAGAGACAATGCGCGTTGTTTCAATATCAAATGCGCAAATTATTTCAATCCACTCTCCCCGCATGGGGAGAGACGGGATCATCGAGGCGACGTTCAAGCATAGGCAAGGAATTTCAATCCACTCTCCCCGCATGGGGAGAGACCGGGTCATGGCAGTGGCGAAAAGCATAGAGCAGATTTCAATCCACTCTCCCCGCATGGGGAGAGACGGCGGTGCGCTACAGCGAGGCCCAAAGCCTGACGATTTCAATCCACTCTCCCCGCATGGGGAGAGACGACGACCGGGGCGTGTACCGTTACAAGCTGGAGATTTCAATCCACTCTCCCCGCATGGGGAGAGACGTGGGAGATACGGGCCACCGCTGCCGGGAAGCGATTTCAATCCACTCTCCCCGCATGGGGAGAGACTTGCTGTTGGTGATTGGGCGCAATATAACTGCCCTATTTCAATCCACTCTCCCCGCATGGGGAGAGACGCGCGCAGATCAGCGGTGTACCTGCGCTGAAAAATATTTCAATCCACTCTCCCCGCATGGGGAGAGACATTGCCGCATCAGATCGCGGTGCCTTGATGGGGATATTTCAATCCACTCTCCCCGCATGGGGAGAGACAATACAACCGTGCAAAAGTGCATAATTATACGGACAATTTCAATCCACTCTCCCCGCATGGGGAGAGACAATTTCTTTACAATTTCAAATGGCGAAGGGCAAATTTCAATCCACTCTCCCCGCATGGGGAGAGACGGAATTTTTGCCATGTTTAACCCTCCTTTTTTGTATTTCAATCCACTCTCCCCGCATGGGGAGAGACCGGACAAAAGCGACCAGTATTTGATTTCCACAGCATTTCAATCCACTCTCCCCGCATGGGGAGAGACGTATACAACTAACACAACCACAAATATAACTAATCTATTTCAATCCACTCTCCCCGCATGGGGAGAGACGCCCACGCTGTCACCCAAACGCCCCATTGATAGCAAAATTTCAATCCACTCTCCCCGCATGGGGAGAGACACACCCTGCGCCGCCCGGAGCCGGTGCTCTGCGGATTTCAATCCACTCTCCCCGCATGGGGAGAGACTATACTGATTCAGTTCCTCCTGCCGCCGTAAAAATATTTCAATCCACTCTCCCCGCATGGGGAGAGACGTCGAAGAGCTCGAAAAAGTAATGGGAGATGCGGATTTCAATCCACTCTCCCCGCATGGGGAGAGACGGGCATGGGAGATAGGACGATGCGAGGCACTGAATTTCAATCCACTCTCCCCGCATGGGGAGAGACTCGGCGTTTTCGCCGGGGCCTTTTTTCAGGCCATAATTTCAATCCACTCTCCCCGCATGGGGAGAGACCCCACCATCCGCCAGACCCTCGCGGCGGAGGTGATTTCAATCCACTCTCCCCGCATGGGGAGAGACCCTCGAGTGCGCTGCTGGACGACGAGAGCCTACAATTTCAATCCACTCTCCCCGCATGGGGAGAGACCTGCCCGGCGGCGTGAGCGAGCTCGTCCACAAGATTTCAATCCACTCTCCCCGCATGGGGAGAGACACCATACTATTATATGTTGCATAATTTTTCGTTTATTTCAATCCACTCTCCCCGCATGGGGAGAGACTTGACAAAAATAACAGCTATTTGCATATTGACAATTTCAATCCACTCTCCCCGCATGGGGAGAGACGCCAACGGTAACAGCATCAAAGTCGTTACGGGGTGATTTCAATCCACTCTCCCCGCATGGGGAGAGACTTAACAAGTGGTGACTTAATCTTTTCAGATTTAGATTTCAATCCACTCTCCCCGCATGGGGAGAGACAGTGATGGCAAGCGCGTTTAATCTCGATAAAGCTATTTCAATCCACTCTCCCCGCATGGGGAGAGACTATATTCCCAATAAATATAGTAAAAATCTGTAGATTTCAATCCACTCTCCCCGCATGGGGAGAGACACCGTTGTATACCGATTCAGTACCGCCAGCCACGAAATTTCAATCCACTCTCCCCGCATGGGGAGAGACATTTTCGTCATAGACAACTGCTCCACCTGCTTTTACAATTTCAATCCACTCTCCCCGCATGGGGAGAGACTATATTAGCGATAATACAACTAAACTAGAATTAATTTCAATCCACTCTCCCCGCATGGGGAGAGACGTGCCGTGTCAACAATCGCACATCAAATTTTAGACATTTCAATCCCCTCTCCCCGCATGGGGAGAGACTTTGGAGAAACGGTTGCTGGCGGCACAATGGTAATTTCAATCCACTCTCCCCGCATGGGGAGAGACATTACGCGTCCGCTACATCCTGCACGGCAAAGCTATTTCAATCCACTCTCCCCGCATGGGGAGAGACGACGTGACCTTCGGGGATGCGGCCTCTCGGATTATTTCAATCCACTCTCCCCGCATGGGGAGAGACCGCTTAGGGTTACGGGATTGGGAACCACCGCATCCATTTCAATCCACTCTCCCCGCATGGGGAGAGACAGGAGGTGATGCCGATGGGCAACAAGGGCAAAAAATTTCAATCCACTCTCCCCGCATGGGGAGAGACTAGTTGCTGGTGGCCTTGATCTTCTGCTCGGCCTATTTCAATCCACTCTCCCCGCATGGGGAGAGACCACTTGCTGCGGAAGCGCATAAACAGATCACTAATTTCAATCCACTCTCCCCGCATGGGGAGAGACGGCGGGCGGGGATAAGACCCACACCCGCCCGGTATTTCAATCCACTCTCCCCGCATGGGGAGAGACCAAAATTTACCGCTTGCAGAACCACCACCAACCATATTTCAATCCACTCTCCCCGCATGGGGAGAGACGTCACCGGCGCTTTAAGAGGGCCTATTTTATGGGCTATTTCAATCCACTCTCCCCGCATGGGGAGAGACAACTTTTGCAAGTGTGCGCGGGTTCGGTGGAGCATTTCAATCCACTCTCCCCGCATGGGGAGAGACGAACATATCCAGTACTTGTTAATGGTATAGTATATATTTCAATCCACTCTCCCCGCATGGGGAGAGACAATAGTATTTGATGGAGAATGGTATTATGACGAGATTTCAATCCACTCTCCCCGCATGGGGAGAGACCGGATTTTATCTAAATCGGTCGCATTTCCTTCCATTTCAATCCACTCTCCCCGCATGGGGAGAGACTAATTTCATCTACATCAAATTGTTCGCCTTCCAATTTCAATCCACTCTCCCCGCATGGGGAGAGACAAAGGTAAAAAGCCTTTGCAATTAATTTGTTTGGCATTTCAATCCACTCTCCCCGCATGGGGAGAGACACGCTATCGCTGCCGCTTTTGGCAACTGGCAAAGTATTTCAATCCACTCTCCCCGCATGGGGAGAGACTTGGTGCCGGTGGTGTCGCACAAAATAATGCTTTTATTTCAATCCACTCTCCCCGCATGGGGAGAGACTTAGTGTATATCCATTATATTATAACGGCATTCCGATTTCAATCCACTCTCCCCGCATGGGGAGAGACGGAAATGCTGATGCAGCGCCACATTGCCGAGTACATTTCAATCCACTCTCCCCGCATGGGGAGAGACAGTATATCGCCTTCGGCGGGGCGCGCGGCGGAGGATTTCAATCCACTCTCCCCGCATGGGGAGAGACGGAGCTGTACTCGGATGCATGGTGGGACAAGCTATTTCAATCCACTCTCCCCGCATGGGGAGAGACAATGTATTTCTGTACATTACATAATTACAAATAATTTCAATCCACTCTCCCCGCATGGGGAGAGACACCCGTCGTGATCCACCGCCCACCAGCCGCAGCTATTTCAATCCACTCTCCCCGCATGGGGAGAGACTAACGATATGTGGAGAAACGCTTTGAACAAAAATTTCAATCCACTCTCCCCGCATGGGGAGAGACTCCAGCTTCGCCTGGTTCAGCAGGTTCGGCTGATCATTTCAATCCACTCTCCCCGCATGGGGAGAGACGTAGGTTGTTCAATTTTTATAAATGGGGTCATCGATTTCAATCCACTCTCCCCGCATGGGGAGAGACATAGTGTTTGATGGCGACTGGCATTATGATGAAATTTCAATCCACTCTCCCCGCATGGGGAGAGACGGCTTGTGCCCTGCTCCACTCGCACATGCTGCGATTTCAATCCACTCTCCCCGCATGGGGAGAGACAGTACTGCGCGGGCGAGCTGATCTACGCCAGCGAATTTCAATCCACTCTCCCCGCATGGGGAGAGACTCCCCGCCTTGGTGTTGGCCGTCTCGTTGGCCATGATTTCAATCCACTCTCCCCGCATGGGGAGAGACCCGCCACAGCGAAAACCAATGCGGAGCTGGAAGCGATTTCAATCCACTCTCCCCGCATGGGGAGAGACCAGGGGTAGAACGGGTATCAACAGGAAGCCCCGATATTTCAATCCACTCTCCCCGCATGGGGAGAGACATTATGTTTATCAATAACCGGCGGGTTAAAATTATTTCAATCCACTCTCCCCGCATGGGGAGAGACCTACAATATATAGCAATGTTGGCTATTTAATTTTATTTCAATCCACTCTCCCCGCATGGGGAGAGACACGAGCAGAAACAACAGGTCATCGACGAGATGGATTTCAATCCACTCTCCCCGCATGGGGAGAGACCGGCCACCGCAAAGCCGACGATCCCGCCGACCACATTTCAATCCACTCTCCCCGCATGGGGAGAGACCCGCCAGCCACGACAAAAATAAAACCTGCCTTAATTTCAATCCACTCTCCCCGCATGGGGAGAGACTCGGTGGCGCGAATATTGACCGTATAATATACGATATTTCAATCCACTCTCCCCGCATGGGGAGAGACCCGCTCCCGGCTTTTATCCGCTTTCCCTGCGGCATTTCAATCCACTCTCCCCGCATGGGGAGAGACTGATTTGATCGGCGGCATTAAAAGCGCCAGATGATTTCAATCCACTCTCCCCGCATGGGGAGAGACTGTATCAACGGTTTGCTGGCCTGAAAGTATTCGCATTTCAATCCACTCTCCCCGCATGGGGAGAGACAATAGGAAGCTTTTCTTTCCCTTCATTATGATAGATTTCAATCCACTCTCCCCGCATGGGGAGAGACTTTTCGGCTTCTTCTGCCCTGCCAGCGCGTCGAATTTCAATCCACTCTCCCCGCATGGGGAGAGACGGACAAGGACGTGGTCGGCGCTCGCGTGTCCTACATTTCAATCCACTCTCCCCGCATGGGGAGAGACGAACCGACGCAGATTGAACGCGCATACGGCAAAATTTCAATCCACTCTCCCCGCATGGGGAGAGACATTATGCAACCGATACAATGTATGCGGCGAAGAAAATTTCAATCCACTCTCCCCGCATGGGGAGAGACCTGGATGACCATCATTCCGTCGGGAAGCGTAGTGATTTCAATCCACTCTCCCCGCATGGGGAGAGACCCCAAGCCCAAGACCGCGATCCTGCTCCTTTACAATTTCAATCCACTCTCCCCGCATGGGGAGAGACCCTGCGCCGGGTACTGCTGGGCCTGTTGTCGGCGATTTCAATCCACTCTCCCCGCATGGGGAGAGACCTGGAAAGAGGACGCTCTCCGGCGCTACAAACAATTTCAATCCACTCTCCCCGCATGGGGAGAGACGATGCTGGCGGTGCTGGACGTGCCCCGGGAAAATTTCAATCCACTCTCCCCGCATGGGGAGAGACGTCAATGCAGCGGGCCGTGATGGCTCCGCCGCTATTTCAATCCACTCTCCCCGCATGGGGAGAGACCGGCACGGTCTGGATGGACTCCCCCACAGCGGAGGAGATTTCAATCCACTCTCCCCGCATGGGGAGAGACGGTTTTGTCCATGTTTCTGTCCTCTTTCCCCCAATTTCAATCCACTCTCCCCGCATGGGGAGAGACCTCGTGATGCGCTTTCTGGCGACCGACGAGGAAATTTCAATCCACTCTCCCCGCATGGGGAGAGACTCCCGGCTCCCGTCGTTACAGCGGATGATGAGAACATTTCAATCCACTCTCCCCGCATGGGGAGAGACAAAATGGATGCACAAGGCATACCAAAGTGCCAAAATTTCAATCCACTCTCCCCGCATGGGGAGAGACGGGGGAAACTCTCCTTCCGTTGTGTGACAAAGCGATTTCAATCCACTCTCCCCGCATGGGGAGAGACCTGGTATGAGCCGTGACCCTCTATATATAGTAGATTTCAATCCACTCTCCCCGCATGGGGAGAGACGATGGCATAGCACTCGTCTCGCAGCGGCTCCAGCAATTTCAATCCACTCTCCCCGCATGGGGAGAGACATGAGGCCGCCGCCGGACGATCCGCCGCGCCAAGATTTCAATCCACTCTCCCCGCATGGGGAGAGACTGTGCCGACCGCGCCGAAGGCCAACGCGGAGCTGATTTCAATCCACTCTCCCCGCATGGGGAGAGACCACGGTCTGGATGGACTCCCCCACAGCGGAGGAGATTTCAATCCACTCTCCCCGCATGGGGAGAGACATTCGGGGCGGGAGCGATCCCGCCCCTGAGAAAGATTTCAATCCACTCTCCCCGCATGGGGAGAGACGTCACCATCAACCAAAGACTGGCGGAGGAACAATTTCAATCCACTCTCCCCGCATGGGGAGAGACCGGCCCAAGTCGCAACGACCGCCTTTTTTGGCTTATTTCAATCCACTCTCCCCGCATGGGGAGAGACAGCAAACGCACACAACTTTTCGAAGAGAAAAACTGGCGCATCTGCACAACATTGTATCTTTTCGCCAGCAAAGGGGTTCTTCCTGCTGACAAAAAAACTTTTTAGAGAAAAGAAACAAACCGTTTTTTCGGTGCGAACCGTACAGGAAAACCGTGGGAGCTCCCGTATCGCACCAACCATTGAAGAACTAGATCATCAAAACCCCTTCGGCGTCATAAGAAGCCTTTGCGCCTACATGCTCTACCTTCGTTTCGTAACGATTTCCGAGATTGTAGAAGCGAAGGCTGTCCTGAGCCGGGTCGATCAGCTGGCGGAGCTGAGCCTGAAGCAGCTTGTATTGAGCGGCGTCCAGATTGCACTCGAAGACGGAATTTTGGACTCGTTGGCCGTGGGCGACGCACTTTTTCGCCACCTGCCGCAGACGGCGCTTGCCTGCCGAATCGGTCGTGGATACATCGTAGGTAATGAGCACCAGCATCAGGCAACCTCCTCACTTCCATAAAAAGGGCGGATAGCCGTCCAGATCGCCGCGCAGATAACGGGCCAGCAGCAGCGACTGCACATAGGGAACCAGCCCCCAAGCCATTTTTTCTTTCAAATAGGGGTGCGTGATCTCTTCTTTCTTTTTGGTTTGCCAGGCGGAAAGAAAGAGTTTTCGGCCATCCTCCCCAAGAAAAACAGCGCCGCTTTCCTGCCGTTCGAAGTGTTTGTCCTGCAGTACACGGTTGTTGACCAGCGTGATACACAGGCGGTCCGCCATGGGAGCGCGAAGTTCTTCCATCAGATCCAGCGCCAGCGAGGTACGGCCGGGCCGATCCCTGTGCATAAAACCCACGTAGGAGTCCAAGCCTACGCTTTCCAGCGCCGAAGCGCAGTCGTTGGAAAGCAGCACATAAGCAAAGGAAAGCAGTGCGTTCATGTTGTCGGTGGGCGGACGGCGGTTCCTACCATCAAAGAGAAAATCCGCTTTTTGGTTGAGAACCATTTCGTCAAAAACGTGGAAGTACCAGACGGAAGCCTCCCCCTCCAAGCCGCGCAGGGCGTCCAGGTCTGTCTGCGTTTCAATGGCAGGCAGCAGACCGGCCAGCGCCTGCGAAGCGCTTTCCAGTTTAGCTGCATCTACCCGCATCCGATGATCCCGAAGGGTTCGTTCCAGCACCCAGCGTTGATTGTAGACCTTGCCGAAAATGAAATTCCGAGCAATATGGCAGCTCTTTTCCAGATTGTCCGACAGGCGATACTGTTCCTTGCGCAGAAGGACGTTTCCCTGCTCCTGTCCGCAGACGCGGGCCAGAAAGCGCCCGCGGGGAGTCAAAAAAGTCAACTGGATTCCTTTCCGGGCGCAGGCCCCCATCAGGGCCGGGCTGGCTCCCTTATAGGAAAAGCTGATGATGCTTTCCAGCACCAGCAGGGGATACTGTGCTTTCTTTTCCTCGCCGATGTATACCGCCACGTTTTCCGTTTCCAACGCAAGGTATGCTTCCTCCGACGTGACAAACAGCGTGTTCAGGAGTTTCCGCATGGCTCATCCTCCCCTGCTCTGTCATGGATGTAATCGGCAACGGACGGAGCGCGGCTCAGCTTCGGCAGGCAAATATCCCGCAGGGAACAGGCGTTGCAGCCCTTGTGAAGCTTTGCGCCGGGCGTGTAGCCGCGATCCATGTACCCCAACAGTTCGTGAAGCAAGTCAATGGTTCGCTGCCTGAGCGTCCCGTCAAAAGCCACTCTGGTTCTGCGGCGGGTCTCGCCATAGAAAAGGCTTCCTTCTGGAATTTGACAGCACAGCATCTCTTCCAGACAGAGCGCCTGTCCGCAGAGCTGCACCTCATCCGATTCCTTTGTTTGATCGGAGCCCTTTTTGTACTCTACCGGATAGGGCAGCCACAGCCCCTCCCGGCCCGCCAGCGATACGCCCGACGGGGAGCGGTGAAACTCCACCACATCGCAGACGCCGCCAAGCCTGAGCGTCGGGGAGGCGACCCGCAGTCCCCGCAGGATCAGCAGGTCGCCCCTCGCTTCGCTTTCCGGGCCGTGATGAGCGGTTTCATGAAAGACCTGACCCTCCGCCGTGCGGGCATTCTCCGCCCACTGCCGCTCCAAAAAGATCAATCCCCATTGGCGGCGGCAAAAGGCGAAATGCTGCAAAGCGGAAAGGGTGGCTTCGTTTGCCTCCCGGTTTGGGGGGATTACCCCATCTGTTCACAGGTCACGCCCTGCGGGAGCGCGTTCTCCTGCACCTCAATGGTGTAGTCATCGATGCTGCGGGGCGCGGTAACGCCCTCCTTGCGCTGCACCTTCACCAGCTTGAACAGCTTCCACGCGGGCGCTTCGCCCAGTTCGCTGTCGTGCCGGAATACGATCAGCTTCCGAACGGCCATCTTGCCCCGGGCGGCGGAATGATCGTTTTCGAACATATTCAGGATGGCTTTCCACAAAAGGGCCAAGTCTTCCTCGGTAAAGCCGGTAGTTTTACGCGCCAGATTGGCGGACACAAAGCCCTCCGCCCGATACAGGCCATAGGGAACGATATGCTTGCGGCCCATTTCCGTGCCCTTCTTGGCCGCGTCCTCCTCCGTGGTAATGGAAACGCGGGTAATGGTCACCTCCTGCGGCACGATAGGGTCCACGCTGCGGGCAAAGCCCAGCTGCACGGGACCGCGCACCTGTCCGCAGTTCAGCGCGCCCTTAACGAAGGTGGTCATCACCGCGCCGAAGGCGCGGATGTCATAATAACGGCCGCACATATACTTCAACAGCTTTTCGTCGATGTCCTTATCCTTTTTCTTCAAGTCCTTCAGTTCCGCGTCCTTGATATCCGGGTAGCCGCAGGCGGCCAGTCCTTCCCTGTCGCTGCGGTTCAGGGGAATGTTTTCCTTGATATAGATGCCGAAATGGGGGTCGTCCTCTTTCACCATTTCCACATAGTTGCGAATCTTGCGCTTCAGGCACACGTCCGTCACCAGCCCGCAGCCGGTTTCCGGGTCGGTGCGAGGCATGTTGCCGGCGTCGGGGTCGCCGTTGGGATTGCCGTTTTCCACATCGAACAGAACCACAAAGTCATACCGATTGCGAATGATTTCAGACATTTTCCTGCTCCTCCTTCTTGGTGAAGAACTTCTGCTTCTGGTGATAGTAACCGATCTGGAAGATTCCCTGATCCTGCAGGCTGAGCCGGGTGGGATAGGACTCGTCCATCGTGTTGAACAGGCCGGTAATCAGCTTGTCGTAATAGACCTTGACGCCCCCATCCAGCTTGTTCAGATGGTTCTGAGCCAGCCGGATCAGCGCCGGGAAAACCACAGCGGGCGTAGCACAGGCCGAGTTGAAATAGCGATCCTTGATCGTTGCATTGATACCGGGATTGGCCTTTTGCTGCAGCGCTTCCAGCACTGCGAACAGCCGCCCCAGCCGGTAAGGCAGATAGGTGGTATTTTCATTCAGTTCCACTTGCAAGACCTCCTCATATGGATGAGCGTTTTCGGCTTTCATTTCTACCACGTTTCGGGTCAGATAGGCTTTCAGAATCGCCGCTTTTCCCCGGCTGACCTCGTGCTCGGCCCGCAGCCGAATTTCCGTCTGCGCAAACAATTCTGCCGGGTACAGTGCGTTCATCAGCACGGCCCGCAGAAGCGCGCCTACCAGCGGCTCCGGCGGCTTTTTATCGCGGCTGTTGGGATTGGCCGTTTCCCGCAGCAAAGACCAGATGGACAGGCTGTTCCGGTTGTCGAAAGCCGGGCGAACGATCTCCAGCCGTTTCTGGTGCTTTTCCAGATTTGCGGCGAAGCTGCCGAAGGTATCCTGCAAAAAGAAGCGCACGGCCAGCCGGGAGGCGTTGGGCGCAAGCCCCAGAATGTAGAAGCGGTTGGTGGGCTTCAGCGGCAGCTTGTTCCACAGGACGGTCTTTCCGCTGCTCAAAGCCTCCATAACGCCCTTCAGATCGTTTTGCTCCATGTCGTCGTTGAACATCATGCCGAACATGGCGCTGCTGTACTCCGCTTCCGCCCCCTCTGCCCAGTAAATCAGCGTGGTATCTCCCAGACGGCAATGATAGTCCTTTTCCCGCAGAAGGTAATTCAGCGCTTCGCCGTAGGCAAAGGCTGCATAGGTGCTGACCGGAGCGTTTCTGCCCTGCCCCTGCTTGTCCCGCTCTTCCTTGCCGTAGGATTCCAGCGACGGTGCGTTGAAGGACACCACCGATGCGCCGGAGGGCTGTGCGCCTACCACGCCTTTGATGCTGGGATGCAGAATGGCGATGGGCGCTTCCTGCCCCGTGACCAGACAACGGCCTCTTTCCGCCCTTTCATCGCTGGCATAGGCCTTATCCCATGCCTGAGCGATCTCCGGCACGTCCTGTGCGTAAACGCCGTCCATACAGAAGATCAGATTGCCGCCCTTGAGGATTTCCTCCCATTCCGGGGCCAGCGCGGCGTTTTCTTCGGCGCTTTGTGGATTCCAGCTGGCAAAGAACCGCAGAATGGCCTTTGCCATGGGATGGGCGACCTCTGTCAGAAGTTCCCGGTGCTTTTCGGCGCAAGCCATGAAGCATTCCAGAGAACGTTCCGGCTTGCCCTTATTATCGCGGCCGAGAATGTAACTGGAATTATCACACAAGAAATTTGGGATAATGCCAACTGCCCGTTTAACAGGTACCGGCAGTTTGACCAGCTGCGGTCTCTTTTTTCCCTTTTCATCCGCCAGTTCCAGCGGCCACAGGCGCTCGATCTGACCTTCCGGGGTCAATTCCAGTCCCCAGCTGACCTTGACCATGGACCAGCCCGGCTTTTCCAGCTTGCGGGCGGCGGCCAGCGATTCATAACAGCGTACCAGTGCTTGCAGGATCATCTGACCACCTCGCAATCCCGCAGGTCGATCATGCCGTTGACCATCCGTGCCCGAAAGAACATGGGTTGAATGTTTTTTGGATCGGTATAATCCATATCAAACAGCATGTAGCCCAAGTCCCGCGTCTCCGCGATGGCGGGGATCTCCTCCCCCTCCCACAGACCGAAGTGGGCGGTGCATTCCCTACACCCCAGGTAGGGCTGACTGTAGCATTGACCCTTGCGCAGCCTGCGCTTGACGATGTCCTGGAACTTGCCCGAATTATCCGATGGATTGGCCTGATCGGTCATGGTGAAATGAGCCTCCACCACGTAGCGAACGTCCCGCAGCATCATGGTAGCGCGCTGCATGATATCGGCTGAGCGGTCGATATAGGACGCGCCCTTGCCATTGGCTTCCGACAGAATGGCGCTGCCCAAAATTTTGGACTTCACCTCATTGCGGCGCAGATTGGTGAACTGAATGGGCTTCAGCACCCAAATACGGTCAATGTGCCATTTCAGGCCGGGGTGATAGTACACACTTTCCAGCATTCCTCGGGCGGCGCTGGGCGTTGGAATATCATAGGATACGCGTTCAGCTTTCATTTCCGGCCTTGTGAAGCAGGCTGTTTCCCCCCAGATCTCCATTTTGACGGACATGTTCCTCACCTCCTTTTATTTTGTATACCATTTTGAAAGAGAGAAGGCCGGTTGGCCACCCGGCCTTGCTCCCTTTCATGGAGTCGAAATTCAGAACCCTTTCCGGTTTTGCAGCCCTCCTTTTTCCATATTTTGTGAACTCACAGGCAGATCATATCACACTGTCATGAGTTTTTCAATACTTTTATTCATGAAAAATTTGTGTTAAAAAATTTTTGTTGACTTTCTCCCTTTCGGAAATATAATCGAATAGTCGGAGCAATCCGTGGGTTGAAACATGAACACTTTTTGTTACACAAGGCGGGGATGTGCGATGCACATCCCCCTTGTGCATCTCAGGCGAAAAAGCCCTCTCCCCCTTCCGAACTGATCTCCAGCCCGCATTCGTCGCTGTACAGCTTTTCGTTCAGCAGAATGGCATAGCCGTCGTCGGCGTGCAGTTCCACCACGCCGCCCTCCGCCAGCTTGGAGCATTCCTGCGCGTAAAGGTTGACCGCGCCTCTGCTGAGGCGGCGCAGCAGTGTCTTGCTGAACTGACCGTCCCGCAGGGCCTGAATATCCGCCGCGTCTGCTTTGGCGGGAATATAAATGGTAACGGTATTCGCGTCGATCAGGTGAAACCGTTCCGCCGTCTCGCGAAAGGTAAAGCTGCTTTCGGATTGCAGAATGTTTTTCTCGTCCAGCGCCGCATCCCCTTTTGCCCAGAGAAGCTGCTGAAAATAGGCATGAATGGCCGGGCGGGTGTTCACGTCCTCATAATCGGCCAGAACGCTTTCCGCTGCCGCCACGTTCAGTTTCAGCATTCGGGGAATCCGGCCGTCCGCATGGAAAATATGGACGATGCTTTCCGCTGCCGGGCGTTTTCCTTCCCGGTTGCAGCGGCCCGCCGCCTGCAGGATGCTGTCCAACCCGGCCACCTCCCGCCAGACTGCAGGAAAGTCCACATCCACGCCTGCCTCCACCAGACTGGTGGAAACGACCCGGCAGGGCTTGCGCTCTTTCAGCCGTTCCCGCACCGCATCCAGCACCCGTTTTCGATCCTGCGGGGTCATCAGGGTGGACAGATGAAAGCGGCCCTCCTCCGGCAGAAGCTGAAAAATCTCCCGGGCGCGCTTTCGGGTATTGACGATGCAAAGCACCTGCTCCGTCTCCGTCATCCGAGCCGCCAGCTCTTCATTGGCAAGCTGTCCCTCCCGCTGAAAAGAAACGCGACGGAAAAACTCGAACAGTTCGTCCGGTTCGGGGGCAATCTCCCGGATAGACAGTTCCGGGGCCAATTCATTGAACAGCCGCCCCAACTCCGGCTGGGTCGCGGTACAGAGTACCACCGTCGCGCTATAGTGGCGGACCAGTTCCCCAATAGCCGAAACGCAGGGTTTCAGGAACGGCACGGGCAAGGTCTGTGCCTCGTCAAAAATGACCACGCTGCCCGCCAGATTATGCAGCTTACGGCACCGGGAAGTTTTGGCGGCGTACAGGGACTCGAAAAACTGTACCGCCGTGGTGACGATCACAGGCGCGTCCCAGTTTTCGCAGGCCAGACGGCGGCGGCGAGCATCCGGCGTTTCAGAGTCGCCCTTTTCGTCCGCCAGTTCCGTCTGGCTGTGATGCTCCAGAACGTTTTCAGGCCCCAGAATCTCCGCAAAGACCTTGGCGTTCTGTTCAATAATGCTGGTATAGGGAATCACATAAACGACTCTTTTCATGTCATGACGGACGGCGTGGGTCAGGGCAAAGGCCAGCGAAGAAACCGTCTTGCCGCCGCCCGTGGGAACCGTCAGCGTATAAAGCCCCTCCTCCCTTTCTCCTCCCTGCAGACAACTCTGCAGAATGGCGCTTCGCTTGGCGCACAGCTCATTTTTGGGTTCTTTCAGCCAAGGGGCTACATGGGACTGTAATTTCTGCAAAAGTTCTTCCAGCGAGGCATAGCCGCCCCGGGGCTGCCGCCCCTGCAAAGCGGCTTCCGTATCCAGAAAATCCGCGTCCACCAGACAGGAAAACAGCATCCGGGTATACAGCGCCTGCACCCGTCCCTCTTGGCAGTTGACCGCCCATGACGGCATAGGGATCGAACTGGGGAGAACGATTTCCTGCTTCCACGCCGACGGGTCGTCTCCGCCGGTCAGAGGTTTGTTCAGCCTTGAGCAAAGCGTACCGCCGTCCGTGTCTCCTCTGCTTCCAAAATCCGGCAGGCCGCCATGATGCCCCGCCACGGCAAAGGCCGCCATGGGGTCTTTGCGGCGAAACGCCTCCTGTGCGCCTGCGCTGGAATGATCGACCTTGGCCGTATGTTCCGGGTCGCGCTGCCGCTTTTGCCCCTTGGAACTGTATTTGCCAATGTCGTGGAGCAGCCCGGCCTCACGGCCATGCTCCGCAGCGTCGAAGGCTGCGGCAAACTGGGCCGCCCTTTCCCCCACATTTTCAATGTGTTCCTTTAGCGGCTGAAACGTCCCGTCTTCCCGCCGGTGGGTGACAAATTCCATCGAAAAGCCCCCTTGATGATGTAACTGTGAATGCATTGTTTAGAACTGTCAGTCGAGATATTGTGACCTTGTTTTTTATCATACCAATTTTTTCCTCAAAAATCAACGTTCTTCTCCTTACTCGCATTTTCTCGAACATTGTTCAAAAAAGTGCTTGATTTCCACATTCGCTCATGCTATCATCAGGCGGTAGAAACGTTTTTCGGGAGGGTGTCCTATGCCGCGCAGACAGCAAATCGAGGGCGGTACCAAAAACAAAATTCTGGAAGTGGGTCGGCGGATGTTCTTTGAAAACGGCTTCGACGGCACGGGCGTTCGCGCCATCATGCGGGAAGTCGGGCTGGACGTGGGCGCGTTCTATTATTATTTCAAAACCAAGGACGAACTTTTCGACGCTATCATGGCGGATTTTTTCACCCCCTACCGCCGGGATTTTCAGCAGATCGCCGACGGAGCCCGGCAGGCCCCCTATCAATCTCTGCTGCGCTTTTTCTATTATCTTTACAATCAGGTGCAGGAATTTCGCGCCCATTACGAAGGGAAAATGCACTGCACAGTTCGCTGGGCCATTCGGGAGCAGATGCTGACGGTCATCGAGCCTTATCTGGAAGAACTCCTGAACATCATGACGGAGCACGGGGCCAATCCCTGCATGGGAATTCGCACCATGGCCGTTTTTCTGGCCCACGGCGTGGGCAGCTGCCTGCTGCACGAGGACACTCAATGGGTAGCCTCCACGGCGGAGGAGCTGCGCCGGACAGTCAATACTCTGCTGGGCATCGACGAAGAAATTTCCCGGAAAATGCGGGAAGAAACGATCGCTCTGCTTCCCGGCGGCGAAGCGGAGCTGGAAAAGCTGCTGGTTCATTTTCCCCAAGCGGTAAGAAGTGTGTCTGACGAGCCGCAGCACGAATAATCGGGAGTTCCATCCATGAGAATCCTATTGGCCTCCGCGCCTGTGATCAATCGAGAGATCAAATTTAATCTGCAAACCCTTCTTGAATACATGAAAGCCTATCGCGAAAAAGTGGAGCTGATCGTTTTCGGCGAATCGATCCTGCAGGGCTTTGAATGCCTGTGCTGGGATTACGAAAAGGATCGTTCCGTCGGTATCTCACTCGAAGACGCTCCCGTCCGGCGGATCCGCGCCGCCGCGAAAGAATACCGTCTGGCCGTATCCTTTGGGATGATCGAGCGCCGGGGCGATCATTTATACAGCGCCCAGCTGACGATCGGTGCGGACGGCGAGCTGGTGAATCTTTTCCACCGGGTGAGCGTGGGATGGAAGGACGTTTCCCAGACGGACGAACACTACCGGGAGGGCGAACGCTTCGAGAAGTTCACCTGCAACGGAAAAAGCTTCGCCGTCGGCCTGTGCGGCGACCTTTGGACGGAAGGCCGGCCGGAAGAAATGAAGGCGCTGCAGGCCGACGTGGTGCTGTGGCCCGTCTGGTGCGACTACAGCCCCGCCGAATGGAACGACACCGTCAAGTACGAGTACGCCCAACAGGCAGCGCACTGCGGCCATGACGTGCTGCTGGTCAACCCATTCTGCACTGACCCCACCGCCACGGACTGTGCCACGGGCGCTTGCGTTCATTTTCGGAACGGCTCCATCGTGCGGGAGCTTCCCTCCGGCAGACCGGGGACCCTGCTGATCGAACTATAACAACCTATTTGGATCAGGCTGCGGGCGGCGCTTCATAAAGGCCGTTTTCCACCAGCCTGATTTTTGATTGAAAAAAACGCTTGACTCTTCCATTGTGGGAGGGCTTATGCTGGCTCCGAGCTCAAGAAGAAAGGCACGGAGGTACCGCCATGTTAAAAATCGGAGATTTTTCCAAATTATCCAGAGTCAGCATTCGGATGCTGCGCCACTATGACGAGATTGGCCTGCTGGCCCCCGGCAAAGTGGACGCATTCACCGGCTACCGCTATTACGGCGAAGAACAGCTGCCTACGATCTACCGCATCAACGCCTTGAAAGAAATGGGATTCGGTCTGGCGGAGATTCGGGAAATTCTGCTGATCTACGACGACCGGGAGCGGCTGGACGGCTATCTGGCAGCCCGGGAGGCGGAGCTGCTCGTTCTGGCCGATGAAACAGCCCGCCGAATGCTGCTTCTGGACACCGCCCGAAAAAGGCTGAGAAAGGAAGAAAACATGAATTATAACGTCAACGTCAAAATCATCCCCCAGCGCCAGGCCGCCTGTGTGCGCATGATTCTGCCCCGCTATGAGGACGAGGGCCTTGCCTGGCAGACGCTTCTTTCGGAAACCGACTCCCAGCACCTGATTCCCGATAATCCCTGCCTCTGCTGCGCCGTGTTTCTGGACGGCGAATACAAAGAGAGCAACGTGGAGGTCGAGGTGCAAAAGACCGTCAAGGGCAGCTATACCGACACGGAGCACGTGCGTTTCCACACGCTGCCCGCCGTTACTGTGGCCAGCTGCATTTTCCGGGGCGGATACGATCAGATGAACGACGTATACGCCGCCATGGCCTCCTGGATTCATTCCAACGGCTACGATTACGCGGGGCCCATGTTCAATATTTATCACGTCAGCCCTCACGAGACCCAAAGTCCAGAGGAATTTGTGACGGAGGTATGCTACCCGGTTCAAAAGAAATAACGCCGGCCGACGCGGAAGAAAAACGCTTCCGCGCCGTGCTTTTTCCTTGAAGCTGCTTTTATTTCCATCCGGCAGAATTTTTCCATTGACAGATTTGGTAGACAAATGTATTCTAAAGGCGTAACATCACCTGTGCCCAACCGAAGGAGGAATGTTTCATGCCTTTCCAATGCACCGAAGCCGAATGGAAAATTATGGAAATTCTGTGGGACGCTTCTCCCCGTTCCATGCCGGAGATCACCAAACTGCTGGCCCCCGCTACCGGGTGGACCCGTCACACGGTCATTACGCTGCTCAAACGGATGCAGGAAAAGGGCACCGTCTCGGTGGACGAGACAGGCCCGGTGAAAATGTACACACCGCTGGTCAGCCGGGAGGCCGCCCGTTCCGACCAGACCCACAAGCTGCTGAACCGTGTCTTTTCCGGCAACGCTTCGCTGCTGATGAACACGCTGGTGGACTCCGGCGAGATCACTGTGAAGGAAATGGAAGAACTGGTGGAGCTGCTGAAAAGCGAAGGAAAAAAATAACGGAGAGGCCGGTTATTTGGGCTTTCCAAAAAATCAAACCGCCAACATTCCGCAGTGACGGAAGGGTTGGCGGTTTGTCTGTTTCGTTCCATGAATCACGTCCTATCAGACGTGTTTGTCCGGCGTCCCATACTGGGAGAAAAAAGTCCCCTCGCACGGCCAAAATCCAAACGGAAGTTTTCCCTTAATCCCCCGCTTTTTCATGAATGCTCTGCATCCGCTGATCCAGCATGGCGCTGGTCTCCGCGCATTCCCGCAGCTCGGCAAAGATCGCTTCATCGTCCGTCAGGTTCTTTTTGTAGCGAATTTTGTGTTCCAGGCTGGCCCACCAGTCCATAGCGATGGTGCGCAGCTGCACCTCTACCTTCATCCGCCGGGTCTGATTATGCAGGAAAATGGGAATTTCGATGATCAGATGCAGGCTGCGGTAGCCGTTGTCCTTGGGGTTCTGAATGTAATCCTTGCGTTCGATCAAAGTCACGTCGTCCTGACGGAGCAGCGCGTCGGCCATCATATAAATGTCGCTGGGGAACGCGCAGATCACCCGCAGGCCCGCAATGTCCCGCAGGTTTTCCTCGATGCTTTCCACCGTCAGAGGGATGCCCTTGCGCACAGCCTTGTCCATGATGCTTTCCGGCGACTTGATGCGGGATTTGATGCTTTCGATAGGGTTGCGGTCATAGCGCAGGGAAAGTTCCTCGTCCAGCACGTTGAATTTGGTTTCCGCCTCCATCAGCGCGCAGCGGTAGCAGGACATCAGTTCCTGATAGGGCATGGCGTATTTTTTCAGCCAATTTCGAATCTCCGACTGGCTCAGTCGTTCCATCAGCGCCCTTTCCAGTGAAAGAGCCTCCCGTACTTTCTTTTCCTTTTCCATCTGGTTGCCTCCGAAAAAATACTCTCGTCCGTGCAAAAAAGCGGACGTTTTTCTCGCCTTTTACCAAAAAGAAATACGACGTGCGTCACGGGAACTCCTGCCTGTCCGTCAAAGCCCGTCCCACGGTCAAAAAGTCGGCTTTTCCCGTAAAAAAAGTAAAAACATCCGCCTGTGTCTTCCAAAAAGCGTAAAAATTGGCTTTTTCCCTGTTCAGAAGGGCTTTCAGGCATTGACAGCCGCGATCGGTTTTGCTATACTCCCATTCTGCTACCCCAACTATGATAAGGAGGATATCACTATGAATAAAGCTGAACTGGTAAACGCTATTTCCGAAAAAGCCGCTCTCTCCAAGAAGGACGCCGAGAAGGTTCTGGCCGCCTTCACCGAGACCGTGACCGAGTCCCTGACCGCCGGTGAAAAGGTGCAGATCGTGGGCTTCGGCAGCTTCGAAGTTGTGAACCGTGCCGCCCGCACCGCCCGCAATCCCCGCACTGGCGAGGCTGTGGAGATCGCCGCTTCCAAGGCTCCCGCTTTCAAGGCTGGCAAGGCCCTGAAGGACAGCGTGAACAAGTAATTTCCGTTTTTTCTGCGCCCCGGCTTCCTTCCTGAACCGAAGGAAGCCGGGGCGTTTTTATGTGCCGCAAAAGGCTATGCAAAAAGCGGCGGAAGGTTTCTTCCGCCGCCTGAAATTTTTACGCCCGATCCGCGCCGATGGCCTCGAGGAACTGCTTGGCGATATACATACAGCCGGTCTGGTTGGGGTGGATGCGGTCCCATGCGATATTGCAGGGGTGCATATGCTCAAACAGCCGGTCCCAGCCTGCCTGCAGGTCTACAAACACCAGCCTGTATTCCTCCGCCAGCTTGCGGACGACCGCGCCGTATTCGTCCATCCGGGCCCGCATGGGGTCGTTTCGGTTGGGTTCCATGAAGTACGGGGTCATGAGGATCATGCCCTTTACCGTGGGCAACGTCTTTTCGATCAGTTTGCGGTAGGTGGCCTCGTATTCGTCCAGAGGCACGTGCTGCTCCGTCATCTGGGGAGAGTCGAACTGCCGCCACACGTCGTTGATACCGATCAGCACGCTGACATGATCCGGCTTCTGATCCAGCACGTCCGTCTGCCAGCGCTCGTCCAGATCACGGATCTGATTCCCGCTGATGCCCATATTGACGATACGCAGGTTCAGCTCAGGGTACATACAGCACAAAAGCGCGCCCGCATCCGCCACATAGCTGGTGCCCCAGGCATTGAACAGCCCTTCCCCCACGGGCTTTTTCCGATCGTAATCCGAAATGGAGTCGCCGATGAACAGCAGTTTATCATTTTTTCCCAAAATCATCTGAAATACCTCCTTTGCATTGGAAACGCAGCCGATTTTTATTCATCCGCCCCGCCGTTTCCCTGTCCGTTGGCCGGATTTGCCCTAGTATAGCCGCATAAAAAAACGCCTGTCAAGAGACGATCTTCCATACTTTTCCGCTTATCTACGAAGCGTTGATTGTGCGGCGGCCGCTTTTCGGCTATGATGGGAAAGGAGGTGGACGAAATGGATCCCATCAAAACAGGAGCGGTGATCCGCTCCCAGCGGCAGAAGAACGGAATGACGCAGCTGGAGCTGGCCGAAAAGCTCTGCGTCAGCGACAAGACGGTTTCCAAGTGGGAATGCGGCAGCGGCGTGCCGGATATTTCCCTGCTGCCCACGCTGGCCCGGGCGCTGGACGTGGATGTGAAGGCCCTTTTGTACGGGGAGCTTCAGGAGCACGGTTCCAGCAGCGGCAATTTGAAAAAGCTGAACTTCTACGTTTGCCCGGGCTGTGGCAATCTGCTGTTTTCCACGGAGCAGACCGACGCGGTCTGCTGCGGACGAAAGCTCTCTCCCCTGCCCGTACAGGCCGCCGCGCCGGAGGAACGGCTCCATGCGGAGCTTTCTGACGGGGAATGGTACGTGACCTCCGGCCACGAAATGGGTCGGGAGCACTACATTTCCTTTATCGCGTTTCTTTCCAACGATACGCTGATCCTGAAAAAGCTGTACCCGGAATGGAGTCTGGAAGCTCGTTTTCCTTTCTACGCTCACGGCACGCTGTTCTGGTACTGCACCCGGCACGGGCTGAAAATGCAGAAGATCTGAAAATCATACGAAAAACGCCTTTTCGAAAAGGGCGTTTTTTGTTTCTGCCGATTTGCGGCAGATGCTCCTTACAGGCGGAACGTTCTTGTGTTTCACGGTTTTTCCTTCCTCAAGCGGCATAAAATGAGACCAGCCGTCCACCGAGCCTTCGAGCGAAAGCGCTTTCGTGATTTTTCGTTGACGCATTCCCGTCAAAGCCTTATGATAAAAGCAACGGTGAGACCGAAATCAATTGAAAATGGAGGAAAGAACCGATGAAAAAAAAGCTTTGTATGCTGATGGCCCTTCTCATGGTCTGCCTGAGCGCCGCCGCCTGTGCGGAGACGATCGAACTGAAAGTCTGGTCGGCCCAGCCCGATCAGGCGCTGCTGGAGGAGCTTTGCAACGCCTTTGCCGCCGAGCATCCCGAAAACGAGTGGAAGTTCACCTACGGCGTGGTGGGCGAGGCCGACGCGCAGGCCCGTTATCTGGAGGATCCCGCCGCAGCGGCGGACGTGTTCTCCTACCCGGACGACCAGATCATCAAGCTGGTGAAGGCCGACGCGCTGTATGAAGTGACCCGCAACCGGGATCAGATCATCGCCGAGAATTCCGCCGGCGCCATCAACGCCGCCACCTACGACGGCGTGCTGTACGGCTACCCCATGACCGCCGACAACGGCTACTTCCTCTACTATGACAAGTCCGTCCTGACCGAAGAAGACGTGCAGACGCTGGACGGCATTCTGGCCGCCGCCGAAAAGGCCGGGAAAAAGTTCAACATGGACGTGGCCAACGGCTGGTATCTGGCCTCCTTCTTCCTGGGCAACGGCTGCCAGCTGACGCTGGACGCGGACGGCAAGCAGATCTGCGATTTCAACAACGAAAAGGGTCTGGCCGCCGCTGAAGCCATCCGCGCTCTGTGCGACCATCCCGCCTTCCTGGCCGGCGGGCAGGATCTTCTGCAGGGCTCCATCGGCGACGCCATCTGCGCCGGCATCTGCGGCACATGGATCTCTTCCGCTGTGAAGGAACGGCTGGGCGACAACTACGCCGCCTGCAAGCTGCCCACCTTCACCTGCGGCGGCGAACAGGTTCAGATGGGTTCCTTCCTGGGCTGCAAGATTCTGGGCGTGAACACCCAGACCGCTCATCCCGTGGAGGCCATGGAGCTGGCCGAGTACCTGACCAACGAGCAGTCTCAGCTGCGCCGCTTTGAGGCGCTTGGCTACGGCCCCTCCAATGTGAACGTGGCCGCTTCCGAAGCCGTGGCTTCCGAGCCCGCTCTGGCTGCGCTGGCCGCGCAGAGCGCCTATGCCATCAGCCAGCACGTGCTGGGCGGCTACTGGACTCCTGCCGGCGCTTTCGGCGCGGAGCTGGTCGCCCACAACGGCAGCGACCTGCAGGCCATGCTGGATCAGCTGGTAGAGCAGACCGTCGCCACGCAGAACTAACGAACCATTCGCGGCCGGAGGGACTATTCCCTTCGGCCGCGCCAGATTTTCTTGCGGAAAGGAAGTTTTCCCGTGAAAAACCGATTCAGCGGCTTCTGGAAAACCTTCTGGAAAAAAGGAGATTTCTTCACCCGCCTGTCGCTGGTGGTGATGGGCAGCGGCTGCTTTCGCTTCGGGCAGATCGTCAAGGGACTGCTGTATCTGGGTGCGGAGGCGCTGTACTTCTGGTTTTTCTTCGGCTTTGGCTGGAAGTACCTGTCCCATTTCGGCACCTTGGGCGAAAACACGCAGCTGCGGGTCTGGGATGAAGCCAACCAGATCTACCAGCGGGTGCCCGGTGATAATTCCATGCTCATCCTGCTCTACAGCGTGCTGACGCTGGCCGTGACCGCCATTTTTCTTTATGTGTGGTTTCTGAACCTGAAAAGCACGGTCAAGCTTCTCCACCTCCGGGAGGAAGGCAAGCCCGTTCCCGCCTTCCGGGAGGAAGGAAAGACCCTGCTGGACGAGCGTTTCCACGTGACGCTGCTGACCGCGCCCATGACGACGCTGCTTCTTTTTACCGTCCTGCCCATCATTTTCATGGTGCTGATCGCCTTTACCAATTTTGACGCCAGCCATCAGCCTCCGGGAAAGCTATTCACGTGGACGGGGCTGACCAACGTAACGGATATTTTTCTGGGCAACGCCATCAAGACCCATACCTTTTTCCATATTCTGGCCTGGACCATGGTCTGGGCGGTGCTGGCCACCTTCACCAACTACATTTTGGGAATGCTGCTGGCGGTGGTCATCAATCACAAGGCCGTGCGGCTGAAGAAGCTGTGGCGCACGCTGTTTATCATTTCCATTGCGATTCCTCAGTTTGTCAGCCTTTTGCTGATCTCCCGGGCGCTGGAGCCGCAGGGGGCCGTCAACGTGGCGCTGATGGAGCTGGGCTGGATCGACTCTCCCCTGCCCTTTTTGCAGGATCCTACGCTGGCGCGCGTCTGCGTCGTGGTCATCAATATGTGGATCGGCATCCCCTACACCATGATGACCTTCAGCGGCGTTCTGATGAATATCCCCTCCGACCTGTACGAAAGCGCCGAAATCGACGGCGCGGGGCCGGTGCGCAAATTTGTCAGCATCACGCTGCCCTATATGATCTTCGTCACCGCGCCCGCCACCATTACCACCTTTGTGGGCAATATCAACAATTTCAACGTCATCTATCTGCTGACGGCGGGCGGGCCCTTCGCGCTGGATTATTATCAGGCGGGCAAGACCGACCTGCTGGTCACGTGGCTGTATAAACTTACGGTGGATCAGCACGACTACGCGCTGGCCTCTACCATCGGCATTTTCATCTTCATGATCGTCTCCACCCTGTCCCTGACGGTGTACAACCACACCGGAGCCGTGAAAAAGGAGGATACCTTCCAATGAAGACTGAAACGACCCGCATCGACCGCCCGGCGCGGCGCAGAAAGAACCTGCGCAAGCTGGGGGTCTCCGTTTCCCTGCACACGCTTCTTACCGTGCTTTCCATTCTTTGGATGGTGCCGGTGTTCTGGCTGATCCTGTCCTCCTTCCGGGGCGAAAAGGGCGCGTTTACGCCCTATCTGTGGCCGCGCATCCTGACGCTGCAGAACTACGTGCGCCTGTTTACGGATACGTCGCTGTTCAATTTTCCCCGTTGGTTTCTGAACACGCTGTTCGTGGCGAGCGTCTGCTGCGTCATCACCACCGTGCTGACGCTGATGGTGGCGTATGTCTACTCCCGGCTGCGGTTCCGGGCCCGGAAGCCCCTGATGAACATTTCCCTGATTTTGGGTATGTTCCCGGGCTTCATGAGCATGATCGCCATCTACCACTTCATGAAGGCCGTGGGGCTGGATCAAACTTTGCTGGCGCTGATCCTGGTCTACTCTGGCAGTGCCGGGCTGAACTACTACATCGCCAAGGGCTTCTTCGATACGCTGCCCCGCTCGCTGGACGAGGCCGCCACGCTGGACGGCGCGACCCGGCACACGATCTTCTGGAAGATCATTCTGCCCAACGCCAAGCCCATCGTGGCCAATACCGCCATCAACGCCTTCATCGCGCCGTGGGTGGATTTTATCTTCGTTTCGGTCATCATGAAGGACAATTACAACAACTATACCGTGGCCAAGGGACTGTACACCATGGTGGACAAGGCCAACATCTACGAATACTACACCGTTTTCTGCGCCGGTGCGGTGGTGGTGGCCGTCCCGATCGTGCTCCTGTTCATCCGGCTGCAAAAATACTATGTGGCGGGCGTTGCCGCCGGCGCCTCGAAAGGATGATCCCCCATGAATCTTGCCGCTGTTTTTCACCGTCCCATGAGCGAATATGCCTTTGCCATGGACGAGAGCACCTATGTTTTCCGTCTGCGGGCTCAGCGGGGCGACCTGAAGCGCTGTACGCTGCACTATGCCGACCGGGCCGCCATGACCCCGGAGCTGGATTTTCAGTGCGTAGAAATGCCCCTCTGGCGCAGCGATAAGCTCTATGACTGGTTTGAAGTGACGCTGAAATGCCCCTTCGAACGCATTGCCTACCATTTCGAGCTGGACGACGGCAGCGAGACCTGCCACTATGCCGGGGACTGCTTCGAAAAAGACCCGTCCATGATCCAGCGTTCGGAGCACTTCCAGCTGCCCTATAACCACCGGGCCGACCGGCTGTCCGTCCCGGAGTGGACGGAGGACGCAATCGTTTACAACATTTTTCCCGACAGCTTTGCCGACGGCAGGCGTTCTCTTTCCGGACGGGCGGGTGAAGCGGATTTTCAGGGCGAAACCTGCCTTTCCCGGCTGGGCGGCACGCTGAACGGAATTCGGGAAAATCTGGACTACCTGCGGGAGCTGGGCTTTAACTGTCTGTATCTGAACCCCATCTTCGCCGCCTCGTCCTATCACAAGTACGACACGCTGGATTACTTCCGCATCGACCCCACCCGTGGCACGGAGGACGACTTCCGGGCGCTGGTGAAGGAGGCCCACCGGCTGGACCTGCGGGTGCTGATCGACGGCGTGTTCAACCACATCGGCTGGCGGCATCCCTTCTTTCAGGACGTGCTGAAGCGGGGCAAGGCCTCCCCCTACTGGAGCTGGTTCTACGACCTGCCGGAGCGGCCCCGGTATCCCGACGCAGGCGAAATGCCGGAGTACGCCTGCTTTTCCTATGTGCCGCAGATGCCCAAGACAGACACCTCCTGCCCGGAAATGCGGGACTACTTCTGCAAAGTCGGCGCTTACTGGGTGCGGGAGTTTGACGTGGACGGCTGGCGGCTGGACGTAGCTAATGAAATGGACGACGGCTTCCTCCGGGCCTTCCGAGAAGCCGTCAAGCGGGAAAAGCCGGATGCGCTGGTCATCGGCGAGGTCTGGGAAAACGCGGCGCATTTCGTCAATCACGGGATGATGGACGGAGCCATGAACTACGATTTCCGCCGCTTCTGCCGCCAGTTTTTCGCCGAAGGCTCGATCGATGCGGAAGAATTCGACCTGCGGCTCAGCAGCCTGTTGACCCGTTATCCCCGGCAGATGTTGTCCGCCCAGCTGAACCTGCTGGACAGCCACGACGTCAGCCGCTTTCTCACCCTCTGCGGCGGCGACCGGGCCAGAATGGAGCAGGCGGTTCTGTTCCAGATGGCCTTTCCGGGAATGCCCTGCGTATTTTACGGCGATGAGAAAGGGCTGGAGGGCACGTTGGAAAACGAGTACCGCCGTCCCATGGCCTTTGACCGTTCCGATGCGCTGGAAGACGTTTATCGCCGGATGATCGCCCTGCGGAAGGAACATCCCGCCCTGCGGCACGGCGATTTCCAGACGGTGCTGGCGCAGGGGACGTTGTTCCTCTGCCGCCGCATCGCAGCAGAAGAAAGTCTGCTGCTGTGCTGGAACGCGGGCGGCGAAGCGCTTCCGGTACCGGGACTTCCGAAAGATGCTCTGCCCCTCTTGCAAAAGGGCTGGAACGGTGGTTTACTGGAAGGGCGCGGATACGCGGTCTTTCAGACGGAAAGACGGTAACGTCCCGACTTTTTCCCGCAGATCAGAAAGGAGCCCCATGGCCATCACCATTTACGATCTGGCGAGGGAAGCCCATGTTTCCATCGCCACCGTCTCCAAGGCGCTGAACAACAGCTACACCATTTCCGACAAGACCCGGGAACGGATTCAGACATTGGCCCGGCAGATGAACTATCAGCCCAACGCCCGGGCCCGCAGCTTTGCCCGGCAGCGGAACGGCACCGTGCTGTTCGCCGCCAATCTGGCCCGCGGCGTGGCATTTGAGGATCCGCACCTGTTTGAGATCATCAACGGCGTGGAACGCCGGCTGGACGAAAAGGGCTATTCGCTGCTTATCAAGCACGTGCCGCCGGAGGACGCGCCGGAACGCATCTGCTCTCTCATGCAGAGCGAACAGGCGGACGGGGTCATGCTCCACGCCGGGATCCTGACCCGCTCTTTGGCCAGTGTGCTCATCCGGGAGGAAATGCCTCATCTGGTGGTGGGCAAGCCCTCCTTCCCCTGCAACGTCTGCTGGATGGACGTGAGCCATGAGGCCGCCGGGCAGCTGGCCGCCAACTATCTGCTGGACAAGGGCTACCGCCGCATCGTCTTTCTGCTGGACACCGAGGGCGAGGGCAAGATCGCCCAGCGCCGGTTGGACGGCCTGAACGCCGCCTTGGAGGAGGAAGACCTGACCATCGAGAGCATTCCCGGCGTGAACGGATACGAGGACAGCTATCGGCAGACCGCTGAGCTGCTCAAGCGGCCGGAACTCCCGGAGGTGATCCTGTGCGCCAACAATTATCTGGCCATCGGCTGCCTGCAGATGCTCCGCCAGCAGGGCATCCGCATTCCCGAGGATATGGCGCTGATGACCTTCGATAACTACCCGTTTTCCATGCTGCTCAAGCCCCAGTTGACCGCCATCGAGGTGGATATGTTCGAGCTTGGCTGGGAAGCGGCCCACTTCATGCTGCAAAAGCTGCACAAACCCAATTTGCAGACCCAGTCCTTCTGCACCGTTCCTACGCTGGTGGAGCGAGAATCCACCTGAAACGCATGAAAAAACGCCCCCTTGTCCAGAATCACGGACAAGGGGGCGTTTGCGTGGGCTGGTTATCCTTCGGGCTTTGGGGACTTTTGACCCTGTATGGGCTTCGGCAGCCCAAACGGCGTAAAACCGTTTGCCGGGCGCTGACGGCCGGGCTGGCGGTCTCCATGGCGGGACAGGAAGTCTTGCTGGTGCAGGATGGCCTATGGAGCCTGCAGACCGGCCTTCCCCTGCATCTTTGCGGCATGATGGGACTGTGCTCCCTGCCCCTTCTGTGGCTGCGCCCCCGAGGACTTTTGTGCTTTTCTTTGCTTCTGGGCGCGCCCTGCGCCCTTCTGGCCTTATGCTTCCCGGCAGTGATCGGCTGCTCCCGGCCTTTTCTCATGGGGCTGCACTTTGGCCGTCTGCACGGTCTGATCGTCTGGTCGGCGGTGTTTGTGCTTGGAGAAAACCCAAAACCGCTGACCCTGTGGGAAGCAAGGAAAACGCTTCTCTGGGCCAGCGGTTATGGGTGGCTGGTGCAGCTGTGCAACGACTGGCTGCCCGCCAATTATCTGTTTTTACGAGCGGTGCCAACAGGAACGCCGCTGGAATGGCTGGCGCAGCGGGGATGGGGCTATTATCTGTGTTCCCTCTGGCTGCTGGCCATGGTGTGCCTGCGCTTTGGGCGCGACTTCTGGAACGCTCTGCTGCCGCGGCTGACTGCCCTTACTGCTGCAGGAAATAGGTCAGCATATAGCCGGTGTACCCGTTCCACGTCACCTTGCACCAATCCTGACCGGGGATCATGATCGTGACGGAATTGCCCGTGGGCACCCGCGCGGCGATCTGGCCGTAGGTCATATCCGGGCTGGTGCGCAGGTTCACATAGCTGCCGCCCGCCGGATGCACCACCCGCCGGGTGGGTCGGCTGGGCAGATTGTACAGCTTCAGATAGCGGGTCATAACATAGCCGGACACGCCGGTATTCTTGACCGTTACCGCCGACCATTCGGTGCCCTGTTCGTCCACCCAAAGCTGAGTGCCATTGTACAGCTTGGCCTCCACCACCGAGGAGGTGGACGCGTACTGCCGCAGGTTCAGGGCTTGGGAACTCTTGGGATTATTGACCACTGCGTAGCTGCCGCCGCTCGCACCGCCGCCGTTCCGGGCGGCAATGTCCTGTGCGGTATGCAGACCCAGCGTCAGGAAGCTGCTGTCCATGAAGCCGGTGTAGCCGTCGATGGACACATGCCACCAGCCATTGCCCTGTGCCAGCACCATCACATAGCGGTCGCCGGAGAACTGCTGGATCACGTCATACTGAAGGCCGGGGCCGCTCCGCAGGTTCATGGCGGTATTGCCGGGGGTCTTGATGGTTGCCACCGTGCTGGAGGCGATCTGGTCTCTGACGGTGACGTACTCGCTGCGCACATAGCCTGTCTGGCCATTGATTTGCACCTGATACCAGCCATTGGTCTGGCCGGTCACCAGCAGGGGCACGCCGTAGTAGAAGATGCCCAGCACCTGCGCGTTATAGCTGGGCTGTGCTCGGAAGTTCAGGAATGCGCCGCCGTTCTGATTGGTCACCAGCGCCACACGGCTGGTCATGTAGCCGCCGCCGGTGATGCTGATATAGTTTTTGCTCATGTAGCCGCTTTTGCCGTCAGGCGTGACCACACGATAGAAATTGTTCTGGCTGCCGATAATCTGCACCCAGGTGCCCCGGTTATACTGCCCAAGCCACGCGCTGGAGGAGCTTCCCTGCGAACGCAGATTCAGCGTATCCGTGTTGATGACCACGCCGTATTCCTCCGCCAGCGCCCCTGCGCACAGCAAAAGAAGCAGGCCGAGCGCCAGTACGAACGCGGCGAGCTTTTTTCCTTTTCCCTTCATAAATCAATGCCCCCTTTGGTGATTCCTTCTGTACCCAATCAACGGGCGAAAGCGGCGGTTTCATCCCGCAGCGCCGGGAAAATTTTCCCCTTAAAGTTCTTTATGATACTTGGGCAGCGCCAGCACCGCTTCCACCGCCTGCGCGGCCTTTTCATCCAGCTGCGGAATCGGGCCGGAATAGCCGAACACCGTGCGGAGAAAGAACTCGTGGGTGCCGTTATTGCCCGTGACCGGGCTGCGGGTCACGTCCAGCACGGCCGTGTTTTCCTGCTGGTTCAGGGTGCGGATCAGGCGCTTGAGCAGCGGCAGATACATTTCCGGGGCGATCTCGCCCGTGCGTCGCGCCTCCGGGTCGTCCACCTCAAACAGGGGCTTCACCAGACACAGTACCTCGCCCTGCCCGCCCATGATGGCCCGGTACAGCGGGACGGCCTTTTCAATGGAAAGATAGCTCAGATCCATACTGCCCAGATCGGGCTTCGGATCCAGCGCCAGCAGCTTTTCATCGCCCAGATTGGTCTTTTCCAGATTGACCACCCGGGGGTTCTGGCTCAGGCTTCCCGCCAGCTGGCCGAAGCCTACCTCCACCGCGTACACCAGCGCCGCGCCGTGCTGCACCAGACAGTCGGTGAAGCCGCCTGTACACGCGCCCGCGTCGATGCACACGCGGCCCTCCGCCGAAATGCCGAAGTCCGCAAGCGCCCCTTCCAGCTTATAGCCGCCCTTGCCCACGTAGCGTTCGTTCAGGCCCCGCACGTTCATGGGCAGAGCCATGTCCACCTTCTGCCCGCCGTTGAGCACCTTCACGCCGCCGCAGTAGACCGCGCCGCTCATCAGATAAGGAAGGGCGGATTCTTTGGTTTCAAAGAAGCCCTCCCGGAGCAGCCGCTCCATTGCCGTCGCTTTTTTCATGCCGGTCATTCCGCCTCAGGCACGTTCAGCCACGCCAGAACCTTCTCGATCTGGCGATCCCAGAAATCCCACGTGTGGGCCGCGCCCTCTTCGGTGGTGTAGTGGATGGAGAACTTTTCGCCGAAGCGGCGGATGAAGTCCTCGTTGGAGCCAAACAGGAAGTCCGCCGTGCCGCAGGCCACGTACATCCGGGGAGCCTTGGCGGGGTCCAGCTGCTCCGCCAGCCGGGTCAGGCAGTTGTCGCTGGCCAGAAATTCCTCTTCCGTACCGAAAATGTTCAGCAGTTCCTGATATAGCCGATCGCTGTCCCGCATCTTGCGCATATGGTAGTCGTTTTCCATCTCCAGCGCGCCGGACAGGCTGGCGATGGCCGCGTACCGCTCTGGCAAGCGAAGGCCCAACTTCGTCGCGCCGTAGCCGCCCATGGACAGACCCGCCGCAAAGCGGTCTTCCCGGCGGGAGCTGAGCGGGAAGTACATTTCCATCACCCGGGGCAGTTCCTCGCTCACAAAGGTGAAATACTTCGCGCCGCGCTTCATATCCGTATAGAAGGAACGGTTGACACAGGGCATGATGATGGCCAGACGGTATTTGCGGGCATAGAACTCCAGACGGGTCTGCCGCACCCAATGGGTGTGATCGTCGCTGAGGCCATGCAGCAGGTACAGCGTGGACAGGGGCTTCCCCTCCTGCTGGGCCATGATCCGGGTCTCGGGCAGGATCACGTTAACGGAAACGTCGATCTCCAAGGTTTCGCTGTAATAATGAAATTCGGTGAATGCCATAAAAAATCATCCTCCTTGAACGAATCCATTTTGACATGCAAATCTTACCACATCAGGCAGGGGATGACAAGTGGGCAGAAACGTGGTATCATCTGCATCACAGGAATGAAATACGCCGCATCAGGAGGCAAACATGGAGCTTTCGACCGCCAAACAGATTCTAAGCCTGCTGGCCGATGGGATCGACCCGGAAACGGGCGAAATTCTTCCGGAGGATTCCGTGTGCAATCAGCCGGAGGTCATCCGTGCCCTGCACTTTGCGCTGGACTGTCTTTCCCATCAAAAGCAGCGAAGAATGACCAGCATTTTCTATGTGAATCAGGGCAAAGCGTGGACGGCGGAAGAAGAATCCCTGCTGACCCAGTTGTTCCGAAAGGGAGAATCCAATGCGCAGATTCAGATGGAATTGCAGCGTTCGGAAAGCGCCGTATCGGCGCGGCTGGTACGGCTGGGGCTGATCGAGCATCGGGAGGACTACCGCGCACGGGACAAAAAACATTCTGAAAACAATTTTCCCTATTGACAATCTCCCAAACCGGGTTTATCATATGCCCATCAAACCGTTGAGGAAGAGTAGTAACCGCCAAGACGGGCTGGCAAAGGGAGCCGCGAACAGTGGGACCGCGGCACAGCAGAAGGCGGCGAATGGACTTCCGAGGGCGGCGGCGAAAGCTGCAGAGCCGTAGTCGCTGACGGGAACCGCACCCGTTATCCTGGCGGCGCGTATGATGGTACGCGACGGAAAGCTCTCCCCTATGGAGAGGAAATTGAGTGGCACCGCGGACATTCCGCCTCAAGCAACGATCGTTGCTTGGGGCGTTTTTGTTTCCCCGATTCCATGAGCGGCAGAGCGCAGTCACCATCAAATCAAACTTCCGCCCCTGCGGAAAAACGAAAGGATGGACTGACCCATGAAAAAGACCCTGAAAATGCTGAGCTTCCTGACCTGCCTGGTACTGTCCCTGACCGCCGTCTTCTGCGCCGTCGCAGAGGAAAAGACCTATACCGTCGGTATCGGCCAGTTTGCCGAGCACGGTTCTCTGGATAACTGCCGCACCGGCTTCCTGGAAGGGCTGGCCGAAGCGGGCATCGAAGAAGGCAAGAACCTGACCGTGATCTACCAGAACGCACAGGCGGATATGGGCATTACCCAGCAAATCGCCGCCCAGTTCGCCGCCAAGCCCGTCGACCTGATGGTGGGCATCGCCACCCCCATGGCGCAGGCCTGCTATAACGCCGCTGCGGGCGCTATCCCCACCATTTACACAGCCGTCAGCGACCCGGTAGCCGCCGGTTTCGCCGATGCGGATGGCAAGGCCGCCGGCAACGCCACCGGCACCTCCGACGCGCTGCCCGTCGCCGCCCAGCTGGAAATGATCCGCGCCCTGATGCCGGATGCCAAGGCCATCGGCATTCTGTATACCACCAGTGAGGTCAACTCCCTGTCCACCATCGAAACCTACAAGTCTCTGGCCGGTGATTACGGCTTTGAGATTGTAGAGTCCGGCGTGAGCACCTCCGCTGACATCCCGCTGGCGCTGGATGCGCTGCTGCCCAAGGTGGACTGCCTGACCAACCTGACCGACAACACCGTGGTCAACGCGCTGGCGCTGGTGCTGGATAAGGCCAACGCCGCCGGAAAGCCCGTTTACGGCTCCGAAATCGAGCAGGTGAAGCTGGGCTGCGCCGCCGCCGAGGGCCTCGATTATGTGGCGCTGGGCCGCCAGACCGGCCTGATGGCCGCCAAGGTGCTCAAGGGTGAAGCCGCCGCCAGCGACATCCCCTACGAGATCATCACTGAACCCAGCCTGTACGTCAATTCCAAGGTGCTGGAAAGCTTCGGCATCACCCTGCCGGAAGAACTGGCCGCCCGCGCTACCGAAGCGGAATGATCCGCAAAAACCCTTTGCTCCGCACAGGCGCGTTTCCCGCCCTGTGCGGGCTTTTGGCTGATTTTCTCTTTTGACTTTTTCCCGCTACCCGTTTCACGCATTGGAGGTTTTTCCATGGCACAGCTGCTGGGCGTACTGGAACAGGGCCTGATCTACGCCATTCTCGCATTGGGCGTGTACATCACGTTCAAGATCCTCGATTTTCCCGATATGACGGTGGATTCCAGCTTTCCGCTGGGCGCGGCCGTCACCGCGCTGATGATCTCCGGCGGAATCCATCCCCTGTGGACGCTGCCCGCCGCGCTGGCGGCAGGGGCGCTGGCGGGAACCATCACCGGCGTGATCCATGTGCGCTTTCACGTGGGTGACCTTCTGTCCGGCATCATCGTCATGACGGGCCTGTATTCCGTGAACCTGCACATCGCGGGGCGCTCCAACGTGCAGCTGTTCTCCTTCGACACACTTTTCAAAAATCCGCTGATCTCCGGGCTGCCTACCGGGGTGCAGGCATATGCCCCGGTGATCGTGCTGGCCCTTTTGACGCTGCTGGTCAAGCTGCTGATGGACGGCTATCTGGCCACCCGTTCCGGCTTCCTGCTGCGGGCTACAGGCGATAATCCCACGCTGGTAGCCAGTCTGGCCAAGGACAGCGGCCGTGTGAAGATTCTCGGCCTTGCCATTGCCAACGGGCTGGTGGCGCTGGCCGGATGCGTCATGTGCCAGTATCAGCGCTACTTTGATATTTCCATGGGCACCGGCACGCTGGTGCTGGCGGTGGCCTCCGTCATCGTTGGCACCCAGCTTCTTCGGGGGTTGCGGTTCCTCAAGGCCACCACGGCGGTGGTGCTGGGTTCCATCCTGTACAAGGCCTGCGTGGCGCTGGCGCTGAGTCTGGGCCTTTCGCCCTTCGACCTGAAGCTGGTGACGGCGGTGCTGCTGCTGATCATCATCGTCGCGGGAGGACATCGAAAGAAGGGAAAACATCATGCTTGAGCTTCAGAATATCGCCAAATACTATCAGGGCGGCACGGTGAACGAGACCTGCCTGTTCCGGGATTTCTCGCTGGCCATTCCCGACCGGCAGTTCGTCTGCGTCATCGGCTCCAACGGCTCCGGCAAGACCTCCATGCTCAATATCATCTGCGGCTCCATCCCCATCGATGGCGGAAAGGTGCTGGTAGGCGGGCAGGACATCACCGCCATGCCAGAGCATAAGCGCCACCGCATCATCGGCCGGGTGTACCAGAACCCGGCGCTGGGTACCTGCCCGTCCATGACCATTTTGGAAAATATGTCCATGGCGGACAACAAGGGCAAGCCCTTCGACCTGCACCGCTGCGTCAATCGTAAGAAAGCGGACGAATACCGGGAGATGCTGGCGCAGCTGGGGTTGGGGCTGGAAGACAAAATGGGCGTGCAGGTGGGCAACCTGTCCGGCGGCCAGCGGCAGGCCATGGCGCTGCTCATGAGCACCATGACCCCCATCGAATTTCTGATTCTGGATGAGCATACTGCCGCGCTGGATCCCAAAACGGCGGACATCATCATGCGCCTGACCGACCGAATCGTGAAGGAAAAGAAGCTGACCACCCTGATGGTGACTCATAACCTGCGCTACGCGCTGGAATACGGCGACCGGCTGCTGATGCTCCACGAGGGCAAGGTCGTGCTGGACCGCGCCGGGCAGGAAAAGCAGGACACCCAGCTGGACGAGGTGCTCCAGCTCTTCAATGAAATTTCCGTGGAGTGCGGAAACTAAGTGAAAACGTAACAGAATCCCCGCCGCGCTTTGGCCTCCCGAAACTGCGGCGGGGATTTTTTGATTCATTTCAGTTCCCAAACGGTTTCATAAAGGAGGCGGCCGCCGTCCTCCAGCCGCAGCCGGAAACGGCCGCGCTGCAATTCCCGTTCCATGCGGCGGTTCCACACGGCCAGATCGTCCGCCGTCAGCGTCAGGGAAAATGCCGTGCTCTCCCCCGCCGGGACAGCTTTCTTGGCAAAGGCTTTCAGTTCCCGTACCCGGCGCACCACGTCCGATCCCAGATCGGTGACGAAAAGCAGCGGCACGGCGTGTTCCTCCTCCGGGCCGGGATTTTCCGCCCGGAACCTCAGTTCCAGCACCGGCGTATCGTCCGCAGGGAGCCGTCCCTCCGGCAGCAGCTTCGGCAGCAGCTCAAAATCACGGTACAAAATATGCCCATACCCCATGCCGTCGCCGAAGGAGAACAGAGGCCCATCCTTTAGGTCGGCATAGTTCCACGGAACCGTGCCCGCCTTGGGGTTATAGTACACCGGCAGCTGGCCCGGATGCTGGGGAAAGGACGCGGGCAGCCGTCCCGACGGACTGAACCGCCCCAGCAGGGCTTCCGCCAATGCCTGCCCGCCCCACGGGCCGGGATAAAAGGCGACCATCAGTGCGTCCGACCCTTCGGCGATTTCTGGCACGGCATAGGGCCGTCCAACGATCAGCACCGTGACCAGCGTTTTCGCGGCGGCCCGCACCTTAGCGAACAGTGAATGCTGTCCGTCCGGGAGCCGCAGTGCCGAGCTGTCCACGCCCTCGCCGCAGTCCATGCTGCCATTCAGCGCCGCGCCGTTTTTGTCAAAACGGGCCTGTTCGAACCGGCTGGACGAGCCGCCCAGCGCCAGCACCACCGTATCCGCTTTCGCCGCCAACGCCGCAGCCCGCTTGGGGTCGCTGCCGTCGTTGTACCAAAGACGCATTTCCGGGCCGGCCAGCTCCCGGAGACCCTGCAGCAGCGTGCAGCCCGCGTCCGGCTCCACTGGCGGCGTATAGTCGCCCAGCTGACGGTACAGATCGTCCGCCGCCGGGCCGATCAACGCTACCGTTTTCCGGCGCTGCAACGGCAAAGCGCCCTCATTTTTCAGCAGCACCAGACTTTCCCGGGAAAGAGCAAGGCTTTGGGGGAACGCTTTTGGGGAAAAGACGGAAGGTTTTCGTTCTTCCGGGAGGTAGGGATGCTCAAACAGGCCCCGTTCCAATTTCAGCGTCAGCACCCGCTCCACGGCCCGATTCAGAACTTTTTCGTCGATCAGGCCACTTTCCAGTGCTTCCTCCAGCCGGGAAAAGCCCTCGTCCCACAGGCTGATGTCGATCCCGGAGCGCAGGGCCAGCGCCCCGGAAGCCACTGTACTGCCGGTCTGGTCGTTCAGCCGGTCAATGGCGCAGCCGTCGGCCATAATGATCCCATCGAAGCCGAACTCCCCGCGGAGGATTTTCTGCAGCAAATCTTCGTTGGCGTGGCATGGCACGCCGTCGATCTCATTATAGGCGGCCATTATGCCCGTTACGCCCGCCCGGCAGGCTGCTCGGGCGGCGGGCAGGTGAATTTCCCGCAGTTCCCGAGGACCGATACGGGCCGCGCTGGCGTTCAGTCCGCCGGTGGTCTCCCCCTGCGCGCAGAAATGCTTGGCCACTACCGCCACGCCCTGACTCTGAATGCCCCGGACGATGGCCCGGGCAAACTGCGCTGCATGGAAAGGATCCTCACCGTAGCATTCCTCACTGCGGCCCCAGCGGGGATCCCGCAGGATATCCAGCATGGATACCAGCGCCAAGTCCACGCCCAGCTCCCGAAGCTGCCGCCCGCAGACCTTTCCTGCCTCATAAAGAAGCTCCGGCTGAAAAGCAGCACCTGCCGCCAGATTCACCGGCAGCAGATAGCCGTCCAGCGCCTGATGGCCGTGGGGACATTCGCTGCTGACCAGCATGGGAATGCCGAACCGGGAATGCTCCACCACGAACCGCTGGGCCAGATTGTAGGCGCGGACGGCGTTTTCCCCATACAGGCCGTTTTCCCGGGTGCGGCCCGACCATGGGTCGGCCCGGTACAGGCCGTAAAGCGTGCCCAAGCCGCCGAAATGCAGCACTTCTTTTTGAAAGGCTTCGTCCAGTGTCAGCTGCTCTCCCTCCCTGCGGACGCTCCGAAAGCCGTATAGCCGTTGGTTCAGCTGACCCACCTTTTCCCGACACGTCAAGCGGGCGCACAGATCGTGCGCCCGTTCTTTGGGAGAAAGCTTCAGGTCTTGAAAGGGAAGCATGGTTCTCCTCCTATTTTTCCGTTTCCGCGGCCAGCGGGCCCCGGTAGACGATCTCCGTTGTAATATAGCAGACCTCCGGGGGCATCTGGGGATGATCCGCCCGGAACAGCAGCTTATTGGCCAGCCGCTTACCCAGTGCGGAAGTCTCCACATGCACCGTGGTGATCTTGTCCGCCACGTTGCCGTACTCGGCGTTATTATCAAAGCCGGTCAGCAGGAAGCCCTTGGGCGTCTTCCGTCCGCTTTCCGTCAGATAGCGGCTGACGAAATGGGCGATGAAGTCGCTGGCGCACACGATGGCCTGCGGCAGCTCCGGCAGTCCGTCCAGAAAGGCGCTGATCTCCTCATAATGGGCGCGCAGGCTCAACGGAGCCGTCAGGCAGAGCGAAGCGTCCAGCGGGAGATTCTTTTCCCGCAGCGCGTCCGCAAATCCCTCGTAACGGTCCTGATTGGTCTGGGCGTACCCAATATCGCCAACGAAGCCCAGCCGGGTGCGGCCGCTTTCGATCAGCCGCCGGGTGATCTCCCGGATGCAGGTGCGGCCCTCAATCAGCACCAGATCGCCGTGAAGCGCGGGCGGATGCATTCCGGGCACCGTATCCAGAAAAACTTTGGGCAGCGGAAGCTCGTTAAGCATATGCAGCAGCCGTGCGTCATAAATATTCAATACGATCAGCCCGTCCACGTTCTTCACCGACGCGGGCAGGGTATAGCCCTCTGAATAAAAGGAAGGCATATAAGTATACATCAGGTTGATGCGGCTCCGGGCCAGTTCCTTGGCGATATGATGGATGATCTGCATCCAGAACGCCGAGGATTCAGGCCGGGAGACCACCACGGAGAAGGTACGCTCCTCCGCCTCGTCCCTGCCGGTTTCTTTTTCAGGTATTTTTTCCATTTGGATCTCCGTATCGGTCAGACCCATTTCCGCGGCTTTCTGCTGGATACGCTTTTTCGTTCGGGGGGACACGCCCTCCCGGTCGTTCAGCGCTTTCCAGACGGTAATGCGGGATACGCCGACCGCGTCGGCCAGATCCTGCATGGTACTTTTCAGCATGACATACCCTCGTTCCGAAAAAACTTTTCTGCTTGATAAACCTTCCTAAGCATACAATGTCCGGCTCCAAATGTCAACTCATTTTGATAAGAAATGTTAACTAATGTTTCTATTTTTATTTTGCTCGTTTTCATTTGCATATTCTTTTCAGAAGTTTAATAACCGTTATTGACAAAAATTTGATTTTAGCTATTGCTTTTTGTTTCCAAACATGTTAATATGTGCCTGTAAAGTTCAAAAAGATTCGTTAACATTCTTCACTTTCAGAAACGGAGGAAACTGTTTATGGTCGGAAACACCGAAAAAACCAGGCAGCCCCTCGCCGCCAATCGCCCCAAGCGGAGCAAACTGACCCGGGACGATCTGGAGCTGAGCCTGCTGGGTCTGCCTGCGTTTATCTGGTACGCGCTGTTCAGCTACCTGCCGATGTTCGGCCTGATTATCGCCTTCAAGCAATACAAAATCTTCCCCCGGCAGTCCTTCCTTTATAATCTGTTCCATAGCGAGTTTGTGGGGTTCAAGAATTTTTCCTTCTTCATCCACAATAACGCATTCGCCATGCTCCTGCGGAATACCCTGCTGTACAACATCGTCTTCATCATTCTGGGCATCGTCATTCCCGTCACGCTGGCCGTCATGATCAACGAGCTGTACTCCAAGCGGGCCTCCAAGACCTATCAGACCCTGATGTTCTTCCCCCACTTCCTCAGCTGGGTGGTGGTCAGCTACTTCGTATTCGCCTTCCTAAACACCGACTACGGCACCTTGAACCGGGTCATTATGTTCTTCGGCGGCGAGCCCCACCGCTGGTATTCCGAAGCCACCTACTGGCCCCTGTTCTTCGTTATCCTCAAGGTCTGGAAGGGCACCGGCTACGGCATGGTGGTCTATCTGGCCACCATCACCGGCATCGACGGCTCCCTGTACGAGGCCGCCATGCTGGACGGTGCCAGCAAGTGGCAGCAGACCCGGTACATCACCATGCCCATGTTGAAGACCGTCATCGTGATGATGTTCATCCTGTCGGTAGGCGGCATCTTCGCCTCCGACTTCGGTCTGTTCTATCAGGTCACGCAGGGCGTGCCCAACTCCCTGTACAAGGTCGCCTCCACCTTTGACACCTACGTCTACGCCGCCCTGCAGGGCAACGCCCCCATCGGCAAGACGGCCGCCGCCTCCACCTTCCAGTCCGTAGCCTGCTGCATCACGATCCTGCTGACGAACTTCATCGTCTCCAAGGTCGATTCCGACAGCGCGGTGTTTTAAGAGGAGGCGAAAAGAATGAAAGCAAAGAAAACCGATTTTCAGATCAACCGGATCAACCCCGGCACCAACGCGGGGTTCAATCTTCTGTTTGTTCTGCTGGCCGCCTGCGCCATCCTGCCGGTGGTGCTGGTATTCATGATTTCCATCTCCTCGGAGGAATCCATCCGGCAGGTGGGCTACTCCTTCTTCCCGGTTGAGTTTTCCTCCAAGGCGTACCAGTTCCTGTGGAACGAGCGGGACACCATTTTGAACGCCCTGCTGATCTCCGTGGCCGTCACCTGCATCGGCACGCTGCTGGGCCTGTCCGTTACCACGGCCATGGGCTACGCCCTGTCCCGGCCCAACTTCAAGCTGAAGCAGTTCTACACCTGGGTCATCTTCATCCCCATGCTTTTCAGCGGCGGTCTGGTGGCCAGTTACGTGGTCAACTCCAACATTCTGGGGCTGCGCAACACCATCTGGGTGCTGATTTTACCCCTGATGGTCAGCTCCTACAACATCGTCATCTGCAAGACCTACTTCAAGACCTCGATTCCCGACGGGATCATCGAGTCGGCGAAGATCGACGGCGCGACCCAGATGCGCACCTTTCTGAGCATCGTGGTGCCCATTTCCAAGCCGCTGTTCGCCACCATCGCCCTGTTTCTGAGCTTCGGCTACTGGAACGACTGGTTCCTTTCGTCCCTGTACATTTCCGATAAACATCTCATCTCCCTGCAGGCGCTTTTGAACAACATCATGCGCTCGCTGGAGTACATGACCAACAACCCCACTGCCGGCGTTTCCCTGCAGCAGTACCGGGCCCAGATGCCCGGCGAATCGGTTCGCATGGCCATTGCCATCGTGATCGTAATCCCTATCGCGTGCGCGTATCCGTTCTTCCAGAAATACTTCATTTCCGGACTGACGATCGGCGCGGTAAAGGGTTAACGAATAAAAAAAAGGAGAGAACAAACATGAAAAAGATCCTGTCTCTGGTTCTGGCGCTGTGCATGGCTCTGTGCATGGTCAGCTTCGCCTCCGCTGAGGAAGTTCCTACCCTGAAGATCATCACGCTGGGCAACGGACAGCCCGACAACTACAGCGCGTGGATCGAGCATCTCAATCCCTACATCGAAGAGAAGATCGGCGCCAAACTGGATGTGGAATGCATCGGCTGGGGCGACTGGGGCAACCGCCGCAGCGTCATCATCAACTCTAACGAGCCCTATGACGTCATCTTCGGCGACAGCGGCAACCTGGTTGCCGACGTGTCCGTGGGCGCGTATCTGGACATCACCGACCTGCTGGCTGACAACGCTCCCGGCCTGCTGGAGCTGATTCCCGCCGGTTACTGGGACGCCTGCCGCGTGGGCGGCCGCATCTACGGTGTGCCTACCTACAAGGATTCCTCCATCACCCAGTACTTCGTCTGGGACGTGGAGCTGCTGAAGGAGCTGGGCATGGAAGAGGCCGCCATGAACTGCCACACGCTGGCGGACGCCACCCCTATCCTGAAGGCCATCAAGGAAAAGACCGGCGCCGCTTCCTTCCCCGTGACCAAGGACGGCGTTTCTCAGATTCCCTTCGTGTATGACGGCTTCGGCGCTGGTCTGCGCGGCGTCGGCGTGCGCTACGACGATCAGGAGACCAAGGTCGTGAAGATTTTCGAGCAGCAGGACGTGATGGATCAGCTGAAGATCGTCCGCGAATGGTTCGAGTCCGGCATCATCAACGCCGACGCTGCCAACCTGGCTGAAGGCCCCACCTACAAGGCCTGCTTCCTGGCTCAGGGCTGGTCCTCCGCCGCCAAGACCGTTTGGGGCCCCAACATGGGCAAGGAACTGGTCGCCTACACCTACGGCCCCACCATCCTGTCCAACGACTCCGTGCTGGGCTCTGTGAACTTCGTTTCCGTCAACTCCGAGCATCCTGAAAAGGCTCTGGCGTTCCTGAACCTGATGAACACCGACTCCAAGGTTCGCGATGCGTTCTACTACGGCCTGGAAGGCGACAACTTCACCTACACCGAGGACGGCCGCGTGCACAAGAACCCCGACTCCAGCTGGGGCATGGCTGGTTACACTCAGGGCACCTTCTTCGCCGTGACCCCCACCGACGACGTGGAATTCAACCAGTGGGACGAAGTGAAGGAACTGAACGAGCAGGCTGAGCCTTCCGTGCTGCTGGGCTTCAACTTCGACAGCAGCAAGGTGGAAGACCAGATCGCCAACTGCAAGACCATCTGGGATCGTTATCATCCCGAACTGCTGACCGGCTCCGTGGATCCCGAAGAAGCCGTGAAGACCATGTACGAAGAAATGGAAGCCGAAGGCCTGAACGACATCATCACCGAAGCTCAGGCTCAGATCGACGCCTGGAAGGCCTCCAAGTAACCCCCACCAGGGGCAGTGCCCCTGGACCCCGGTTCGGCAGGGGGTGACCCCCTGCACCCCGGTTCGCGTTCCAGCTGGCGAGTTTCACCCACTTTCGAACGCGTGATAAGGACTGGTTTCAGGTTTTCCGGCTGAATCGGCCGGTCTGAAACCGCAGGAAGCTCATTCTGCATCAGAATATGTTTCCGAAAAAGGATTCCCGCAGAAAGCGTTCTTTCTGCACTTCCGCCCGCGCGGCGCCGCAGGCACAAGCGGGAAAACCAGCTTGTTCCCAAGAGCCGCGCGGGCTTGCCTTTCCATTCATTTTCGTTTATACTTCCAATCGATCGCATTCACGGAGGAGATCGGACATGGCAAAAATCATCGGGCCGGCGCTTGCCAATATGCCGTGGGAGGACAAGCCTGCCGGAGAAAAGGAGCCGATCTGGCGCTATTCAGGCAATCCGATTATCGGCCGCCACGGCAACCAACGCTCCAACAGCGTATTTAACTCGGCGGTCGTTCCCTTTCGCGGCGGCTTTGCAGGCGTTTTCCGCTGCGACAGCCGCTCCATCAGCATGGATCTGTTTGCCGGACGCAGTCAGGACGGCCTCCATTGGGAGATCGACGACGAGCCGATTCTGCTGACCGGCGCGGACGGCGAAATCGCGGCGAAGGAATACCGCTACGACGCTCGCATCACCCCCATGGAGGGTAAGTACTACATCACGTGGTGCAACGGCTATCACGGGCCCACCATCGGCGTGGCATGGACGGAGGATTTTAAAACCTTCCACCAGCTGGAAAACGCCTTTCTGCCCTTCAACCGCAACGGCGTTCTTTTCCCCCGGAAGATCGGCGGCATGTACATGATGATGAGCCGCCCCAGCGACAACGGCCACACGCCCTTCGGGGATATTTACGTCAGCCAGAGCCGCGATTTGGAATTCTGGGGCCGCCACCGCTACATGATGGGCACCATCAAGGGCAACGAGTCCGCCTGGCAGTCCACCAAGGTCGGCCCCGGCCCCTCCCCCATCGAAACGGACGAGGGCTGGCTGCTGATCTATCACGGGGTTATCACCACCTGCAACGGCTTCGTATACCGCATGGGCGCTGCCCTATTGGATCTGGACGAGCCGTGGAAGGTGAAATACCGCTCCAAGGACTACCTGATGGCGCCGTGGGAGCTTTACGAATGCGTGGGCGACGTGCCCAACGTGGTCTTCCCCTGCGCCGCCCTGACGGACAGCGCCACGGGCCGCATCGCCATCTATTACGGCTGTGCCGACACCGTGACCGGCATTGCGTTCACCACTGTGGACGAATTATTGCGCTTTGTCAAAGAACACAACTGAACCCCATGTCCCATTTTTGAAACACGCGGAGGTCAAAAATCATGTTTTATCTGGACAAGCGGATCCAGGGCATCTGCGACGAGCTGCGGAAGCTGAGTATCCGTCAGCGCGCCCCCATTTCCGGCTGGATGTACAAGAAAGGCAACTTCATTCACCCCGAGGACGCGCGGCATGACGCGGCGGCCTTCTCTCCCTTCGACTGCCGGAACATGCACTGGTACGGCCCGGACGAGCATTACTGGTTCTATTCCGACACCACCGTGCCGGAAAGTTTTCAGGGCAAGCCCCTGTGGATGCACGTCTGCACCCAGATCGACGAATGGGACGACGGCAAGAATCCCCAATTCCTTTTATTTGTCAACGGCGAGATCGTGCAGGGCGTCGACATGAACCACCGGGACGTGCTCTTGAGCCGCAGCGCCGAGGCGGGCCAGCCCCTCTGTCTGGAGCTGCAGGCCTACACCGGCACCCTGCATACCGAGTTCAACCTGATCGTGGAATTCCGGGAGATCGACCCGGAAATCGAAGGGCTGTACTGGGATCTGCAGGTGCCGCTGCAGGCGTTCCCCCGGCTGGAGGCCGAAAGCCAGAGCCGGATGGATCTGGAACGGGTCATGAACGACGCGATCAACCTGCTGGATCTCCGCACGCCCTATTCCCCCGCCTTTGAGCAGAGCGTTCACGAGGCCCGGGCCTATCTGCAAAAGCATCTCTACGAGGAGCTGGGCGGCCATGATGACGTGATCGCAACCTGCATCGGCCACACCCACATCGACGTAGCCTGGTGGTGGACGGTAGCCCAGACCCGGGAAAAGGTCGCCCGCAGCTTTGCCACGGTGCTCAAGCTGATGGACGAATATCCCCACTATCGCTTCATGTCCAGCCAGCCCCAGCTGTACCTGTTCCTCAAGGAGCGCTACCCCGAGCTGTACGCCCGCGTGAAGGAGCGGGTGCGGGAGGGCCGCTGGGAGCCGGAGGGCGGCATGTGGGTGGAGGCGGACTGCAACCTGACCAGCGGCGAAAGTCTGGTGCGGCAGTTCCTCCACGGCAAGCGCTTCTTCCGGGACGAATTCGGCGTGGAGAACCGCATCCTCTGGCTGCCGGACGTGTTCGGCTATTCCGGCGCGCTGCCCCAGATCATGAAGGAATGCGGCATCGAATACTTCATGACCACCAAGCTGGCCTGGAACCAGTTTAACAAGGTGCCCTACGACACCTTCCGCTGGCGCGGCATCGATGGTTCGGAGATTCTGACCCATCTGATCACCACGCTGGGCGTTGGGCAGGACGAAAAGAAGAGCTTCTTCACCACCTACAACGGCATGCTTCATCCCGATGCGATCATCGGCGGCTGGAAGCGCTACCAGAACAAGGACATCAACAACGACATTCTGATCTCCTACGGCTACGGCGACGGCGGCGGCGGCCCTACCCGCGCCATGCTGGAGACCTCCGACCGGATGGAGCACGGCGTGACCGGCCTGCCCCGGGTTCGTCAGGCCTTTGCCCGCACCTATTTTGACGAGCTTCGCCAGCGGGTGGAGAACAACCGCCGTCTCCCCCTGTGGGAGGGAGAATTGTACTTCGAATATCACCGGGGCACCTACACCTCCATGGCCCGGAACAAGCGCTCCAACCGCAAGGCGGAGCTGCACATGATGGATCTGGAGCTGCTGTCCGTGCTGGCCAGCGGAGTGCTGCCCTATCCGGCGGAAGAGACCGACCGTCTCTGGAAGGGCATGCTCATCAACCAGTTCCACGATATTCTGCCCGGCTCCAGCATTCATGAGGTGTACGAAGTCACCAAGAAGGAATATGCCGCCATGGAGGAAACCATCGCCCGGCTGGAACAGGAGCGCATGGCCGCCCTGTGCGCGCCCGGTGACGGTCTGACCGTCTTCAACACCAAGGGCTTTGCCGGGGATGAGATCGTTCCGCTGGGCGAGACCGACGTTCAGGCGCTTTTGGACGAAGCCGGAACGCTCTATCCCGTGCAGCATACCGAAAAGGGCGCGTTCGTCAGCCTGAAAAACCTGCCTGCCAAGGGCTGGCGCACCTATCAGACCCGCACGGAAGCCGTTTCCGCGCCGTCTCCCTTCACCCTGTCGGATGACCGCCATCTGGAAACGCCCTACTACACCGTGGAGCTGGATGAAAACGGCCTCTTCGCCCGTCTTTACGACAAGGAGAACCGCCGCGAGGTCTTCAAGTCCGGTCAGAAGGGCAACCTCATGCGGATGTACGAGGACAAGCCCATTTATTACGATAACTGGGACATCGACATCTATTACACCGAAAAGAGCTGGGACGTGACCGACCTGCAGCGGTTGGAATGGGAAGAGATCGGCCCGGTATGCGCCGTTTTGAAGCTGGAACGGAAGGTCTCCAACAGCCTGATCCGTCAGACCGTCCGCTTCTACGCGGACAACCGCCGCATCGATTTCCAGACCTGGGTGGACTGGCACGAGCATCAACATCTGCTGAAGGTTCACTTTCCCGTGGACGTTCACACCGACGAGGCCACCTTCGACATCCAGTTCGGCAACCTCAAGCGCAAGATCACCCAGAACACCAGCTGGGACGTGGCCCGTTTCGAAAGCTGCGGCCAGAAGTGGATGGATCTGAGCGAAGGCCACTACGGCGTGAGCCTGCTGAACGACTGCAAGTACGGCCACTCCGCGCTGGACGGCAGCATGGCGCTGACCCTGATCAAGTCCGGCATTGAGCCCAATCCCGTTACCGATCAGGAGGAGCATTTCTTCACCTATGCCCTGCTCCCCCACGCCGGGGACTGGCGCAACGGCACCGTTCGGGAGGCCTATTGCCTCAACCAGCTCGCCCTGTCCTTCCATGGCGGCAAGGCCGGTTCGGAATACTCTCTGGCCAGCGTGGGCGCGCCCAACGTGGTGCTGGAGACCATCAAGCAGGCCGAGGACGGCGACGGCTGGATCGTCCGCCTGTACGAGTGCGACAACGCCCGCACCGACACCTTCCTGCGCTGGAATCGGCCCGTTCTTTCCGTGGAGGAATGCAACTGCATCGAGGAAAAGAAAGCGGACGCTTCCTTCGAAAACGGCGGGATTTCCTTCACCATTCTGCCCTATGAAATCAAGACCTTCCGGATTCGGGAAAAGGAGGCGTAACGATGGACTTTCTGCCCATGCCTCACTCCGTCCGCAAGGGCGAGGGGTTCTTCGTCCTGCGCTATGATACTCGTATCGTGCTGGAAAACACGGAACCCTCCGCGTTTCTCTACGCCCAGATGCTGCAGGCGGATGTGCAGCGTTTCACCGGCCTGAAGCCTGCCATCCTCCGGGGAACGGCCCAGCCGGGCGACGTGATTCTCCGGGCGGACGCCGCGCTGGAGGAAACCAGCTACCGGCTTTCCGTCACAACGGAAAGCATGCTCGTCCGCGGCGGCAGCGATGAGAGCCTGCTGAACGGCGTGATGACGCTGAGCCAGTGGATTCAGCGTCACGGAGCCCGTCTGCCCGCGCTGGAAATCGAGGACAAGCCCGACCTGCGCTATCGCGGTTACTATCTAGACTGCTCCCGGGGCCGGGTGCCCACGTTGGAAACACTCAAGCGCTACGCCGATCTCTTGTGCCGCTACAAGATCAACGAATGGCAGCTGTACATTGAGCATACGTATCTTTTCCGCAACCTGAGCGAAGCGTGGCGGGGGGATACGCCCCTCACTGCCGAGGAGATCATGGAACTGGATCGCTACTGCCGCGCCCGGCACATCGAGCTGATTCCTTCCCTGTCCAGCTTCGGCCACATGTACAGGATCCTCAGCACCAAAACCTGCTGCGACCTGTGCGAGCTGCCCGATTCGGAAAAGATCCCGTTCAGCTACACTTACGCCGGCGACCATCACACCCTGAATGTGTCCAACCCCAACGCCGTGGATTTCATCAAGGGGCTCATCACGGAGTACCGCGCTCTGTTCACGTCCAAAAAGTTCAACATCTGCTGCGATGAGACCTTCGATCTGGGCAAGGGCCGCAGCAAGGCGCTGGCGGACGAAAAGGGCGAGCACGCCCTTTACATGGCCCACGTGGTGGAGCTGTGCCGCTGGCTGCTGGCGCAGGGCGTGACCCCCATGTTCTGGGGCGACATCATGTGGCGGCACCCGGAAGCCTACGCGGAAATTCCCGAAGGCGTGATCTGTCTGAACTGGGGCTATCTGCCCGAGCAGCGGGAAAACGAAGTCCGCGATCTGGCCCAGATGGGCGCGACCCAGTACGTCTGTCCCGGTGTTTGCACGTGGAACCGCTGGCTGCCCCTGACAGAGAACAGCTACAAGAACAATCGGGCCATGTGCGGCCACGGGCGCAAGTATCACGCTATCGGCCTGCTGAACACGGACTGGGGTGACTACGGTCACATCTGCCACCCGTGGTTTTCCGTGCCGGGCATTCTTTACGGCGCGGCTTTCGCGTGGAATGCGGACAACGTACCCTTTGACGAGATCAATCAGGCCATTTCCCTCTTTGAGTACGGCGACCGGGAAGGAACCTTCATGAAAGCCTTCGTCCACCTGACCGACCACGAGATTTTCCCGTGGTTCAACGCTGTCCGTTGGATCGAAGCCGCCGATCCGGAGAAGCGTCGGGAGCAGCTGAAGGAGATCGACCCCGCGCAGGTACCCGCCGCAAACGCCGCCATTGACGCGGCTCTGGACGAACTGGCGCAGGCCGCGCTCCGCATGGAGCCGGACAAACGCCCCATCCTGCGGGCCTTGGAGATTTCCGCGACCGGCGCCAAACTCTTCAACGACATTGTCTGCTGGATCTTCGCCGTGCAGGAAGGCCGGGAGCTTCCCCATCGGGACGGCTGGGAGCTGGCCGCCGCGCTGGAAAACTGGTATGCCGCCTATCTGACCGAATGGCGGGCCGTGTCCAAGGAAAGCACCCTCCGCCGCACCCAGCACCTCATCACCTCCTACGCCGACACCCTCAGGGGCTGAGCCCCTTTCGGACTGCGCGCGATGCGCGCAGGGGCGTAGAGGGACATGCGAGTTGGCCGTGGTTTTACCGCCGCTCGGCGACAGGCCTCGCGGCTCGCCGGTCTGGTGTGGCTTCCTGTTAGTTGAATAGAAAAGACCGCCGTCGGGCGACAGGCCCTCCGGCTCGCAGAAAATGCCAGCGTGGATTTGATTCCGCGCTGGCATTTTGTGTTGCCAAAATATCCAAGATGCTTCGAAGTATCCTAAGCAACGCTGGTTGAGTGGGCATAGTGCCAAGCGCAGAAGAAAAAATCAATACTGTTTTCTGTGCTGCGAAGCCATCCAAGCTGCAATGCAACATCCCAACTCGCATTGGTTGAGTCTGCCCAGTGCCAACTGCGGGAGAGCCGAGCGGCGATAGGCAGCGAAGGGAAAAAGGCCCGCCCATTTTGACGGCGGAAAAAGGCGAGCACGAGCGCGCTCCGCCCCTGTGTAATAGCTATCCAGCTCCATTGCGCGCGACATTGCGAGCCCCGCCGTCAAAATGGGCAATAGGAGCCTTTTTTCCGTAGCGCCGTGCCGCTTGCTTTCTTTGGTACTTTCTTTCGCGCCGAAAGAAAGTACGATCCCCCGTCGGGGCGGCAGCCCCATCACCCGCGCCGCAGTCGGCGCGTCAGTCCCCACCGGGGGCAGGGCAGGGGTATGCGCCTGCGGGCGCACTGGGGGCTTTCCGCTCGCCCCCAGTCCCCTTCGGATCGCCACTCGAAGCAATAGAGCGCCCCATAGGGCTGCAAGCCCTGCTCCCGCGCCGGAGTCGGCGCGTCAATCCCCGCCCAAGGGGAATTGCTTACGGCAAAGTTGGCGTCTATCGATGCAAGCAGGGTGGCTTTCCGCTCGCCCCCCTGCACCCCCTTCGGGCCGCACTCGGCGAGAAAACCACAGGGTAAGCAGTCAGGCAAAAATATGAGGGGTTTCCTCGGGGCAAACAATCGGCGCGTCAGGCCCCACCGAGAGCAGGGGATTGCGCCTGCGGGCGCACAAAACGCTTTCCTCAAAGCCAACCATCAGCGCGGCCCGCACTGCCGTGCGCTTCACCGGCCATTTGCGGCAACGAACAAGCGCGGATGCCCGCAAAAGCAAAACCCCCGCCGCAGGCCCTTTCCTGCAGCGGGGGTTTTTCTTCCCCTTGCGGGGAGAATCGCTTGATTTATTTGATGATGTTCGTTCCCATATAGGGCACCAGCACCTCGGGCACCGTGACCGTGCCGTCCTCGTTCTGGTAGTTTTCCAGAATGGCGGCGACCGTGCGGCCCACGGCTACGCCGCTGCCGTTCAGGGTGTGGACGAACTGGGGCTTGTCCTTGGGGGTCTCGCGGTAGCGGATGCTGGCGCGGCGGGCCTGGAAGTCCTCACAGTCGGAGCAGCTGGAAATTTCCACATAGCGGCCGTAGGAGGGCATCCACACTTCGATGTCGTAGGTCTGGGCGGCGCTGAAGCCCAGATCGCCGGTGCACAGGTTCACCACGCGGTAGGGAAGACCCAGCAGCTGCAGCACCTTTTCGGCTTCGGCGGTCATGCTTTCCAGCTCGGCGTAGCTTTCTTCGGGCTTGGCGATCTTCACCATTTCCACCTTGTTGAACTGGTGCTGACGGATCAGACCGCGGGTGTCGCGGCCCGCACTGCCGGCCTCGGCGCGGAAGCAGCTGGAGTAGGCGCAGTGACGGATGGGCAGCTGCGCGCCGTCCAGAATCATGTCGCGGTACATGTTGGTGACGGGCACTTCGGCGGTGGGGATCAGGAAGGTGTCCTGATCGACCTTGTAGGCGTCATCCTCAAACTTGGGCAGCTGGCCGGTGCCGGTCATGGTGGCGCGGGTGACCATGTAGGGCGGATAGACCTCGTCGTAGCCCGCTTCCACGTGGGTGTTCAGGAAGAAGTTGATGATGGAGCGCTCCAGCCGGGAACCCAGCCCGCGGTAGATGGTGAAACGCGCGCCGGAGATCTTGGCGGCGGTGTCAAAGTCCAGAATCTTCAGATCGGTGCCGATGTCCCAGTGGGCCTTGGGCTCCCAGCCGAACTGACGGGGCGTGCCCCAACGGCGCACTTCCACGTTTTCGCTGTCGTCCTTGCCGATCGGCACGCGGGGGTTGGGGATGTTGGGCACGCTCATCAGGAACTGCTGCATTTTCGCGTCCAGCTCGTTGATCTTTTCATCCAGCGCGTCGATCACGTCGCCCAGTTCGCGCATTTCCCGCATGATGGCGGCGGTCTCTTCTTCGCTGGCACCGTTCTTCTTGGCCAGACCGATCTTCTTGGAGGTCTGATTGCGCAGGGCTTTCTTCTCCTCCACCTCGGCCATCAGGGCGCGGCGTTCTTCGTCTTCCTTGAGGAAAGTGTCCAGAGAGATGTCCTTATTGCGCGCCTTCAGCGCGTCGATCAATTCCTGGGGATTCTGTCGGATGCGTTTGATGTCCAGCATGGTTTGAATTCCTCCTGTCCGGATATAATGAAAACCGCCCCTCAAGACCTGCCGGTCTCAGGGACGGAGAGAAGCGTGCTCCGCGGTGCCACCCAGATTAAGGCAAAATGCCTTCCCTTTTTTTGCGCTGTATCGGGCGCGCCCGCCCGGCTCGTCGCCGGTTGGCTCCCGTGATGGAAACGAAGCGCCCGCCGCAGCCTTGCACCAGACGGCTGCTCTCTTGAGACGGAAGCCCTTCGGGTTTCACGATCCTTGCCACGGCGCTCATTATACGCGCTTTTGAAAGGGTTGACAAGGGGTTTTTCTTCCACAGAGGACGAAAAAGGGGGACTGGGCGCTGGGAGCAAAATGCCAAACTTTTTGGCAGTCCGTCCCCTTTGCCCATTGTTTGGCCGCCCGGGGACGGCCAGAATGAAAAAGCGTTCGGAGGGCCTTGACGGTTTTGCTTGCAATGTCTGGTCCTTTCCCCTATAATGGAGAGTGGATGAATCCGGCAACTTCCGCCCTGCTGAAAAGCGGCAGGGAGCGGCCGGAAGAAAACCAATGCAAAGGCACTACGACGAAGGAGGCACTATTTCATGGGCAAGGTATACGTATTTGACCATCCCCTGATCCAGCACAAGCTGAGCCTGATGCGGGACAAAAACACCGGCGCCAAGGAGTTCCGTGAGCTGCTGGAGGAAATCAGTATGCTGATGGTCTACGAGGTGACCCGCGATCTTTCCACGGAGGAAGCCGAAGTGGAAACGCCCATCTGCACCACGAAGACCCACGTTCTCAGCGGCAAGAAGGTCGGTATCGTTCCGATCCTGCGGGCCGGTCTGGGCATGGTGGACGGCGTGCTGAACCTGATCCCTGCGGCCAAGGTGGGCCACATCGGCCTGTACCGCGATCCGGAAACCCTCAACCCTGTGGAATACTACTGCAAACTGCCTGACGACAGCCAGAACCGCGAGCTTCTGGTGCTGGATCCCATGCTGGCTACCGGCGGCAGCGCCTCCGCCGCCATCACGTTCCTCAAGCAGCGCGGATGCCATAACATCCGTCTGGTCAACCTGATCGCCGCGCCCGAGGGCATCGCCCGGGTGCAGAAGGATCATCCCGATGTGAACATCTACGTGGCCGCCTGTGACGAAAAGCTCAACGAGCACGGCTACATCGTTCCCGGCCTGGGCGACGCCGGCGACCGTCTCTTCGGCACCAAGTAAGCCTTTGTTTCGACACGCTCCGCCCGTGCGGCGCAGCGCGTCCCCAATCTGATTTTCGGAAGGAGAAATGAGGAATGAGCCGCATCGACCCTACCGTCAAAAAAGAGACCGGCTATATCGCTGGCTGGGTGCTTCTGCTCAGCGCGGTGATGGAGCTGGTGTTCCTGCTGACCGGCCATATGGACTACACCGTCCCGCTGGGCAACCTGCTGGGAGGCGCTGCGGCCATCCTCAATTTCTTCCTGATGGGGTGGACCATTCAGCGGGCCGTGGGGCTGGACGAAAAGGCCGCCGCCGCCAAGCTGAAGCTGTCCCAGCTGCTGCGGATGCTGATGCTGGTCGTGCTTTGCTTTGTGGGCATTGCGCTGGACTGCTTCCACACCGTGGCGGTGATCGTGCCCCTGTTCTTCCCCCGTATCGGAGTGGCGTTCCGTCCGCTGTTTGACAAAAAGGACGGTCAGGCCACCTCCGGGGAGAAGGACGATGTGAAGATCGATTAAACGCAGAAGGGAAACCTTCCGCGTTGATCGTTCCTTTTCTTTACTTTATAGGAAGGAAAAGGGAAGGAAAAATATCCGCAGGCAGAAGCGCGGCGAAAGCCGGCCGCTTCTGCTCATCATTACCAAAGCAAAGGAGGGATGATCCGAAATGAATCGAAAATCCGCGCGGTTTCGTGCGGTGGACGTTCTGCTGATCGCCATGATGATCCTGCCGCTGGTAGCGGGGATGGCGCTCAAGATCCTGACGACTCCAGCGTCGGAAGGGATCGAGATCAGCGGGGCGCGCATCTACTTTACCATTCCCATGCCGGTGCAGGATCTGCCCATTACCGAAAGTCAGGTGAACTCCTGGCTGGTGATGATCTCCATCCTGGGGCTGTGCCTGTATCTGGTCCACGGCATCACCGTGAAGCCGGGCAGCAGGCGCCAGCTGGTGGCGGAATGGATCGTAGAAAAGACCAACGGTCTGGTTCGGGAAAACATGGGCAAGCGCTTCATGGGCTTCGCGCCCTTTGTGGCGGGCATCATGGCCCTGTCCGCGTTTTCCAGCCTGATGAGCCTGGTCGGCCTCCGGCCCCCTACTTCCGACATGAACGTCGTGGCCGGATGGGCCATTCTGGTGTTCGTGCTCATTACCCACTACAAGCTCCAGGGAGGCCTTGGGCCTTATGTGAAGGGCTTCTTCGAGCCGGTGCCGGTCTTTGCGCCCTTTAACATCATCGGCGAATTCGCCACCCCCGTGTCCATGTCGTTCCGTCATTACGGAAACGTGCTTTCCGGCGTGGTCATCTCCACGCTGGTGGCCTATGCGCTGCAGGGCCTTAGCAAGCTGCTGCTGGGCTGGCTGCCCGGCATCCTGGGAAGCTTCCCCCTGCTGCAGGTCGGCCTTCCGGCCATTCTATCGCTGTATTTCGATATTTTCAGCGGCCTGATGCAGGCGTTCATCTTCGCCATGCTGACCATGCTGTATATCGGTACCGCCGCCCCTGAGGAGGAATAACCCGGCGAACCCCTGAAAAAACAGGGAAGCCGTTTCTGTCCACACACGCTGCAAACAAGGAGGATTCTATTTATGGAACTCGCTATTGGTATCATTCTCGCCGGCTGCGCCATCGGCGCGGGTCTCGCTCTGATCGCCGGTATCGGCCCCGGTATTGGTGAAGGCAACGCCGTTGCCAAGGCCTGTGAAGCCATCGGCCGTCAGCCCGAGTGCAAGAGCGCCGTTACTTCTACCATGATCATGGGCTGCGCCATCGCCGAGACCACCGGTCTGTACGGCCTGGTCATCGGCATCCTGCTGATCTTCGTGGCCCCCAACCTGTTTGTGAATATTCTCCTGAAGGCCATTGGCTGACGGATCCCTGAATTGGAAAGGCAATAGTATATGAGCGTACAGTCATTGGACATCATTTCGGTGAACCTGTGGCAGATCCTCATTTCCCTTGCCAACCTGCTGATTATTTACCTGATTCTGAAAAAAGTGCTTTTTGCCAAGGTGCAGGGCGTGCTGAACACCCGGCAGCATCAGGTGACGGAAATGTACGACGCGGCGGATCAAAGCCGCACCGACGCCGAAAGCATGAAGCAGGAATATGAAGAGAAGCTGGCCGGGGCCCGGGAGGAGGCGGACAAGATTGTCCGCACCGCTACCCAGACGGCCCAGCGCCGCGGCGACCAGATCGTTCAGGAAGCCAGCAGCCAAGCCAGCCATCTGAAGCAGAAGGCGGAAGAAGAGATCGCCCAGGAAAAGCGGCGGATGCTTACGGACGTGCGGGGAGAAATCTCCGACTTGGCCGTCAGCATCGCATCCAAGGTCGTGGAACGCGAGATCCGCAAGGAAGACCAGGATACCTTTGTGGATGAATTTATCAGGAACGTGGGTGACCGGCAGTGACGGAGCAGAGCAGAGAGTACGGCGAAGGCCTGTACGCCCTGTGCGCGGAGGAAGCGCTGTCCGGGGACGTGCTGGAGGAGCTGGACGTGCTGAACGACAGCTTCAAGGCTCAGCCCGATTACCTGCGGCTCCTGTCCAACATGTCTCTGGCCCGGGAGGAGCGGCTGGATATTCTGGACAGGACCCTGCGGGGACAGGTACACCCCTATGTGCTGAATTTCTGCAAGATCCTTCTGGAAAAGGGACTTTTGCATGAATTCTCCGACTGCGTGAAGGCCTACCGGGCCCGTTATCTTCAGGATAACGGCATTGTGGAGGCCAGCGTCACCACCGCCGTCCCGCTGGACGACGGGCAGCGGAAAAAGCTCATGGAAAAACTGAGCGCCATGACCGGCAAACAGATTGTTTTGAAGGAACGGCTTGACCCGGCGGTGCTGGGCGGCGTTCGGCTGGAGATGGACGGCAAGCGCTACGATAATACCGTCCAGAGCCGCCTTACGGCCATCCATCGGGCCATCGGCGGTCAGGCCTGATAACAGGCGGTGAGACAATGCAGTTAAAACCTGAGGAAATTTCCAAGCTCATCAAAGAGCAGATCAAGCATTACGAAAATAAGATCTCACAGGCGGATACCGGCACCGTTATCATGATCGGCGACGGCATCGCCCGGGCCTCCGGGCTGGACAAGTGCATGGCCAACGAGCTGCTGCGCTTCTCCAACGGCGAGTACGGCATGGCGCTGAATCTGGAGGAAAACTCCGTGGCCATCGTCATGCTGGGCAGCGACGAGGGCATCCGCGAGGGCGACGTGGTGGAGCGCACCGGCACCGTTGTGTCCGTGCCCGTGGGCGAGAAGCTCATTGGCCGCGTGGTCAACGCGCTGGGCCATCCCATCGACGGCAAGGGCCCGGTGGAGACCAGCGAGTATTATCCCATCGAGCGCAACGCCCCCGGCATCATCGAGCGCAAGGGCGTATCCGTTCCGCTGCAGACCGGCATCAAGGCCATCGACAGCATGATCCCCATTGGCCGGGGCCAGCGCGAACTCATCATCGGCGACCGTCAGACCGGTAAGACCGTTATCGCGCTGGATACCATCCTGAACCAGAAGGGCAAGGACGTGATCTGCATTTACGTGGCCATCGGCCAGAAATGCTCCACCGTGGCCCAGATGGTGGATACCCTGACCGCGGGCGGCGCTATGGATTACACCATCGTGGTATCCGCCACGGCCAGCGAACAGTCCCCCCTGCAGTACATCGCGCCCTATTCCGGCTGCGCCATGGCCGAGTACTTCATGGATCAGGGCAAGGACGTGCTGATCGTCTACGACGACCTGAGCAAGCACGCGGTGGCCTACCGGGCCCTGTCCCTGCTGATCCGCCGTCCCCCGGGACGCGAGGCGTATCCCGGCGACGTGTTCTACCTGCACAGCCGTCTTCTGGAGCGGGCTGCTCGGGTGGACAAGGCCTACGGCGGCGGCTCCATTACGGCGCTGCCCATCATCGAGACCCAGGCGGGCGACGTTTCCGCCTACATCCCCACCAACGTGATCTCCATCACCGACGGCCAGATCTTTCTGGAGACCGAGCTGTTCCACTCCGGCGTCATGCCCGCCGTCAACCCGGGCATCTCCGTCAGCCGCGTGGGCGGCAACGCCCAGATCAAGGCCATGAAGAAGGTGGCCGGCAGCCTGAAGCTGCTCTACAGCCAGTACCGGGAGCTGCAGGGCTTCGCCCAGTTCGGCTCCGATCTGGACGCGGACACCCGGGCTCGTCTGGCGCAGGGCGAACGCATTGTGGAAGTGCTCAAGCAGAAGCGGAACCGTCCCGTGGCCGTGGAGGATCAGGTGTGCATTTTCTACGCCGTGACTCACGATTTCCTCAAGGAAGTCAAGGTCAGCGACGTAGCCGAGTATGAGACCGGCCTGTACGAGCGCATGGAGGCCCAGCATTCCGACGTGCTGAACGCCATTCGGGAAAGCGGCCAGCTGAGCAAGGAAACCGAGGAGGCTCTCCGGCAGGCGCTGGAAAGCTACACCCGCGACTTCCTCAGCGCCCGGAAGGCCGACTAAGGGAAAGGAGGCTGCAACATGGCCGGAGCGTCCATGAAAGACATCAAGCTGCGCATCAAGAGCGTGGAAAGCACCATGCAGATCACCAAGGCCATGCAGCTTGTGGCAACCTCCAAGCTTCGCCGCGCCAAGGAGCGGATGGAAGCCAGCAAACCCTATGGTCAGATCTCCGGCGCAGCCATGGCCGCGGCCGTGGCCCGCTGCACCGACCCCAACGTGCCCTTCGTCACCCCCCGCCCGGTGAAGCGCCGCTGTTATGTGGTCATCGCCGGGGAACGGGGACTGGCCGGGGGTTATAACAACAATGTATTCAAGGCGGTGGCCGCCCACACGGACGGAACCGGCTACTGTGTGCTGCCGCTGGGACGCAAGGCCGTTGAGAAATACGCCCATCTGGGCGTGGAGCTTCTCAGCGACCAGTATGCCCGGGTGGAAAGCATTTCCGTAGGTTCCTGCTACGGACTGGCCAAGCGGCTCATCGAGGGCTACACAAACGAGGAGTTCGATGAGATCTGGCTGGCGTACACCTCCTTCCAGTCCATGATGACGCAGGAGGTTCAGCTGGAGCAGCTTTTGCCCATCCGCAAGCCGGAGACGCAGGAGCCTTTGCCGGTGGCCGCCGTGTACGAGCTGGAACCCGCCGAAACGCTGAAGGCGGTCATGCCGGACTTTTTGGCCGGACGGCTGTACAGCGCCCTGTGCGATTCCTTTGCCAGCGAGGTGGCCTCCCGGCGCAACGCCATGGATTCCGCTACCAAGAACGCGGGCGAGATGATCGACGGCCTCAGGCTCCGCTTCAACCGTGCCCGTCAGGGCAGCATTACGCAGGAAATCACCGAGATCGTGGCCGGTGCGGAATCGTAACGGCATCGCGAAAGGAGAACACCTATTGTGAGCAGTCAAAACATTGGCAAAGTGGTGCAGATCATCGGGCCTGTGCTGGACATCCGCTTCGAGGACGGCTGCCTGCCCGAGCTGCTCAACGCCATTGAGATTCAGAACGGCGACAAGAAGATCGTCGCCGAGGTGGCGCAGCTGATCGGCGACAACGTGGCCCGCTGCATCTCCATGAACGCCACCGACGGCATGGTGCGCGGCATGGACGCGGTGGACACCGGCAGCCCCATCACCGTGCCCGTAGGCAACGAGTGTCTGGGCCGCATCTTCAACCTGCTGGGTCAGGCCATCGACAATCAGCCCGACCCGGAGGCAGGCGAGCGCTGGCCGATTCACCGGCCCGCGCCCAGCTACGAAGAGCAGGAGACCTCTACCGAGATCCTGGAGACCGGCATCAAGGTCGTGGACCTGATCGCCCCCTACGCCAAGGGCGGCAAGATCGGCCTGTTCGGCGGCGCAGGCGTGGGCAAGACCGTGCTGATTATGGAGCTGATCAACAACATCGCCAAGCAGCACGGCGGTCTGAGCGTCTTCGCCGGCGTGGGCGAGCGCACCCGCGAGGGCAACGACCTGTACAACGAAATGAAGGAAAGCGGCGTGCTTTCCAAGACCGCGCTGGTCTACGGCCAGATGAACGAGCCGCCGGGAGCCCGTATGCGGGTAGCCCTGTCCGGCCTGACCATGGCCGAATATTTCCGCGATGAGGAGCATCAGGACGTGCTGCTCTTCATCGACAACATCTTCCGTTTCACTCAGGCGGGTTCGGAAGTGTCCGCGCTGCTGGGCCGTATGCCCTCTGCCGTAGGCTATCAGCCCACGCTGGCCACGGAAATGGGCGCCCTGCAGGAGCGAATCACCTCCACCAAGAAGGGCTCCATCACCTCCGTGCAGGCCGTTTACGTGCCTGCGGACGACCTGACCGACCCGGCTCCCGCCACTACCTTCGCCCATCTGGACGCCACCACGGTTCTCAGCCGCGCCATTTCCTCGCTGGGCATCTACCCCGCCGTAGATCCGCTGGACTCTACCAGCCGCATCCTGACCCCCGAGATCGTGGGGCAGGAGCACTACGACGTGGCCCGGCAGGTACAGGGAATTTTGCAGCGCTACAAGGAGCTGCAGGACATCATCGCCATCATGGGCATGGACGAGCTGAGCGACGAGGACAAGCTGATCGTGGCCCGCGCCCGCAAGGTGCAGCGCTTCCTGAGCCAGCCCTTCAGCGTGGCCGAGCAGTTCACCGGCATGGAGGGCAAGTACGTGCCCCTGAAGGAAACTATCCGCGGCTTCAAGGAGATCATCGAAGGCAAGCACGACGACCTGCCCGAGAGCGCCTTCCTCTTTGTGGGCACCATCGACGAGGCCGTGGCGCAGGCCAAGAAGGGTGAATGACCATGGCAACCTTTCATTTGCAGATCGTCACCCCGGACCGGCTGGTATTTGACGGCGAAGCCCGGCAGATCATCCTGCGCACGGTGGGCGGCGACGCGGCCATTCTGGCCGGGCACATCGACTATTCCGCGCCGCTGGGCATCGGCGAGGCCAAGCTGACGGACGCGGAGGGCAACGAGCGCTCCGCCGCCTGTCAGGGCGGGCTTCTGACTGTCTCTGGCGGGCAGGTCTGGGTCATGGCTACCACCTTTGAGTGGGCGGACGAGATCGACGCGGAGCGTGCCCAGCGCGCCCGGCAGGAAGCGGAGGAGCGCTTGCGCGCCCTCGACCGCAGCGACGAGCAGTTCCGCATTGCCGAAGCCAAGCTCAGGCGTGCCCTGACCCGCCTCCACGTCAGGGGCTAGGGGCAGTGCCCCTAACCGGACTGCGCGCCGCAGGCGCGCAGGGGCGTAGGGAGACATGCCAGTTGGCCGGGGTTTTACCGCCGCTCGGCGACGGGCCTCGCGGCTCGCGCAAGGGGCAGTGCCCCTTGACCCCGGACTGCGCGCTAT
>URJB01000002.1 GCA_900548145.1 uncultured Eubacteriales bacterium | reverse complement strand
TAGCGTGCTTGAATGGGGTTCAAGAGGCCGGAAGTTCGAATCTTCTCACCCAGACCATTAAACTCGGAAACCATAATGGTTTCCGAGTTTTTCTGTGCCAAAATATTTTCTCAGAATCTTTTCAAAAGCCCCTTATTTTCCAGTTCAGAAGTTCAAACTTTTCCGCTTTTCTGTTTCTATGGAAAAAGGAAAAACTCCAAGGAATTGAACGATTGCTCCATCAAAAACAGAGTGAAACGCCATGAAAAGACTTCTTTCCCTGCTGGTTCACACGTCCTCGGGACAAGATCCCCCAATATTTTCAGCGGCGAATCGGCTATCGACATGTGTACGCCATTCCAGATGGCTGCCTGCGCGCTCCTTTATAACACCACGGAAACGGGCTTTGCTGTCCTCTGTCCAACTCGCCTGCAGAACTGGACTGGAACCGTTTTCGGCAATTTCTGTGCAGAGCTTTTCCGAAGAAAAACGAAATTCAGAAGGGTTTTGCCCAGCCTATGTATAAATAACTTCTGAACAACAAAAGGAGGTTCATCCCATGCTTTTGATTCGCGGTGGAAAAATCAAGCCCATTGTGGGCGAAGAAATGGAAAACGGCGAGCTGCTCATCGGCGACGACGGAAAAATTGCGGCAATCGGCCAAAAGGTGGATGCGCCGGAGGGCGTGGAAGTGCTGGACGCTTCCGGCTGTCTGGTAACGCCCGGCTTTATTGACGCGCACTGCCATATCGGCATCGACGAAGAGGGCGTTCGCTGGGAGGGCAACGACACCAACGAATATTCCAGCCCCGTCACGCCCGAGCTGCGGGCCATTGACGGCATCAATCCCCGGTGCGAGGCTTTTGCCAACGCGCTGGCGGGTGGTGTGACCACCGCTGTGACCGGCCCCGGCTCCGCCAATGTGCTGGGCGGCTCTTTTGTGGCGCTGAAGCTGTACGGCGACTGCGTAGACGATATGGTCGTCAAATATCCTGCCGCCATGAAGATCGCTTTCGGTGAAAACCCCAAGGGCTGCTATGGTCAAAACGGCAAAAAGGAGCCTGTGACCCGTATGGCGATCGCGGCGCTGCTGCGGGAACAGCTTTTCAAGGCGAAGCGCTATGCCGCCGAGGTAGAGGCCGCTGAAAAGGACCCGGACAAGACCCGTCCCTTCGATATGCAGCTGGAAGCCCTGCTGCCCGTCATCCGCAAGGAAATTCCCCTAAAGGCTCATGCCCACCGGGCGGACGATATCCTCACCGCCCTGCGCATTGCCCGGGAATTTGACGTGGATATCACGCTGGATCACGTGACCGAGGGCCATCTGATCGTGGATCATCTGGTCAAGGCGGGCAAGCCGGTACTGGTCGGCCCCTCCTTTGGCTCCAAGACCAAGGTGGAGCTGCGGGAAAAGAGCTTCGCTACGCCCGGCATTCTGGATAACGCCGGGCTGGAAGTCTGCATCATCACCGACGCGCCCGTGATCCCGCTGTACTACCTGCCCCTGTGCGCCGGGCTGGCCGTCAAGGCGGGCATGAAGGAAGAATCCGCCTGGCGGGCTATCACCCTCAATCCTGCCCATGTGATCGGCATTTCCGACCGCGTCGGCTCTCTGGAAGTGGGCAAGGACGCAGATATCGCCATTTTCGAGGGCAATCCCCTGCGGGATATTCAGTGCAAGACCAAGGCTGTGTTTGTGAACGGGCAGCAGGTCAGCAAGGGCTGACCCTTCCCCCATTCTTTCAGCGCTGCTTCTCTATTAAGGAGAAGCAGCGCTTTTTGCTTTTGAGTTTACCTTGCGTTCACAATTCGTTCATTGACTTTCCTTTCAAAATCAGTATAATTTTGAATATTCCAATATTAAACTATCTAACAGGAGGAGAAAATGCCTGAGTGGAATCTGACCGGCTCCCGGATGTTCAGCCACGCTGCCAAGTTTATTGACGCGTATCACAACGTGCTGCAGCCCCTTTGCCGGGAAACGGGCCTGCCGCCGATGGCGATGGATATTCTGCTGTTTGTGGCCAACAACCCGGACAGGAACACCGCCAGCGACATCTGCCAATGCCGCGGCCTCAAGCCAGGAATCGTCTCGGTTCATGTGGACAGGCTGGTGAACGAAGGGCTGCTGGTTCGGGCAGAGGCCGCAAACGACCGGCGCAAGACACGGCTGGCCTGTACGGAAAAGGCACAATCTGTCGTCGCAGAGGGCCGCAAGCTGCAAAAGGCCTTTGCGAATAAGCTGTCGGACGGCATCAACGAAAGCGATATGGAGTCCTTCCGCCGGACGCTGACCCGCTTTGGGGAGAATCTGGAAGATATTTTGCGCCATGGGCTCTGATTCCACTGGGAGATTAGGAGGGTGAAAACATGCTGAAACTACTGAAAAACATGCGCCGGAAAGAGGCACTGATGGCGCTGATCTGTCTGGTCTTTGTGGTAGGGGAGATTTACTTTGACCTGCGGCTGCCGGACTACATGACGGAGCTGACCATGCTCATCAAGACCTCCGGCCAGACGGCGGACATTCTGAACGTCGGTCTGAAAATGCTGGGCTGCACGGCGGCCAGCGCGCTGCTGGCAGTCGTTTGCGGTTATCTTTCCGCCCGGACAGCTTCCGGCTTCAGCTTTGTCGTTCGGGAAAAGGTCTTCCATCATGTGATGGACATCGGGCAGGAGGAAATGTCTGATTTTTCCGTGCCCAGCCTGATCACCCGAACCACCAACGACATCACGCAGATTCAGATGATCGTCGCCATGGGCCTGCAGATGATGATCAAGGCCCCCATTATGGCCGTATGGGGCGTGATCAAAATTCTGGGCAAGAGCTGGGAGCTTTCCGTTGTGACCGCCGGTTTTGTGGTCGCTATCTGCCTGACGGTATTTCTGGTCATGGCCACCTGCATTCCCCGCTTCCGCATTGTGCAGAAGCTGACGGACAGCATTAACCGGGTGGCCCGGGAAAATCTGACCGGCATCAATGTGGTTCATGCCTTCAACGCCGAAAAGTATCAGAATGATAAATTCGACGGCCCCAGCAAGGACATGATGAACGTCCAGATGAAGAACCAGAAGCTCTTTGCGCTGGTGCAGCCCACCATGACCCTGGGCATGAACGGCTTGGCGCTGGTCATTTACTGGCTGGGTGCGGCGCTGGTGAATCAGATTCCGCTGACGGACCCCATGAGCCGTTTGACTATGTTCAGCAACGTGCTGGTATTCAGCACCTATGCCACCTATATTATCATGTCCTTCATGATGCTGGTGATGATCTTCATGATGCTGCCGCAGGCGGAAGTTTCCGCCGAGCGTATCAACGAAGTGCTGGATCGGAAGGCTTCCATTACCGAGGGCAGCGTCCGCGAAGGCAGCGAGCGCGGCTCCGTGGAGTTCCGGGACGTCTGCTTCCGTTACCCCGGCGCCTCTGAGGAGGATTTGAGCCACATCAGTTTTCAGGTCAAGCAGGGCGAAACGCTGGCCATCATCGGTGCGACCGGCAGCGGCAAATCCACGCTGGTCAGCCTGATCCCCCGGTTCTACGACGCGACCTCCGGGCAGGTGCTGGTGGACGGCGTGGACGTGAAGGATTATGCCTTCGACGCGCTGTATGACAAGCTGGGTTATGTGACCCAGAAGGCGGTGCTGTTCTCCGGCTCCATCCGGGACAATATATTCTTCGGAGAAAGTGCTGCGGCTGCGGACGACGGCGCGCTAAGCAGCGCCATCGAGCTTTCGCAGGCTAAGGAATTTGTCGATAAGCTGCCGGAAGGAACGGAGCACCACATCGCCCAGTTGGGCCGCAACGTCTCCGGCGGTCAGAAGCAGCGGCTTTCCATTGCCCGGGCGCTGGCCCGCAGGCCGGAAATTCTGGTATTCGACGACTCCTTCTCCGCACTGGACTACCGCACTGACGCAAAGCTGCGGGAGGGGCTGGCCAAACAGCTGCACGACATCACCAAGATCATCGTGGCCCAGCGCATCAGCACCATTCGCCACGCGGACAAGATTATTGTGCTGGATCGGGGCGAAGCCGTCGGCATGGGCACCCACGAGGAACTGATGCAGAATTGCGAAGTCTACCGCGAGATCGCTACTTCCCAGCTCAGCGCGGCTGAACTGGCGTAAAGGAGGGAAACTGTTATGATGAGAAATATGCATGGCCGTCCCAATGAAAAGGGCGATATCCGCACCGCTCTGCCCCGGATGACGGAATACCTCCGTTCCAGCATGGGCGTGATCGTCTTCGCACTGGTGCTGGCGGCACTCAGCGCCGTCATGACCATCATCGGCCCGGATAAAATCGGCAGTATCGCTACCATCATGTCCGACGGTCTGACTACAGGCATCGACCTGAACGCCATTGCCAAAGTGGGTATTTTTCTGGCGGTGATCTACGTTTTGAGCGCCCTGTTCAGCTTCACGCAGCATTACATCATGTCGGTGGTCACGCTGAAAATGTCCTATCGGATGCGGGGCGAACTGTCCGAGAAGATCAACCGGGTGCCCCAGAAGTACTTCAACACCACTTCTCAGGGCGATATTCTCAGCCGCATTACCAACGACGTTTCTACCCTGCAGCAGGGGCTGACCAACAGTCTGCCCACCATCATCAGCGCCGCCACTCAGTTTGTGGGCTGCCTGATCATGATGTTCGTCACCGAATGGCGGCTGGCGTTAATCTCGCTGGCGGTAACGGTTGTAGGTCTGCTGGCTACCGCGCTGATCATGTCCAAATCTCAGCGGTACTTTGCCGCCCGTCAGCAAAGCCTTGGCGAACTGAACGGCTACGTGGAGGAAATGTATTCCGGCCATGAGGTCGTCCGCATCAGCCGCGCCGGCCGCAAGGTGGGCGAGCGCTTTGACCGGCTGAACGCCGCCGTGTACGACGCCAACTGGAAGTCTCAGTTCCTTTCCGGCGTGATGCAGCCCCTGATGAACGTCATCGGCAACATCGCCTATGTGGCCGTTTGCGTTGCGGGCTCCATTCTGGCCATCAACGGAACCATTGAGTTCGGCGTGATCGTTTCCTTCATCCTGTATGTGCGCCTGTTTACCTCGCCGCTGACCCAGATCGCGCAGGGCATGACCAATATGCAGACGGCTTCCGCCTCCGCCCACCGCATTTTCGACTTTTTGGAAAGCGAAGAAATGGCCGATGAAAGCGACAAGGCCTCCGCGCTGCCCAAGGTGCAGGGTGCCGTCACCTTCGACCATGTACGGTTCAGCTATCCTGACTCCCCGGATAAGATCATCATCAAGGACTTCTCCGCACAGGTGCATCCCGGCCAGAAGGTGGCTATTGTAGGCCCTACTGGCGCAGGCAAGACCACCATGGTCAACCTGCTGATGCGTTTTTTTGAGATCAACTCCGGCAGTATTTCCATCGACGGCGTGAAAATTTCCGACATGCGCCGGGAGGCGGTGCATGAATTGTTCAGCATGGTGCTGCAAGACACGTGGCTGTTTGAGGGAACCGTCCGGGAAAATCTGGTCTACAACATGCAGGGCATTACGGACGGGCAGTTGGAAAAGGTCTGCAAGGCCTGCGGGCTGGACAAATTCGTCCACTCGCTCCCCCATGGCTTTGACACCGTGCTTTCTGACAGCACCAGCATTTCTGCCGGTCAGAAGCAGCTTTTGACCATCGCCCGGGCCATGCTGCAGAACGCGCCCATGCTGATTCTGGACGAGGCCACCTCCTCCGTGGATACCCGCACCGAGCTGCTGATCCAGCGGGCGATGGACGAGCTGACCAGGGGACGCACCAGCTTCGTGATTGCACACCGGCTGTCCACCATCAAAAACGCCGACCTGATTCTCGTCATGCGGGAGGGCGATGTGGTGGAAAGCGGCACTCACGATCAGCTGATGGAAAAGGGCGGCTTCTACGCCGACCTGTACAACAGCCAGTTCGAGCAGGCCGCGTAAAAAGACTCTATAATCGAACGAGCCGCCGTGTGGATATCACACGGCGGCTCAGCTTGTTTTTCAATGAAAATCTCTTTTTACAGAATATGAACGTACAGGCAGCGTTTTTGAAAGGCTCAAAATTTCCTTGGGAATCAGCCATAAAAAGCCGAACCACGCCCATCCATAACGGGAATAAAAACCGCTTTCGCCGTTTTTCCCCGATGGACTTTTGTGTCCACCGCGCAACTTGCATTGGCGATAGCTCAGGAGAAAGACGATACAAGCCGGCCTGCACAGTCAGACTGGCTTTTTCTGTTTCTACGCCATCCGTCGACCCCTTATAATTCTTTCAAATAAAAACGATTCATGGTGCTGTGCTGCGTCCGGCAGGGCTTTTCGATCAGATGGAAGCCCATCTTTTCATACAGTTTCAGTGCGACCGACAGATTGGTATGGGTTTCAAGGTACAGCTTTCGATAACCGGCCGATTTTACCCATTCCTCCGCCAGATGCAGCAGTTTTTTCCCGTACCCCTTGCCCTTCACGGAATCAGACAGATAAAGCTTTTGAAGCTCCGCACAGTCTTCCAAGCCGTCAAATTCTGCGATTCCCACGCCGCCGCTCACTTGCCCGTCTTCATCCAATGCGACAAAATAAACGCGTTTGGCCGGATCATTGTTATAGTACGCGCTCAAATGATCCAGTTCAGGATCGAAATACGCCGTTCCGGGAATATCCAGATGAAGACGCTGCAAATTTTCCCGGATGATCTCCGCAATTTTTTGGTCATCGGCCTCTTTTATTTTGCGGTACTTCATTCATTTTTCCCTCTTCTGCTGCTCGGCTGTCAACTTTTTCAATTGCCAAAATGCTGTATAGCAAAGCACGCTCCTCGCCGCTTCCTGCTGTAGTTGAACCAGTACAGTCTATGACGTTCGTCGGATTTCTCCCCAAAACGTTATTTCTTCCCCTGCGCTTCGGCCTTTTTGCGGAAGATTTCCTTCAGGCTTTCCGTATAGGGCGGACGGGCGATACCGTATTCCGTGACGATACCGGAGATCAACTCATGATCCGCAAAGTCGAAAGCGGGGTTGTAAACCTTTACCCCGGCGGGAGCCATAGGCTGCTTGTACCACATTTCCGTCACTTCGGAGGCAGGGCGTTGTTCGATGGGAATGTCCTCGCCCTTTTCGATACTCATATCGATGGTGGAGGTGGGCCCCAGCACATAAAAGGGAATGCCATAATACTTCGCCAGAATAGCCACGCCGGAGGTGCCGATTTTGTTGCAGGCGTCGCCATTGGCCGCCACTCGGTCGCAGCCCACAAAAACCGCGTTCACCCAGCCGTTTTTCATCACCTGCGAGGCCATGTTGTCGCAGATAACGGTGGTGTCTACGCCGTCCGCCAGCATTTCGAAGGAAGAAAGGCGCGCCCCCTGCAGAAGCGGGCGGGTCTCGTCGCAATATACCCGGAAGTGCATCCCCTTCTCCCGGCCCAGATGGATGGGAGCCAGCGCCGTACCGTACTTGGAGGTCGCCAGCTGACCGGCGTTGCAGTGGGTCAGTACGCCGTCGCCATCCTTGATCAGGCTCAGGCCGTATTCGCCGATCTTGCGGCACATCCACACGTCCTCGTCCTTAATGGCGATGCACTCCCGGCGCAGCAGCTCCTTGATCTCCGCAACCGGCTTGTCCCGGTTGTCGAGGGCGACCTGCTCCATCCGGTTCAGCGCCCAGGAGAGATTCACTGCCGTAGGCCGGGAGGAGTTCAGATATTCCTTGGCTTCATGAAGCTGCCGATAAAAACCGTCGAAGTCCTCCGCCTGAATCTGCCGGGCGGCCAGATACAGGCCGAAGCCCGCAGCCACGCCGATCGCGGGCGCGCCACGCACCTGCAGGAGATAGATAGCCTGCCAAATGTCCTTCTGTTCGGTCAGGTGCAGAATCTCCACCTCGCCCGGCAGCTTCGTTTGATCGATAATGACCAGCGCGTGATTTTCCTCATCCAGCGCCACGGTTTCGTAGCTCATAATGTTCTTATCTGCCATGAAAAACGCCCCTTTATTCTGTATTTTGCTGATACAAAAAAAACGCCGTCCAGCAGCATTATAGCGCCGGCGGCGTTTTTGCGCAAGGAAACGCGGCTATCAGGCAGTAAAATCCCCCTCATATCGTTTTTCCTGCTTCGCTTTCCATCGTTTTATTCTCCATCGGCGGGATCATAAAAGCGGCCTTTGTGGAAATTCTCGTTTCCCAGCGGACGGGCCGTCAGACGGAACATCACGCATCCGTCCGGGCAGACGATGGTCTTGGCGTATTTTTCATCGCCGCCCACATATGTCAGGTCGCCGCCGCTGCGGACGGCCTCCATCAGCGGGTACAGCATCATCATGGTTTTAGAACAGATGCCCTGCCCATTCTGATTGACCGGGCAGCCGTAGGTGCAGCGGTAGATATCGCCAATCTCCTCGCCGTTTCGGCAATAGCGCTCGGTGTGATCGCCGCGCAGAAAGCCGGTCACTTCCACGGTAAACTCGTATTCTTCGTCATACCACTTCTTCATTTCTCATTCCTCTTTTCAGAAAAGTCACAGATATTTTGTCAGAAATGCCTCCAGCGAAGGAATCTCCTCCGCCCGCCAGTACTGCCAACCGTCCGCGGTACGGTTCAGCAGAAAATGGTTGAACAGTTCCCGGCGCAGCGTGGCAGGGTCGTGAAAGACCGTCCATTCATCCAGCAGCGTATTGATTTCCGCTTCGGAATAAACTTTTCCCATTTCCATCTGTCCGGCCAGATACCACAGGGCCAACACCTTCCGTTTCTTTTTGGCGGGCCAATTTTTCAGCTGCCTCCGTTCATTCAAAAAAGGCTGCAGCTCCCGCAGCTAGATCGAAATTTCCATTCCCGTCTCCTTGAAACATTCGATGTGCAACATGCGTATTTTAGTATAATGTTCAAAAATAAAATTGTCAACAAAAATCCCGTTGAAGGATGGGGGTTCATCCTCCAACGGAAAAAATTTATGCACGACGGAACCAGAGCAGCTTTTCCAACGGCGCTTCCAGCACGGCTTCAGTTGGGCCTTCGTAACGCCGACCTGCCTCGTTTTGCCAGGCGCCCTGCGGGAAAATCACCCTGCGCGCCCTTGCGCCCTTTTCCACCACCGGGGCGACCAGTATGTTTTCTCCCAATAAAAACTGATCGTTGATCCGTTCATAACCGCAGCCCGGGTATGCGTACTCCATGCTGCGGATCATGGGTTCTCCGGTATGCTCGGTCTCTTCCAGCGCTTGTTCAATCTCCGGGTACATTTGCTCATGCAGCTCCGCCATTTCCTTGCAGACCTGCACCGCCTTGGGCGAAAGATGCCGCCACGGCAGCGAGGAAAACTGCATCATCGGGAACAGGGCCGAAGCCTCTGCCATGCGAATGAACAGCTCTTCGTCATGCTTGCCGTAAACGAAGGCCGTCCATTCCCCTCCGCCGATCATATCCGGACAGATAAAGGGACAGCCGATCAGGCCGGTAAAGATCCCGTGAGGAATCAGGCAGTCCAGACCATTGCCCTTCCATGCGTGATTTTTGTCAAACAGCCGCTGAACCACCGGCTTGCCGCCCATCTTCCAGGTATCCTTGTATTCGTGCAGGCGATACCGGGAACCGAAGCGTACCCACGCCTGATTCAGCTCCAGCGTGGAATAGCCGCCGTAGAAGTCTGTGCCATTCAGGAAGCTTTGGGGTAGGCAGGTGCCGCCGTCGAACTTGAAGCCGTCCGCCCCCATGTCCAGCAGCTTTTGCAGCTGTCCATCCATATATTCGCAGTCTCCCGGCAAATTAAAATTCAGAATGGCCCCGAAGCCGCTCCACCAGTGCTGGATAGCGACTTCGCCATTTCGATAGCGCACCAGATGGTCATAGCAGGGCTGACCACCCACGTTTTCAGAGGAACGGGCGGAGTAGAGCTTCAGGAAATTGTCTCCCTCGGAGCACATAAACGGGCTGACCCAGATCATCACCTGAAAGCCCAGCGCGTGCAGCCTAGAAAACATTTCCTCCGGGTCGGAGATCAGTTCCCGGTTAAACTCCCATGTGCCCTGACATTTCTGCCAGCCGCCGTCGATGATGAAAATTCCCGGATGGTAGCCGTGCTCCACCACTTCCTGCGCGTAAGCCAGAATGTCCTGCTCGTTCTGATTTTTGATCAGCTCCATCCAGGTGTTGAATTGGGGATGGTGATAAAACTCTCGAGGCGTATGAATGCCGCTTTCAAAGGGAAAATGGGCCTTCATGGCCGCCAAATAGGCTTCCCGCAGGGTGGAGCCGGGGGCTTCCAGCTGCACGGGCTCATCGCTTTCGATCTCCATGACCCCGCCGTCCATCTCAATAGCGAACGCACCCTCGCTCCAGAGATACCGCCCCTTGCTGGACAGAAACAGCGGTGCGCTCTGGGTGCGGCGCTCCCGAAGCAGGTCCACATGATACTGTGTGTGCTCGTCAAAGGGCATCCGCTCCGCGTCCTTGATGGTGCCGCCCCACCAGCATTCGCCGGCAAGCATGGGGATGGTGAGATGATAGCTCATGATGGCGTTCCTCCCAATATTTTCTCGAACAAAAGGTTTGTGAAAAGTATAATCTCAAGCGGCAAGGCCGTAAATATGGTCGTTTTCTAGCGACGGTTTTTTCGGGTGATTTTGACCACAGGCGTTTTCTTCCTACCCCCGGCTATGCTATAATACAGGCGGCGGAAACCAGAGAAAACGAATGGACGGGACGGTTAAAACGTGTGATTGGGCTTCGAATGTTTTTTCGACGGTTTCCCACTGATTTTTGATTACTTTTTCGCAACGAGTAAGGAGGATTGCCCATGAGCAGCTACGTCATCCGCAAAAACCCCGGCGATACCGCGTGGTTCCGGCACGACCGCTTCGGTATGTTTATCCATTGGGGCCTGTACGCCATGCCCGCCCGCCACGAATGGGTCAAGACCAACGAGCGCATCCCGGAGGAAAAGTACGACAAGTATTTTCAGTATTTTGATCCCGACCTGTACGACGCGCGGGAATGGGCCCGTCAGGCGAAGGCCGCCGGGATGAAGTACGCGGTGCTGACCACCAAGCATCACGAAGGCTTCTGCATGTGGGACACGCAGTACACCGACTATAAGTGCACCAATACTCCCGCCGGGCGCGATCTGGTGCGGGAGTATGTGGACGCTTTCCGGGCCGAGGGGCTGCGGGTTGGCTTCTATTATTCGCTGATCGACTGGCATCACCCGGACTTTCCCATTGATATGCTCCATCCCCGCCGGGACGACCCAGACGCCTATGAGCAGAATCAGGGCCGCGATATGCGCCGCTATGCGGAATATATGCGCAATCAGGTCACAGAGCTTTTGACCAACTACGGCAAGATCGACATTCTGTGGTTCGATTTTTCCTACCCGGACAACGAAGTCCCGGAAAAGACCCCGTGGATGCGCGGCAAGGGCAAGGACGACTGGGAGGCGGGAAAGCTGATCGCGCTGGCCCGCAGTCTGCAGCCCCATATCATGATCGACAACCGCACCGGCATCGAGCAGGATCTGTGGACGCCGGAGCAGTTCCAGCCCACGGAATGGGTGCGCCACCCGGAGACCGGCGAACTGGTCAACTGGGAAGCCTGCCAGACCTTCTCCGGCAGCTGGGGTTATTACCGGGACGAGCAGACGTGGAAAAGTCCGGAAATGCTCATTCGGATGCTGGTCAACACCGTGTCTCTGGGCGGCAATCTGCTGATGAACGTAGGTCCCACCTCCCGCGGGTACTTTGACTCCCGGGCGGAAAAGGCGCTGGGCGTTTACGCAGACTGGATGAAATACAATGCCCGCTCCATCTACGGCTGCACCATGGCCGAGCCGGAGTTTCAGGCTCCCGCCGACTGCCGCCTGACCCAGAGCGAGGACGGAAAGCGGCTATACGTTCATCTGTTCGCCTATCCCTTCGCCCACCTGATTCTGCGCGGGCTGGCCGGGAAGGTGGATTACGCCCAATTCCTGCACGATGGCAGCGAAGTGAAATTCAGCGACGGCAAAATGGAGCACTTCGGCGAAGCGCTGCCGGAGAATAACGATCAGCTGGTGCTGTATCTGCCGCCGGTAAAGCCGGACTGTCTGGTGCCGGTGATCGAGCTGTTCCTGAAATAAAACGAATATCCGTTCTCCCCGCCGGAGCCTTTGCGGCTTCGGCGGGGTTTTGGTATTTTGGGGAAAAAGGCTGGACGCGCTTTCGAACCTGTGCTACAATGAATACGAACAAATGTTCTTATTTCATTTTTCACGGAACGTTCCATCACCCCGGAGGCCGTTGGAAAGGAGCCTGTATCCCATGAACGAGCGCGTCTATCTGGCTATTGACCTGAAGTCCTTCTTCGCTTCGGTGGAGTGTGTGGAGCGCGGGCTGGACCCTTTGAAGACCCATTTGGTGGTGGCGGACGCCAGCCGCACGGAAAAGACCATCTGTCTGGCCGTTTCCCCCTCCATGAAGGCCTATGGCATTCCGGGGCGGCCCCGGCTGTTCGAGGTGGTGCAGAAGGTGCGGGAAATCAATCTGCAGCGGGAGCGCCGCGCTCCCCATCGAACCCTCAACGGGTCATCTTTTCTGGCGGAGGAATTGGAAAAATCGCCGGAATTGAGGATGGACTACATCATCGCCCGGCCCCGGATGGCCCGCTATATGGCGGTCAGTACCCGGGTCTATCAAATTTACCTGAAATATGTGGCCCCAGAGGACATTCACGTCTATTCTATCGACGAGGTGTTCATGGAGGTCACCCGCTATCTGAAAACCTACCGCTTGACCGCCCGGGAGCTGGCCATGCGGATGATCCTGGACGTGCTAAGTGAGACCGGCATCACCGCCACCGCAGGGATCGGGACGAATTTGTATCTGTGCAAGGTCGCCATGGACATCGGGGCTAAGCGGATCGCGCCGGATGCGAACGGCGTTCGCATTGCGGAGCTGAACGAGCTTTCCTACCGCAAGAACCTCTGGGATCATCGGCCCCTGACGGATTTTTGGCGGGTGGGCCCCGGCTACGCCCGAAAGCTGGAATCCGTCGGGCTGCATACCATGGGCGACGTGGCCCGCTGTTCGCTGGGCGGCCCCGGGGAATATTACAACGAGAACCTTCTCTACAACCTTTTCGGCGTGAACGCCGAGCTGCTGATCGACCACGCATGGGGCTGGGAACCCTGCACCATCGACGAGATCAAGGCCTACCGGCCGGGATCCAGCAGTCTGGGCTCCGGGCAGGTGCTGCAATGCGCCTATCCCTTCGAAAAGGCCCGGCTGGTGGCTCGGGAAATGGCGGATCAGCTGGCCCTCTCGCTGGTGGAAAAAGGGCTGGTGACGGATCAGCTCGTGCTGACGGTGGGGTATGACGTGGATAATCTGACCGACCCAGCTATTCGCAAAAGTTATCGCGGGCCGGTGACCACGGATCGCTATGGCCGCGCCATTCCCAAACACGCCCACGGAACGGAGCAGTTGGAGCGGCCTACTTCCTCCTGCCGTCAGCTGATGGAGGCCGTGGCGCGATTGTTCGACCGGGTGGTGGACTCCCGGCTGCTGGTGCGGCGCATGTACGTGGTGGCCGGACGGGTCATTCGGGAAAAAGAGGCAAACGAACATCTGTTCTGCGAACAGCTGGATCTCTTTACCGACTACGCCGCGCAGGAAGCGGCCCGCCGTCAGGAGGAAACCGCGCTGAAGCGGGAACGCAGCCTGCAGGAAGCCACCCTGCTGCTGAAAAGAAAGTATGGCCGAAACGCTCTGTTTCGGGGCATGAATCTGGAAGAAGGGGCCACTGCCATGGAGCGGAACCGGCAGATCGGAGGGCATCGGGCATGACGGGAAAATACGACGATATACTGCGGCTCCCCCACCACGTTTCCGCCAGCCGAAAGCCCATGGCCATAACGGCCCGTGCCGCGCAGTTCGCCCCTTTCGCGGCGCTGAGCGGCTACGACGCGGAGGTACAGGAAGCGGGACGGCTAACCGACCGGCCCATCGAGCCGGACGAGTATGAAAAAGAAGCAATGAACGCCCGTCTGCGGCTCTTGGCCCGTCATTTGCGGGAGGAATGGGTCGTCAGTCTCGTTTTCTTTCAGCCGGACGAACGCAAGGCGGGCGGCGCTTACGTGAACCGCACCGGCACGGTGAAGAAGTTCCGCGAAGCCGAACGTATCCTGACCCTGACGGACGGAACCGTTATTCCGCTAGATGATTTGATCGCGCTGGATGGGGAAGAATTTGCGGCCTACGATTTGTAATGCTGGCGAAAAATATGTTATCATAAAAAAGCGCCGCCGCTCCACAGCAAGGTTCCCTCTGCTGGTGCCGGCGGAAAAGAAAATTTTTATCAGACGGCTTTCCGCCCACGGCACGGGAAGCGGCAAGGAGGAACGAACCATGGCAGTTAAGCAGACGGCAGGACGGGACGCGCTGGGCGAATTTGCCCCGAAATTTGCGGAATTGAACGACGATGTGCTCTTCGGACAGGTATGGAGCCGGGAAGAACAGCTTTCCCTGCGGGATCGCTCGCTGGTGACGGTCACTGCGCTGATGGCGCAGGGGCTGGTGGATTCTTCCTTCCAGTACCATCTGATGACCGCCAAGAAAAACGGCATCACCAAAACGGAAATCGCGGAAGTGATCACCCACGCGGCGTTCTACGCCGGCTGGCCCAAGGCATGGGCCGCTTTCAGCATGGCCAAGGAAGTCTGGAAGGACGAAGAATAACGGGATGGAATCGGCCGCAGCGGTTCATTCTGCCGCGGCCGTTCCTGCATTTCCGACAGACTGCGATTCGTTGGCGCATAAAGCGGAATTTTTGCGGAGGAAAATAAGCGATGAAAAAAACTGCCGTATTATTGTATGACTCATTTTGTAATTTTGAAATCAGTCCTGCGCTTGAGCTATTGGCGCTCGCTGAAAAACCAATTACCGTTTTTGGAATTGCAAAACAGCCCATCAAAAGTGAAGATGGGCTATCCGTATTTCCCGATGATACGATCGATCATCTTGATTTAGATGAGTATGACAGCTTACTATTGCCTGGTGCGATGGACATCAGAGAAGCGATTGAAAATGAAAAAATCATAGATTTCATCAGGAAGTTTGCCGGGAAAACAATAGGAGCTATTTCCATTGCACCGTTATTGCTTGTAAGAGCAGGATTTCTGAATGGAAAACCCTTCATGGCTGGCGTCAATAAAGAAGAAGTTTTGGAAGAAGGATTTTCAGAAAGCGACCTGGCTGCAATGGTTGGATGGGACGACAATTTAAGAAATCCAGTTAAGGAAGGCTATATCATAACAGGCAATATCATTACATCCATCTCATACAACTTTGTCAAATGGGCGTTGGCTTTCGGAAAAATGCTAGGAATTGATATTTCTGCAAAAACGTTCGGGATTCAATAGTTGCCCATTGTTCAGTTGGCTGCGGCCTTTCCAGATTTTCAGAATGGCATAAACCGGACAGAGATAAGCCTGAAAAATCATTTCTGAAAAACGCCGGCTTTTCGGTTTTCAGCAAAAGTAAAATATACAATGGAAGGAAACGAAAAATGCTTAAGATACCATACAAACTTGTTTCGGGGATCATGCTGATTTCTGCAACGGCCAATGGAAAAGAAGGATTTTTTGCCTTTGATACGGGTGCCATGCAGACAGCCGTAAACAAGGTGCATTTTCCGGAACTGCAGGGAGAGCACATTAACATTGCGAAGTTTTCAGAAGGCGTAAAGGAAAACGATGCAGAAGAAGGAATTTTGAACACCCTGCATTTTTCTGATATTGAACGCTCCAATATGCCCGTCTTGATTATGGATTTAATGTATGTGGAAAACGCATTAAAGGCCGCAATGCCGAACTTAAAATTTCTTGGAACACTAGGGATTGACGTGATCGAAAATTATACCGTTCTGCTTGACTATAACGCCGCTGAAATTATCCTTGACCCGGAGCAGGGGTTTGAAAATCAAATGGTTATCCCCATGAGATATGAAAAGCTTCCTGTGATCGAGGTTCATGCGGCAGGTCGGACATGTGACTTTGTTTTAGACACAGGTGCAAGCATCTGCTTGCTGGGGCAAAGCTTTCAGGATGACCCGCAGCTTCTCCCCGTTTCTGAAACACCGAACCTTGTCACGATTCCTATTGTTCGTGTGGGTGAAAAGGAATACGACAGTATCACCGCTACGATTTCCGATATCAGCGCAATTAAAAAGAGAATCCCTGTTGAGGGCGTAATCGGCTATCAGGTTTTGTCCCAGCAGCGTTCCATCTTGGACTTCAAGAATCAGCAGCTCATCATGGAAAAGGCGCAGAATCATTAAAAATTGCTGCGAAGGTTAAAAATGTTGGGGAAACAAGTTCCCGTTTATCCGTTTCCTTCGTCCGCGTCTTTTCCCAGCAGAGAAAGAAACCGCCCGCCCGGCGTTTTTTTCCGGGCGGGCGGTCTTTTTCAGGCGATCACGCCTTTTTTCAGGATGATGTTCGCATAGGTGGCGGTTTCGCCGGTCATGATGACGCAGCAGCTTTTCGTCTTAACACGGTCATAGAAGGCGTAGCGTTCGACCTCGGTCACGCAGTCCGCGCCGCGAGGGTCGTGGCGGGCGATGATCTCCTTGTAGGTGTCCCAGATGGGCGTTTCGGTAGGGTCGCCGGGCGTGACCTGCATCACCATGGCAGGCTGGGCCGTCTGGGTATCCAGCGGGATCAGCTGCAAAATGGCCTCCAGAATTTCCGGCACGCCGTGGCCGTCCATCCGAACCACCGTTTGTCCGTAGGTGTGTCCGGGGAAATTGGCGTCGCCGAGAGTAATCTCGTCGCCATGGCCCATCTCGCTCAGGATTTTCAGCAGTTCCGGGGGAATGATCTTCGGGACTCCAAGAAGCATAAGGTTTTCCTCCTATTTCCGGGCGCGCAGCTGGGACAGATACTGCCCCGGTGCGATCCCCTTTTGTTTTTTGAATACCCTTGTGAAATACTCCGGCGCGGAAAAACCCGCGTCCAGCGCGATCTCCGTCACGTTTTTGTCGGTGAGCTGCATCTCGTTCAAGGCCCGCTCCACCCGGTAGTACTGCAAATACTGCATGGGCGTCATGTGGGTCGCTTGTTTGAAAAAACGGCAGAAGTACTTGCGGTCCAGATGCACCGCCGAAGCCAGATCGTCCAGCGTCAATTTCTGGCTGTAGCGGCTTTCGATCAGGTCAAAGACGGTCTTGAGCTGCAGCATTTTCTTGTCCTCGTCCCGGGGCTGCTCCACCCGGGTAAAACTGCCCCGGGCGTAAACGCCGCCGAAGAAGACGTACAAAAGCCCCAGCGTTCTCAACTCCCAGCCTTCCTCGTGACGGCGCAGAATTTCGAACAGCGGACGCAGCGTCTCCCGAACCAGCGGGTCATCCGAGCCGTAACGCCGCTGCAGCCGCACCTTTCGCCCTTCGATCTCCCCCATTTTCTCCCGGCACAGTCCGGGGGCGCTCAGGAGCATCCGCAGATCGAAAACGATGCATTCATACACGCAGTCGTGGGGCGTTCCTGCGTGAAGGCTTCCCGCTGGGAAGTACGCCGCTTCGCCGGGATGAAGCTCCATGCTTTCCCCGTCCAGCGACAGGGAAAAGGTGCCAGACAGTACAAAGAGAATTTCCGTTTCCTCATGCCAGTGGTAGGGCATCTCATAGCGGGCGTGGTTTCGGTCAATATAGTGATAGTCCAGCGGAAATTCCATCGACCCGCGCTGCTTGGCTTCATGATATTGCAAAGTCCTCATTTCCGCAACCCTCCCGTGCAAAAAAGAGAATATTGTCCCGCTATTTGCCATGATAACACAGGCGGGCGCAGGCCGCAAGGGCTATGATGAACATATCAGGAATCTGCAAATAAATGAGGTGATTTTTGATGAATTCCCAGGAAATCAAGGATCAGATCTGCGACGTATGCCACAAAATGTGGCAGCTGGGCTGGGTAGCCGCCAACGACGGCAACGTATCCGTCAAAATGGAGGATGGCACCTACTGGATCACGCCCTCGGGCATCAGCAAGTCCTTTATTACCCCCGATAAGCTGCTGCGGGTGGACGCGGCCATGAACGTAGTGGAAGGCCCGGAAAACTACAAGCCCTCCAGCGAAATGAAAATGCACATGCGCTGCTACGAAGTCCGGGAGGACGTAGGCGCGGTGGTGCACGCCCATCCGCCCACGGCTACGGGCTTTGCCGTGGCCAACAAGTCTCTGGACGACTACTGCATGATCGAAACGGTCATCACCATCGGCTCCATCCCCGTCGCGCCCTACGGCACGCCCTCCACCAACGAAGTGCCAGATTCGATCACGCCCTTCCTGCCGGAGCATGACGTGCTGCTTCTGCAGAACCACGGTGCGCTGACCGTGGGCTGCGACCTGATCACCGCCTACTACCGCATGGAAACGCTGGAACACTATGCCAAGATCAGCCTGATCGCCCACCTGTTGGGAGGTGCGCAGGAGATCCCCCGGGAGAAGATCGACCAGCTGCTGGATCTGCGGAAGAACTATTATCACATCACCGGTCGGCACCCCGGCTACAAGAAATATTCCGTATGCAAGGAGGAAAACTGACATGATGTACCCGAAAATTGGCATTCGTCCCGTCATCGACGGTCGTTGGGGCGGTATCCGCGAAAGTCTGGAAGCCCAAACCATGGGCATGGCCCACGCCGCTAAAGCGCTCATTGAAACACTGAAGTACCCGGACGGCACACCCGTGCAGGTCGTCGTTTCGCCCTGCACCATCGGCGGCGGCGCGGAAGCGGCCCGCTGCGAGGAATATTTCTCCGCCCAGAATGTGACCGCCACCCTGACCGTGACCCCCTGCTGGTGCTACGGCATGGAGACCTTCGACATGAACCCCCTCACCATCAAGGCCGTCTGGGGCTTCAACGGCACCGAGCGCCCCGGTGCGGTATATCTGGCGGCAGTGCTGGCCGCCTATGCCCAGAAGGGACTGCCCGCCTTCTCCATCTACGGCCATGACGTGCAGGACATGGGTGACTCCTCCATTCCCGCCGACGTGGAAGAAAAGATTCTGCGGTTTGCCCGCTGCGCCGTCGCCGCCGGCTGGATGAAGAACAAATCCTATGTCAACATCGGCGCGGTCGCCATGGGCATTATGGGTTCCTACTGCGATACCGACGTGTTCCAGCGCTACTTCGGCATTCGGGCCGAATGGGTGGACGAGGTGGAGATTCTCCGCCGCATGGCGCTGAGCATCTACGACCCCGAGGAATACGAAAAGGCCCTTGCGTGGATCAAGGAGAACTGCCCCGAGGGCTTCGACTGCAACGCAGGCAAGGAACTGATCGAGATCGTGACCCGCTCCAAGGTTATCCCGCCCGATAAGGACTGGGAGTTCATCGCCAAGATGACGATCATCATCAAGGACATCTTGTACGGGAATCCCAAGCTGGACGAGCTGGGCTGGCACGAGGAAGCGCTGGGCAAAAACGCCGTGGCGGCGGGTTTCCAGGGGCAACGGCAGTGGACGGACTGGCTGCCCAACGCGGACTTTACCGAAGCCATCATGGCCTCTACCTTTGACTGGAACGGCCCCAAAGCGCCTACGCCCTTCGCTACGGAGAACGACACCCTCAACGGCGTTTCCATGATGCTGGGCACTCTCGTCACCCATACCGCTCCCTGCTTCCATGACGTGCGCACTTATTGGAGCCCCGAGGCCGTGGAACGCGTCACCGGCTGGAAGCCAGAGGGTGTGGCCGAAAACGGCTTCATCCACCTCATCAACTCTGGCGCGACGGCGCTGGATGGAACCGGCGCAGCCAAAAATGAAAACGGCGAGGGCTGCATGAAGCCCTTCTGGGATATGACCGATGCAGACGTGAAAGCCTGCCTTGCGGCTACCGACTGGTGCCGGGCCAACTATCAGTACTTCCGGGGCGGCGGCTTCTCCAGCCACTTCAAGACGCAGGCGGAAATGCCCGTGACCATGCTGCGGGCCAACATCGTGGACGGTGTGGGACTGGTGCTGCAGATCGCCGAGGGCTACACCGCCACCCTGCCCGACAAGGTGCACGACCTGCTGGATAAACGCACCGACCCCACGTGGCCTACCACCTGGTTTGTGCCCCGTTTGACCGGCGAAGGCGCGTTTCAGGATGTGTACTCCGTCATGGCCAACTGGGGCGCCAATCACGGCGTGACCGTGTACGGCCATGTGGGCGCCGACCTCATCACCCTGTGCTCCATGCTGCGCATTCCCGTGACCATGCACAACGTGTCCGCCGGCAAAGTGTATCGGCCCCATTGCTGGGCTTCCTTCGGCACGCAGGATGCACAGGCCGCGGACTATGCCGCCTGCAAGCACTACGGGCCGCTGTACCGATAAACGGTATCTAAAGGCCCGCCGAACGCAAAAAACGTTCGGCGGGCTCAAATTACTGGCAAAATGCAATTTTCTCCGGCCTGCTCTTTTCCATGAACCGGCAAAGCGCCATTTACGAAAAAAGGTATCCTACAAATGATGAACAAACGCCCCCGCCGAATCCTGAAAAAGGTTCGGCTGGGGGCGCTTTATTTGCCGTTTTACCGCTGGACTTTTCCGCTGCCGCTGCCGTTCATCAGAGCTTCCACCTCGGAGACCTTGCAGCGGTTGTAGTCGCCCGGGATGGTATGCTTCAGGCAGCTGGCCGCCACGGCGAACTCCAGCGCGGTTTTCTCGTCGCCGTAATGGCTCAGGCCGTAGATCAGACCCGCATCAAGGCTGTCGCCGCCGCCGACCCGATCCACGATGTCCGTAATGGCGTACTTCCGGGAATGAAGCAGTTCCTTGCCGTTATACAGCAGGGCGCTCCAGTCGTTATGGCTGGCGCTGATGGATTCCCGCTGAGTGAGCAGCACCCGCCGAAGGTTGGGATAGGCTTCCATGGCCAGATCGGCAATAGCGCGGCATTGTTCATCGCTCCGGCCGTCCCGGACGGTTTCCACTTCATCCGTCCGAAGGCCCAGCATCGTCCGAAAATGCCCTTCGTTGGCGATCAGCGTATCCACATACCGAACCAGCGGGACCATCACCTGCTCGGGGGTCTTGCCGTACTTCCACAGATTGCTGCGGTAGTTCAGGTCGCAGCTTACCTGCAGCCCTCTCTTTTTGGCCTCCCGCACCGCTTCCAGCGAAAGCTCTGCCGAGCCCTCACTGACGGCGGGGGTAATGCCGGTGATGTGGAACCAGGACGCGCCCTCAAACACGCTGTCCCAGTCAAAATCGCCTGGTCTGGCGTTGCAGAATACAGATCCTTCCCTGTCGTAGATCACCTTGCTGGGGCGCTGCACCGCGCCGGTCTCCAGATAGTAAACGCCCATCCGGCCCTCCCGGCGGACGATCTTGGAAGTGTCCACGCCGAAGCCCCGCAGCTCGCGCAGGCACGCGTCGCCGATCTCATGATCGGGCAGCACGGTCACAAAGGCGGTGTCCATGCCATAATTGGCCAGCGAAACGCTGACGTTGGCCTCGCTGCCGCCGAAGGTAGCCTCCAACGCGGGAGACTGAAAAAAGCGCTCGTAACCGGGGCTTTTCAGACGAAGCATGATCTCGCCGAAGGTAACGACTTTCTGGTTCACGGGCTGATTTCCTTTCCTGTTTGTGCGTTGTACGCCTTATTTTTGGAGCAGATGCACGGCAAAACCGGCGATGTCGTCCTTAAGGTAAATGGCGCGCAGCTTGCCGTTTTTCATGATGACGCTGTCATCGTCGAAGACGAAGCCGCGGCGCTCCATGTGCCAGCGGGCGCGCTTGATATTGTTGCAGCCGATGGCCACATGGCCGTTCTTGCCCCGGAAGGGGATCTTCATGATCTCAAAACCGCCGCCCACAAAGGTGGCGATGGGCTGTTCGTCCAGCTCCCAGCCCAGCAGTCGGGCGAACTGCGCCGCGTCCTTCGCGGCAGTCTCCGGGTCGCCGCTGTTCACGCCCACGTGCTTGAGTTCCAGCCCCAGCATGGCGTTGACGGCGCTGCGGGTCAGGCGCTCGATGCGTTCCCAGTCCTTCGTGGCGATGGCATCCTGCGGGACCATCCAGCTGCCGCCGCAGGCGACGACCTTGGGGAAGGACAAATAATCATTCAAATTGCTTTCGTTAATACCGCCGGTAGGCAGGAAGGTCACGCCGCCATAGGGTGCGGACATGGCCTTGATCATCTGGATGCCGCCCAGCGCCTCCGCCGGGAAGAACTTGACAGTCTTCAAGCATTCCTCCAGCGCCACTTCTATATCGCTGGGATTGGCGCAGCCGGGAATGATCGGCACGCCCTTTTCCCTGCAATAACGGACGATTTCCCGATTAAGGCCGGGCGAAACGATATAGGCCGCGCCCGCCGCTACGGCCCGGTCTACCTGCTCCTTGGTCAGCACGGTGCCGGCACCCAGCATTACCTCCGGCAGTTCCTCGTGTACCCGACGAATGGCTTCCTCCGCCGCATCCGTGCGGAAGGTGATCTCCGCCACCGGCAGGCCGCCCTTGGACAGCGCCCGGCACAGCGGCACCGCATCGGCCGCGTCTTCCACCTTGATGACCGGCACCAGCCCAGCCAGAGACAGTTTTTCCATCATATCCATGATTCTTTCCTCCCTCATAAACGATAAAGTGGTATTTCCAGCTTGAAACCGTCAGACGGTTTGCAGATAGGGTTCGAGCTTCTGGCGAACGCTCGTCAGCATCTCCACACTGTGCCTCAATTCTGTTTCCTCCATTCGAAAGGACGGTGCGGACACGCTCATGGCGTAGACCGCCTCCCCCGCCGCGCTGCACAGTGGCACCGCCACACAGCAGACGTTGGGTTCGTTTTCCTCCCGTTCCACCGCGTAGCCATTTCGGCGAACTTCCCCGATCTGCTCAAGCAGTCTGTCCACGTCCGTAATGGTATGGGCCGTGTAGGCTTTCAGTTCTTCCTGCCCGTACAGGCGGCGAATCTGCTCGTCCGTCATGCCGGAAAGCAGCGCCTTGCCCAGCGCCGTACAGTACAGCGGCGCACGGGTTCCGATTCGGCTCGTCATGCGGATCGCACGGGTGGAGTCCAGCTTGTCGATATACAGCATCTCATTGCCGGAGCGAACGCCCAGATGCACCGTTTCGTTCAATGCCGACTGAAGCCGCCGCATTCCCTCCCGCAGCAGGGGCATAGCGTCCCGATCCTGCATCCAGGCCGAGCCGATCTCGAACATTCGGGAGCCCAGCACGTACTTTCCGTTTTTTGGGGAAAGCACGGCATAGCCCAGATACACCAGCGTCTGCAGCAGATTGTAAGCAGTTGTACGGGGCAGACCCATGGCGCGAGTCAGGTCGCACAGGGCTATTCCCTGTGGATGGGCACTGAGCGTTTCCAGCATCTCCAGCCCCCGCTGCAGCGTTCTGTTTGGGATTTCAGCCATTGAATCCCCCCATTTTTGTTCTCATATGGGAACAGCATTCCCGATAAATCAATTATACCTGTTCCCCCTCCAAATAGCAAGACTTTCTTTCCCCTTTCCCACAAAAGAGATAGATATTTGTCATACTTCCGACTTTTCTTATGGATACTTTCATGCTATAATGACCAAGGATTCCTAAAAAAATGAGGAGGAATACAAACACATGAAAAAGGTTGTTGCAATTCTCATGGCTGCCCTGATGCTCCTGTCCTGCACCGCCGCGCTGGCGGAAAACATCAAGCTGGACAAGCTGACCTTCGAATTCGTTCCCTCCAAGGACGCGGACGTGATCATCACCGGCACCAAGAATCTGCCTCAGCTGGTGCAAGCTGAAATGGCCAAGCACGGCTACGACATCGGCGAAGTGGACATCACCGTCGGCACCAGCTATGAAGCGACCGGCGAAGCCATGTGTGCAGGCGCGATCGACATCGGTTGGCTGCCCGGCGGCACCTATGCCATCTACAGCCAGAATAAAGAAGTGGACGTGATCCTGACCGCCACCCGCGATGGTCTGAGCAATGACAGCACCGATCCCCGGACCTGGAACGGCGACGACAACAAGACCCTGCCCACCGACAAGCAGGTGACCTTCTACCGTTCCCTGATCTACGCCACCCCTTCCGCCTACGGCAAGGAGCTGGCCGCCAAGGTCAACGCTGGTGAAAAGCTGACTTGGGAAGATCTGGACAAGGCCAACTGGGCCGTGAGCAACACCTCTTCCTCCGCCGGTTACATCTACCCCACCATGTGGCTGATGGAAAACTACGACGGCAAAAAGATCTCCGACCTGAGCAACGTGACCCCCAGCGTGGGCTACGCCGACGCTTTCGCACAGGCTGCCGCCGAGCAGTTTGACATCATCGTGTGCTACGCCGACGGCCGCCGCGACTATGAAAAGGCCTGGAACCTGCCCACCGATTCCAAGGACGAGACCGGCAAGGCCGGCATGGGCCGCAAGGATTCCATCTGGAACGAGCTGAACGTGATCGGCGTGACCGCGCCTATCTACAACGATACCGTGGCCATCACCACCGCCAATCCTCAGGTGTACAATCCTGAATTCATCGCCGCCATGCAGCAGTCTCTGATCAACATCATCAACACCCCCGAAGGTCAGGAGATCTTCTCCGTGTACAGCCACAAGGGCTATGCCGTCGCCACCGACGCGGATTACGACGGCGCTCGTACCGCTCTGACGGTCGTGCAGTAATCGTTTTCCCTGATACCTCGCAAAGGGGCGGCCCAGCCGCCCCTTTGATTCTGCCTTTTTTCCCGGGGCTCCCTGTTTTTTTCTTGTACTTCCCCGGGGTTCGTGTTATATTATAGGCAACCTTTACAAAAATACACGGCGCAGCCGAAAAAGGGGTCGATATCTTGATCGAATTCCAACACGTGAGCAAGACCTATCCCAATGGCGTCAAAGGCCTGAAGGATGTAAACCTGACCATTGATCAGGGCGAGTTTGTCGCCATCATCGGCCTCTCCGGCGCCGGTAAATCCACGCTGATCCGTACCATCAACCGCATGATCGACGTTACCGAGGGCACGCTGACGGTGGACGGCGTGGACGTAATGACCCTGCGGGGCAAGTCCATGCGCCGCTTCCGCCGCAAAATCGGCATGATCTTTCAGTCCTTCAACCTGATTACCCGCTCCACCGCCATCAAAAACGTGCTTTCCTCCATGGTGCCCGATATGAACTTCTTCCGGGTTCTGTTCGGCATTTTTACCAGAGAGCAGAAGCTGCAGGCCCTGGAGGCGCTGGATAAGGTGGGCATTCTGGACAAGGCCTATACCCGCTGCGACCAGCTTTCCGGCGGCCAGCAGCAGCGCGTGGCGCTGGCCCGCACCCTGAACCAGAACCCCACCATCATTCTGGCCGACGAGCCCGTGGCCGCGCTGGACCCCGTGACCGCCCATCAGGTCATGAGCGACTTCAAGCGCATCAACGAGGAAATGAATATTACGGTGCTGATCAATATTCACCATGTTGATCTGGCCCTGAAATACGCCACCCGCGTCATCGGTATCCGCGCCGGCGAGATCGTCTACGACGGCCCCACCGCCGACGTGATGCAGGAGGTTCTGGACAGCATTTACAACGGCGCTTCCGTGCCTCAGGCCGGGGAATGAGAGGGCCAAGCATGAAAAAGAAAAACGCAGCAACGGAATACCGGACGCCGCTGTTTGACCGGTTGTTCAAGCCGCAGGTGATCACGCTTCCCAACGGCCATACGGTGGAGCGCCCCCGCTCCCGCCAGCCGCTGATCTGGATCTGCGTCGTCGCCGCCGTCTGGGCTTCCGTCGTTCTGACCGGGTTTGATTTCAGCATTCTGATCAAGCGCGGTCATCAGTTCACCGTTATTCTGGAGCAGATCTTCCAGCCCGACTGGAGCTTCCTGCCCAAGGTGATCGGCCCGCTGGTGGATACCATCAAGATGTCCATTCTGGGCTCCGTGCTGGGCGCTACGCTGGCCCTGCCCTTTGCCGTGGTTTCCTCCACCAACATCAACCGCAACGGCATTGTGGTGGCCCTGTGCCGCTTCCTGTTGAACCTGATCCGTACCCTGCCCACGCTGGTTATCGCCAAGTTCGCCGCGCTGATCTTCGGGCTGGGCACCTTTGCCGGCACTATGGCCATCACCGTGTTTACCTTCGGCGTGGTATCCAAGATGCTGTACGAGGCCATCGAGACCATCGACATGGGCGCTTTCGAGGCCATGGAGTCTGCGGGCGGCAACAAGTTCCAGTCCTTCTGGTCCGCCTGCTTCCCTCAGATTCTGCCCACCTATCTGAGCTACTGCCTGTACAGCCTTGAAATGAACATCCGCGCCGCAGCCATTCTGGGCTACGTAGGCGCCGGCGGTCTGGGCATTCTGATCAACGAGCGCGTCGGCTGGCGCGACTATCACGGGCTGGGAACGCTGCTGCTGACCCTGTTCGTGGTGGTGCTCATCATTGAAAACACCAGCGAATACCTGCGTAAGAAGCTGAGCTGAGGAGGATGGGAACGATGGCACAACAAAACAAAACGGATCGTCCCATGACGATTCAGGAAGCCTATGAAGCCCGCCCCCGGCTTTGGTGGGCATACACGCTGATTTTGCTGATCGTGTTCTCCCTGCTGGGCTGGTCCGGCTCGGCGGTGGTGTTCAAGGGCTTTGCCACCAAGGGCGTGGAGGTGGCCAAGGGCGTATGGAACGGCCTGACCCACCCGGATACCGCGCTGCTCTTCAACCTTACGCCGGAGGGCGTGCCCTATCAGCTTTTGCAGACGGTGGCAATCGCCGTGCTGGGCACGCTGATCGGCGGCATTCTGGCCATTCCCTTCAGCTTTCTGGCCTCGGACAAAATCGTTCCCGGCTGGGTAGCCTTCATCTTCCGTGCGTTTATCCTGATGATCCGCACCATTCCCAGTCTGGTTTGGGCGCTGGTCTGGATCCGGGTCACCGGGCCCAACGCCTTCTGCGGCGTGGTCACCCAGTCCATCTGCTCCATCGGCATGATCTCCAAAATGTACATCACCGCCATCGCGGATGTGGATACCCGCATTCTGGAAAGTCTGGACGCCGCCGGCTGCACCGCCTTCCAGAAGATTCGCTACGGGCTGCTGCCCCAGATCATCCCCAACTTCATCTCCACCGTGATCTACCGCTTTGACATCAACGTCAAGGACGCCACCACGCTGGGCATCGTGGGCGCGGGCGGCATCGGCGCGGCCCTGATCCAGTGCATCAATTCCAGCCGCTGGAGCATGGTGGGCGCGTACCTGTGCGGCATGGTGGTGCTGATGCTGCTGATCGAGTGGCTCTCCACCAAGATTCGCAAGCGTCTGGCGCGGGGGTAAGCATGGCGAACCGGCTGACGATCTACTTTACCTCCGATACCCATGGGTATCTTTACCCCAGTCATTTCTGCGACCAGCAGCCCCGACCCATGGGGCTGCTTTCCATGCGCTTTCCCAAGGATGGAAACACGCTGATCATCGACGGCGGCGACACCATTCAGGGTTCTCCCCTGACCTATTACTGCTACGGCCATCATCTGCCCCTGCCTGTGGCGGACGCGCTGAACGACCGGCAGTACGACTTTGTCACGCTGGGCAACCACGACTTCAACAACGGCTACGGCGCGCTGGAAAGCTACCTGACCCGGCTGAACGCCCAGTGTCTCTGCGCCAACGTGACCGACCGGACAGGCGGGCTGCCTCTCCTCCCCTATGCCGTCCGCACGATGGAAAACGGCCTTCGAGTGGGCGTTATCGGGCTGGTGACCCACTGGGTGACCCTTTGGGAAAAGCCGGAAAATCTGACCCGCTTCACCCTGACCGACCCGGTAGAGGCGGCCCGGCCGCTGGCAGAAAAGCTGCGCGGTCAGGTGGACGTGCTTATCGGCCTGTACCACGGCGGGCTGGAAAAGGATCTGCGCACCGGCGAACGCCTCAGCTCCACGGATGAAAACGAGGGCTGCCGTCTGTGCGAGGAGCTTCCCTTCGACCTGCTGCTGACGGGCCATCAGCATATCGCCATGGCCGACAGGCAGTACGCCGGAACCCATGTGGTGCAAACGCCCTGCAATGCCGCCGCTTACGTAAAGGTAGAGCTGGAGGAAGACGGAACGTTCCATTCGCAGCTGATGACTCCCCCCGCTCACGCAGAGCTGACCCCTTCCCAGCAGCGGCTCTGGAAGGATGTGAACGGCTGGCTGGACCGGCCCATCGGTCATCTGAGCCGTGCCCTCTGGCCCGAGGACAAGCTGACCATGGCGCTGGAATCCTCGCCCATCGCGGCCTTCTTCAATCAGGTGCAGCTGGAGGCCAGCGGCGCGGATATTTCCTGCGCCGCCCTGCCCAACAGCCTGCGCGGGTTTGACAGCGCCGTTACCGTGCGGGACGTGGTAGCCAGCTATGTATATTCCAACACGTTGGTGGTGCTGCGCGTTACCGGCGGCATTCTGCGGCAGGCTCTGGAGCAATGCGCCAGCTATTTTGACATACAAGCAGACGGTACGCTGGCTGTGGCCCGTTCCTTCCTGCAGCCGAAGGAGGCTCACTTCAACTACGACTATTTCAGCGGCGTTGAATACGGCTTCGACCTGCGTCAGCCGGTGGGCAGGCGGGTCTTCCGGCTGGAATATCACGGAAAGCCGGTGCAGCCGGAGGATTCCTTCACGCTGTGCCTGTCCAGCTATCGGGCCACAGGCGCGGGCGATTTTCCCTATTACGCAGACTGCCCCCGGGTTCGGGAGCTTCAGACCGAAATCAGCGAGCTGATTCTGAATTACTTCACGGCCCACCCCTATGTGCAGGTGGAGGAAAAGCCTGCCTACACGGTCATTCGTCCCTGAAAAACGTACAGAAAAAAGCCTTCCGGGAAGCGCCCGGAAGGCTCTCAGTTGTCGAAAAACTCCTTTGGGGAGTTGTCAGAGGGGCCCCGCAGCCCCTCTGACTGTAGTTCTCCACCGGCTGAACTGCGGTCGGCAAATGGCCCCGTAAGGCTTCGCCGTGCGCAGCACCCGATCGGGCGGGGAGTTTGCGCCTTCGGCGCAAACAGTACCGACAGTTTCTGGCGAAAAAAATCGCCGCAGGCGAGCTTTTTTGACAAGCCAAGAGCCTTCCGGGAAGCGCCCGGAAGGCTCTGGCTTTATTCCAGCAGAAACACCTGCCGCATCAACGGCTGCGCGCCGGTGACGGGGTCCATGTCCATCTGCATAACGTCCTTCATGTACTCGTTCCATCGGTCCACCACGGCGCTGCGGGTCTGCACCTGAGCGGCGGTCTGGACGCTGTCGCATTCATAATAGCCGAACAGCTCGTTGCCCACGTTCCAGATGGTGTAGTTGCGAATCCCGGCTTCCTTGAGGACGGCTTTCATTTCCGGCCAGAGATGAGCGTGCCGGTCGACGTACTCGTCCAGCTTACCGGGCAAGACGGTGGCTTTCCATGCGTAGCGTTCCATGACCTGCACCTCCCCCCTCAGCCAAGAAAAGCCTGATTCAGCTTTACGCCGAACTCGTCGGCAATGGCCTGAAGAGCCTCGTCCCGGATGGTTTGCAGCACGGGCCTGCCGGAAGAAACGACCTTCATATAAATTTCCGCTGCCTTTTCGATGGTGTGCATCAAGCCGAAGGCGGTGTCGAAATCCGGCCCGGAGACAAACAGTCCGTGATGAGCCCAGACCGCCGCGTCGTATTCCTTCATCAGTTTACTGGTGGCCAGCGCAATATCCGCGCCGCCGGGCACCATCCACGGCACCACGCCGACACCATTGGGGAACACCACCGGGCACTCGGTGGCGCTCTGCCACAGAGCGCGGGTGAAATCCCTGTCCGTCAAAGGCAGTATATAGGTCATGGCGATCACATTGGCCGGATGGGCATGATAGATCACCCGGCAGGCCCCATCGGTCGCAGCCTTGCGGACGCTGTGATTCAGAAAATGACTGGGAAACTCGCTGGTAGGTTTGCCGCCCTTTTCCAGTCCCCACACGATGCGGTAACTGTCCCCCGCCTGATTGATTTCGCAGATGCAAAGATTGTCCTGGGGGGCCAGAATCACATTGCGCAGGTACTTGCCGCTGCCGGTAGCGATGAAATATTCCCCTTTCAGGTTGTCTGCCTGTACGCCCAGTTCCACCCACGGGCCGGGCGTTTTCTTGAAAAATGGCCGGCACTGCGCCGCTTCTTCCTCCGTCATACGATAGGTCAGGTTGCCGCCGTTGCGTTCGTGCCAGCCCTGCAGCCAGCCGTCGTTGCACAGGCGGATATAGCCCTGCAGTACCTCCAAATCAAAAATGCTCATTTCAGTTTCTTCCTTTCAGCACGTCGGCTTCGTATTTTTCAACCGTCTGGAACCAGCCCTCGTTCTCCGGCACGCCGCACTGACGGCAGTATTCCTCCCACACCGCGCCGAAGGGCAGGGTCTTAAGCTCCTCCTGCGCCATCAGAAGCTCGGTGAATCGGTCCTCGTCCTGCAAAGTTCTCAGCCGGTCATGGGGCATCAGCAAGGCCCACAGCAGGGCCTTTTCCACGTTGCGCGCGCCGATGACCCACGCCGCCACCCGATTGATGGACGCGTCGAAGAAATCCAGCCCGATCAGCACCCGCTCCGTGGCGTTGCAGCGGACGATCTCTGTGGCGATCTCCCGAATTTCGTCCTCAAAGCGCACCACATGATCGCTGTCCCAGCGCATGGGCCGGGTGATATGCAGCGGCAGCTTATCGAAATAGCACAGCATGGCGGGAATCTTGTCGCTGACAAACTCCTGCGGGTGGTAGTGGCCATTGTCCAGGAGATTGTACACGCCGGGTTGCCGGGCCGCGTAGGCGGTGTAAAATTCGTTGCTGCCAACGGTGTAGGCTTCCAGCCCAATGCCGAACACCTTGCTTTCCACGCTGTCGATCACCCCGGGCAGCTTCTCGGCAAAAATCTGGTCGAGACTGTTCTTCAGGCGCAGCCGGGGCGACAGGCGGTCGGCGGGAACATCCTTCAGGCCGTCGGGGATCCAGACGTTACACAGGCAGTGGGTGTTCAGTTCCTTGGCGAAATACGCGGCGATGCGTCGGCATGCAATGCCGTGACGGATCCAGAACCGGCGCACGTTCTCGTCAGGGCTGGACAGGGTCAGACCGTTCTTTACCATGGGATGGCTGAAAAACGTGGGATTGAAATCCAGCCCCAGTCCGCGCTTTTTCGCATAATCCACCCATGGACGGAAGTGCTCGGGGCGCAGCTCGTCCCGGTCGGCCCGGTTCGTGTCCGTCATCACGGCGTAGCTGGCGTGCAGATTCAGACGCTTCTTGCCGGGGATCAGGCTGCAGGCCTTGTCGAAATCGGCAGTCAATTCTTCGAAGGTTCGGGCCTTTCCGGGATAATTGCCTGTGGTCTGAATGCCGCCGGAAAGGGCCTCCCCGGCATTTTCCAAGCCAGTCACATCGTCCCCCTGCCAGCAGTGGATGCTGACCGGAATTTCCTTCAGTCTGGCAATAGCTGCGTCCGTATCCACGCCCCATGCGGCATAGCGTTCTCTGGCTTCCTGATACATACTCAACTCTCCTTTGGCATAAAGGTTTTCAGTTCAAAGTCCGCCCGAATCCGCTGCCGGGCGTGAGCAAGGTCCTTCAGCTCTCCCAAGGCGATCAGCTGGGCCACGGCGTTGCCCAGCGCGGTTCCCTCGCCGGGGCCCGCAAAGACGGGCAGGCCCGTGGTGTCCGCCGTCCACTGATTCAGCACCCGGTTGTTGCAGCCGCCGCCCACGATATTCAAGGAGGTATACTGCTTGCCGGTCAGGGCGCCCAGTTCCCGAATGCCGTCGGCATAGCACCGGGCCAGACTGCGGTTCACGCAGGCCAGCAGCTGGGGCAGCCCCGCAGGCTCCGGATTTCCCGCTTCCCGAAGGGCGGCTTTGATCTCCGCCGTCATATTTGCCGGGGCCAGAAAACGGTTGTCTATCGCGTCCACGGTGTAGGGATAGGCCGCGCCCTGCAGAGCCAGCTCTGCCATTTCGGCAAAGGAATAGCGGTCGTTCAGCTCCCGGCGGATGCATTGCAGCATCCACAAGCCCATGATATTCCGCAGCAGGCGAATTTTGCCCTGATAGCCGCCCTCGTTGGTGAAACCGGCCAGCCGGGCTTTCTCCGTGACGACCGGCCCGTCCAGTTCCGTTCCCAGCAGGCTCCACGTGCCGCTGGACAAATACGCCGCCTGATCGTCCCGGGCGGGGACGGCCATATAGGCGCTGCCGGTATCGTGGGACGCGGGAAGAATAACGCTGCAATCGAAGCCCACTTCCGCGGCCACCTCGGGGCGAAGCCGTCCCAGCACCGTACCGGGCATCTTCGGCGCTTCGGGAAACAGACTTTCCGGGACGCTCGCCATGCCCAACACCTGCGCGTCCCAGGTGCGGGTGACGGGGTTCACCAGAGCACCCGTGGAGGCGATGGTGTATTCATTGACCATCTTCCCGGACAGCAGATAGTGAAAATGATCCGGGGTGAACAGCAGCCGATGGGCCTTTTGCAGCCGCTCCTTCGGCTCGGTCATCAGCTGATAGACCGTGTTGAAGGGCTGCTTGGCAATGCCCGTCCGCCGGTAAAGCTCGTCATCGGGCAAAAGTCCCAGTACGGCCTGAGTACGATCGTCCCGATAGGCCACGCCGTCCGACAGCATCCGCCCGTCTTCGTCCACCAGCACATAATCCACGCCCCAGGTATCTACGCCCACAGAGGCGGGAATTTGTCCCAACTCGGCGCATTTTTTCATGCCCGCCAGAATGTGCGCCAAGAGGGCCTGATGATCCCAGCACAGGCGGCCGTTTTTTTTCACCGTGCCATTGGGAAAACGGTAAATTTCTTCCAGTGTCAGCTTTCCGTTTTCCAGCTTTCCAAGCATATGCCGTCCGCTGGACGCGCCGATGTCGATAGCCAAAACCGCAGTATTCATGGCAGTTCACTCCTTGTTGATTCATTTGGATTGTATCGGATTTTCGGGCACTAAAACAGGTCGGCTCTTGTGCATTTCACGACCTGTGTGAACCCGAACCTTTTTCCTGGGCTTTCTCCGGCAGGGCATCGTTTTCATCGATGTATTTTTGAAAAAGGAGAAAACTGCAGACCCGTTCGAAGAAAAAATCTCGCATTCTTTTCCTACTTTCTATTTGGAAATTTCTACCAAAAAATCCCATAAGATACTGTTAGTATAACATTTATGGCCCAAATTGCAACTTTTTTCGTTCTAATAGCAATCGCTTTTCTCATTGACAACTCGTCCTAATATGTTATAATATCTGTATACAGAGCTCTTACATTCTCAAATTCAAAAGGAGAACCCCATGTCCGCTACCCTGCAAGACGTAGCCCGCATGGCGGGCGTACATGCATCCACTGTTTCCAGAGTTCTCAGCGGAAAAGCATCTATCCGTTCGGAAACCCGGGATCGAATTTTTGCAGCGATCCGTCAACTGGACTATCACCCCAACTCCAACGCCAGAAGTCTGGCTGGCGGCCATACCGGCGTGTTGGCGCTGGTTTTGGATATGAACCGTTCCGACCCCTACGGCGGCATTTTCGAAAGCGACAGTCAGTTCAGCTTGGAAAAAGAAGCCTATCGCCGCCATTGTCACATGATGCTCGTCAGCCCCGACGCGGTGCATGAGCTGGTGAAAGAGCAGCGCATTGACGGCTTGCTTGCTACTCCGGCCGCTGCGAAGGAACTGGCGCTGCCGAAAAATTTCCCCTGCGTCCTGCTGGGACAGCCCGATCAGCCGAACCCCAACGTCAGCTGGGTGGACAATGATCTGCTGCTTGGCGCGCAAATGGCGGTAGACCATCTTTGCCATCAGCACTATGCCGCCATTTCTTTTCTGGGAGCCAGCTGCAACGGGTCCGGCAGTCTTCACCGGCGCCTGGAGGGCTATCGTCATTTCCTTCCTGCCGGAATGCCTCCCCGTGTTTTCCCTACCGACGGTACGCCTGCCGATGCCCGGCAAGTCATTTCCGCCTGTCTGGGCGAGCTGGAACGGCCCCATGCGTTTCTCTGCAGAGACAATCTGGCGGCCTGCGGTCTTTTGCAGGCGTTGCAAGGGACAGGCCTTACGGTGCCGGACGATATCGGCATCGTCACCTTCCACAATCGACCCATGGCGGAGTACCTGGCTCCCTCGCTGTCCGTTCTTCGGCTGGATGGCGAACGCTTCGGCGCGGAAGCCGTCCGAATGCTGGTGGAGCGGATCAACTGCCCGGCTCTACCGCCGGAGCAGCTGCTGATCCCTCCCCAACTGGTGGTGAGAGAATCCAGCGTTTCCCGGAACCCGCTGTTTCCCCTGCGTTGGGACGATGTGTCCGGCAGAGATTTCTGACTTTTCTCCAACATTTTCAGCAGTCAAAACCACCGGCAAAGCCGGTGGCTTGATTAGGCCCTATAAGGGCCTGATACCGGCGAGCGCTACTCGCGCTCTGAAAGATCTGGCAATCGCACCTTTGCTACCGGCAGCCACCCTCATCGGGTGGCTCTTTTACTTATCGTTGTTGCTCTTATTTTTTTGTTTGCCTTCTTTTTCTGGCTCACCCGTAAACGGGTCTATATATTCTTTCATGCTGATCTGTTCGCATATTTGATCTTCTGCCAACTGGTTTTGTATATATTTCTGTATTGCAGTTTTATTTCGTCCAACTGTATCTACAAAATATCCTCTACACCAAAAATGTCGATTCCCATACTTATATTTCAAATTTGCAAACCTGTCGAATATCATCAAAGCACTTTTCCCTTTTAATATCCCCATAAATCTCGATACTGACATCTTTGGTGGTATCGCTACCAGCATATGAATATGATCCGAGCATGCATTTGCTTCTATAATTTCTACCTCGTATCTTTCGCATATTCTTCTGAGTATTTTCCCTATCTCTACTTTATATCTTCCATAGATTATCTGCCTCCTATACTTAGGGGTGATTACTATGTGATATTGACACCTCCATTTTGTATGTGTTAAACTTTCATAGTCGTTTTTCATAATGACATTCCTCCTCTTTGTTACTTTGGGCGACTGCCAGGTCTTTCTCATTGTAGCATGGGAGGTTTTCTATTCATAGCTTAAGCTTTAACTTCCACCAGCATAGCTGGTGGTTTTATTTTTCCAACAAAAACGCCCTCCGAGTTTCCTCAGAGGGTGTTTTCAATAACCCCAAAGTGCCGCTGCACCCCATTTTTTCACCCGCTATGTTAACAGCAGGCCGGTGCTCTACCTCCGATTTCTGCCTTCCCCTGACGTGTTTCCACGGGGGCATGACATCCGTCGAACGGACACGAGCTCCGTTTTATGAAATGTGGGTAAAAATGGAGCACTGGCGCACACTTCAGGTGGTCATGAACCTATTATAGTAGCTTTGTCTGCCACTGTCAAGGCGTTTTGCCAGGGGGAAATTCAAGCCGAAAAGGACAAGCCCGTCAGTCTTCGTTCACCCGCACAGTCCTGCCTTCCTTAGAGGACTGAATGGCCGCGAAAACAGCCCGCATGGCGGGCAGAACGCTGTCCGCAGACATTCCCTCGACTTTGGGATTCTTCAGGCATTCTACGAACAGGTCGATAATTCCGGAACGGGTCTGATCGGCGTTGGTTTGAATCGCGCCGCCGTCCCAAATTTCGCTGGTTCCATCCTTGCGGTTCAGCACCAGCGCGTGTTCCGGGTCGGCGTAGATGCGCAGCGTTCCCTCCGTACCGTCGATCTCCGTGGAATTATCCTCCTGGCCATAGTGTGTCCAGGAAGCGGTCATCGTACCCACGGCCCCGCCGGACATTTTATACAGGCACAGGGCGTTGTCGTCCAGCGAAATCAGGGAGCCGTCGGAGAAGCGCTTGTCCAGCGTGGTCAGAAAGGCCGTGACCTCCGTCACCTTCTGGCCCAGCAGGAACTGAATCAAATCGGTCTTATGTATGCCCAGATCCGCCAACACGCCCATGGCCGCCAGCTTTCTGTCAAAAAACCAGGTGCCGGAGCCGGGATCCGCGCTCCATGTTTCCGGGCCGCCGTGAGCAAACCGGGTACGGAACGTCAACGGCCTGCCGATTTTCCCGGCGTTGATCCACTCCCGGGCCTTCTGATGGGCCGGGGCCAGCCGCTGGTTCTGGTCGATCATCAGCAGCTTTCCGGCCTGTCTGGCCGTCCTCGCCATGGCCTCGCAGTCCTCCAGCGTGGTCGCCATGGGCTTTTCGCACAGCACATGCTTCCCGGCCTTCAGCGCCGCGATGGTCATTTCGGCGTGGCTGTTGTTGGCGGAGCAGATGCTGACCGCGTCGATGGACGGGTCGGCCAGCAGCTCCACAGCGGAGGCATAGGCCTTCGCGCCGTAGCGGCTGGCCAGCTCCCGGGTTCTTTCTTCGTTCAAATCGGTCAGCGCGGCAATCTGTACGTCCGGGTTTGCCGCATATTCCGGAAGATGACGCACCTGCGCGATCTTCCCGCAGCCAATGATCCCAATGCGAAACACGGGTCTTCCTCCTCCCACGTTGAACGGTTCAATTCGCAGCTTCTTTTTTCTGCAGCAGCACGGCCGCGATCACGATAAAGCCCTTGAAGGCCTCCCGCAGAAAGGGCGGTACGCCCATCAGGTTCAGCAGGTTGTTCATCACGGCGATGATCAGCATTCCCAGCACCGTGCCTATGATGGAGCCCTTGCCGCCCGCCATGCTGGTGCCGCCCACCACCACCGCGGCGATAGCGTCCATCTCATAGCCGCTGCCGGCGTTGGCGTAGTCCATGGAGCCGATGCGGGCGATCTGAATCACAGCGGTCACGGAGACCAGTGCGCCCATGAGCACATAGATCCACGTCTTGACCTTTTCCACGTTCACGCCGGACAGACGGGCCGTGCGCTCGTTGGAACCGATGGCATAGATTTGCCGTCCGAAGGGCGTGTGCTTGGAGACCACGTACAGGATGGCCGCGATGATCAGCCAGTACAGAATAGGCAGCAGCGTTTCGCCGCCGATCTTGGTATTGGCAATAGCCAAGAAGCCGGTCGGCACCTTCACGGCCACGGTCTGCATACACTGCTGGGTCACGCTGCGGCAGATCTTCATCATGCCCAGCGTGACGATAAAGGCGGGCAGCTTGCTGCGGGCGATCAACGTGCCGTTGATGGCGCCGATGAGGCAGCCGACCAGCACCGCTGCCAGAATGCCGATGAGATACGCGGGTACGCCGGTAATGCCAACGGCAGTCAGCAGGCCCGCGGGGTAGCCGTTGATGATGACCATCAGCACCGCGCCGATGGCGACCATGGTGGAGCCTACGGCCAGATCAATGCCGCCGGAGATGATGACGAAGGTCATGCCCAGCGCCACGATGCCTACGCCCGCGTTATTGCGCAGGATATTGATCCAATTCTTTCCCCAGCGCTGCAGCCACGCGCCGAAGCTGGCGTCGTTGAAGCCCAGCGCGATGGTCTGGACGATGATCATCAGCACCAGTACGCAGCCGGTGGAGAACATGGGGTTGGTTTTCCAATTACGGGCGATCCGCTGGAAAAATGTTTCTTTCTTTTGCTTTGCAACAGTCATTGGGATGTACCTCCTCAGCCGCCGGTAGCCAGCCGCATCATTTCCTGTTCGTTCATGGTTTCGCCCTGCACCTGCGCGCGAATATCGCCGTGGTACATAACGTAGGCGCGGCTGCACACGCGGATGATCTCCTGCGCCTCGTTGGAAAGCACCACCACCGCCACGCCGGCGTCGGCCAGCCGAAGAATGATATCGTAAATATCCTCCTTCGCGCCCACGTCCACGCCCTGGGTGGGGTTATCCAGAATCAGCAGATCAGGCCGGGCGCTGAGCCATTTGGCCAGCACCACCTTCTGCTGGTTGCCGCCGGACAGGCTGGTGATGGAGTCGTCCGGGCTTTCCATTTTGATGCCCAGCTCCTGCCGCTGCTTTTCAAACTCCGCCAGCTGTTTTTTCCGGTCGATGAGCCCCAAATGGGTCAGCCGGGGCCAGGTGACGATGGAGCCGTTTTCAAGAATAGACATATCTTTGATAATGCCGTTTTCCTTGCGGTTGCGGGGCAAATAGCCGATGCCCAGCCCCAACGCCTGCATCGTGGAGGAAACCGTCACGGGCTTTTCATTCAGGTAAATCTGCCCTGCATACCTGCCCATATCGCCGAAGACCGTGCGGAACAGCTCGCTGCGGCCGTCCCCCAGAAGGCCCGTCACGCCGACGACCTCTCCCGCATGAACGGAAAGGTTCACGCCGCGGTAGTAGGGCTCCAGCGTCAGGTTTTCCAGCCGAAGCACTTCGGCCCCGCGGGCCGCATCCCGGCGAATGGATTCCGTCTTGACCGCATGGCCCACCATATCGCAGGCCAGCTGGCTGATGGTGGTATCCTCTACCCGGCCGTCCGCCACCACCACGCCGTCCCGCAGGACGGTGTACCGATCGCAGATTTCCATCACTTCCCGCAGCTTGTGGGAGATAAAAACCACGCCCACCTGCTGGGCTTTCAGGGTACGAAGCATATCGAAAACGCGCTCGATTTCCGGGTCCGTCAGGGAGGTGGTGGGTTCGTCCATGATGATGAGGGACGCCTTCATCATCAGCGCGCGGGAGATTTCGACAATCTGTTTGTAGGAGGCGTCCAACGAGGACACCATGGCCCGGGGCGAAATATCCAGCCCCATTTCGTCAAAGAGCTGCTGAGTCTGACGGATCATTTCCTTATGATCCAGAAGGCCGCTTTTTTTCTTCAGTTCCCGGCCAATGAACATATTTTCGTAAACGGGAAGATCGTTGATCAGGTTCAATTCCTGATGGATAAAGGCGATCCCCGCTTCGAGGGACTGATGAGGCGTATGGAATTGAACGGGCTGGCCGTCCAACTCGATGGTTCCGGCGTCCGCCTGCAGCACGCCGCCCAGAATATTCATCAGGGTGCTTTTTCCGGCGCCGTTTTCGCCCAGCAGCGCGCAGACTTCTCCCCCTTTAAGGGAAAAATCAACGGATTTCAGCACATCGTTTGCGCCAAAGGACTTCACGATTCCACGCATGGAAAGGTTCATGAGTTCACATCCGTTCTAAAGTTCCTCATAAGAACGGAAAGGGCCATGGCAAGCCACGGCCCTTTCCGGGAAAAAACCGATCAGTACACGGTGTTTTCGGGATCCAGATAGTCGGCCACATTGGAGCGATCCACGATGGTGGTGGGGATCACCTTCACGGGGTCAACGGTCTCGCCCTTCAGCAGAGCCACGGCTTCGTCCACAGCGTCCTTGACCATCAGGGGGCTGTACAGAGCGGAGCAGACGTTGATGCTCTCGTTGGCAGCAATGATGTTGAAGTATTCCTGGCATCCGCCGCCGCCGGTGATGACCTTGATATCGGTACGGCCGGCATCTTCGATGGCCTGCAGAGCGCCGATAGAGGTTTCATCGTCCAGAGAGAACACAGCGTCGATCTGGGGATTGGCAGTCAGGATGTCCGCCATGTCCTTCAGGCCGTCTTCACGGGTGAAAGCGGTGGCGTATTCGATGATCTTCACGTTGGGAGCGATTTCCGCCATGGTCTCGGTGAAGCCCTTCATGCGCAGCTCGCTGACGGAGCCGGAGGTGGGAACGGGCAGAGCCACGACCGTGCCTTCGGTGCCGATCTTATCCACGATGTACTTCGCGCCTTCGATGCCCATGCCTTCGTTGTCGCCGGTCACCATGTACACGCCCTCGGCGTTGATGGCGATATCGAAGTTCACCACGTAGATGCCCTCGTCAATGGCGGCCTGAATCGGCACTTCCATGCCTTCCCACTGGGGGAACGCCACGATGGCCTGAGCGCCCCAGGTCTTGAGGTCATCCAGCTGAGTGGTCATTTCTTCGGCGTTGTTGGAGGTGTAGAGCTTGTACTCGACGGTGTCGGCCAGTTCCTTGCAGCGCTGTTCAGCCTGATAGGCCACGCCGGCCACCCAGCCGTGGGTCACAGCGGGAGCCAGAATGCCGATCTTGTAAGTCGTGGTCTCGGCGGAAGCCATGGAGCACAGGCCCAGGCACAGCGCCAGCGTCAGAACGATCGCCAGAAACTTTTTCATAGTGTTTTCCTCCGTTTCATTCGGATGGTTTTTGCTTCCGGCGCAGCCAAAAAAGAAGTTTGCTTTTTTGTATGCGCCTTTTGCTTGCTCAAAGCATAACACACTCCTATGCTTCTGTCAATCAAAGTGGCTTTCTTTTTTCCCCGTTTCGGGCGGAAAACCCGTCTCAGTCGTCCTTGGCGGCGCGAAAAGCAACTTTTTTGACCAGAAGCGGCCTTATTTACTTTTTTTCCTTCTGTGTTATAATTTGAGTGGATATTCTCCCTACGATTATATATACGGAGGTTTCTTTCGATGAAACTTGGATTTGTCAGTGCGATTCTGGACGGATGGAATTTTGAAGAAATGATCGACACCGCGTCGGAGATGGGCTTCTCCTGCGTAGAGGTGGCCTGCTGGCCCTGCGGCAAGGCGGAGCGCCGTTACGCGGGCGTGAGCCACATCAACGTGGACGAGCTGACCGACGAAAAGGCCGCTGAAATTCTGGCTTACTGCGCCAAGAAGGGCGTGGAGATTTCCTCTCTGGCTTTCTACCCCAACACCATGGACGCTGATCTGGAAAAGCGCGCCGCCAACGTGGAACACCTGAAAAAGGTCATCCGCGCCTCCCACAAGCTGGGCGTGAATCTGGTCACCACTTTCATTGGACGGGATCAGACCAAGAACGTGGAGGAAAACCTGGAGCTGGTGAAGGAAGTTTGGCCGCCCATCATTGCGGAGGCCGAAAAATACGGTGTGAAGATCGGCATCGAGAACTGCCCCATGCTCTTCGGCCCCGATCAGTGGCCCGGCGGACAGAACCTGATGACCACCCCCGCCAACTGGCGCAAGGTGTTCGAAATTCTGCCCTCCGACAATCTGGGCATCAACTACGATCCCTCTCACTTTGTGTGGCAGATGATCGACTACATCAAGCCCATCTACGAGTTCAAGGACAAAATCTTCCACGTCCATTTCAAGGACATCAAGCTCTATCAGGACAAGCTGGATCAGGTGGGCGTCATGGCCTATCCGCTGGAGTTCATGGCTCCCAAGCTGCCCGGACTGGGCGATGTTGACTGGGGCCGGTACGTCTCCGCGCTGACGGACATCGGCTACGACGGCCCCGTGTGCATCGAGGTGGAGGACCGCGCCTTTGAAGGCAGCCGGGAGAAGATTCTGGACTCTCTGCGCCTGAGCAAGAAGTACATGGAGAATTTCGTCATCTGAGCCTCCGCCGTCCCCGCGTTGCAGCCTTCCAATAAAGAAAACCAGCCGTGCGTCCCCCAAAGCGGGGAGCGCACGGCTTCGTTTTTCGAAAAAATCCTGATCGGCCGCCATCGCCCGCGAACAGCGCTCCGCTGGTTCGCGGGAAAAATGCTGCGGCACGAGCCTTAGGGGCCCTGCCCCTAAGACCCCGGCAGGAGGCAATGCCTCCTGCACCTCCGCTTTTTGACGCACGACCTTTTGATGAAGGGTCAAACCCGGCCCGAGCTTACTCCCGCTCTCTGGCAAAGTGGCAGGCCACCTGCCGTCCGTCGGAGAAGGTGCGCAGCTCCGGCTTCTGACGCAGACAGACGTCCTGCGCGCAGAAGCAGCGGCCCGCAAAGGGGCAGCAGGGCTTGGGATCCACCGGCGACGGCGGCTCGCCCTCGATGCGAATCGGTTCCTTTTTCTCGTCCAGATCAATGGAGGCGCAGTTGGAGATCAGCACCTGCGTATAAGGGTGCATGGGATGGTGGATGATGGCATCCGTCTCCCCCATTTCCACGATATTGCCCAGATACATGACCGCCACCCGGGTAGAGGCATAGCGGATGATGGAAATATCGTGGCTGATGAAAAGGATGCTGGTGTTGTGGCGCTCCACCAGCTTCAGGAACATGTTGATGATGTCCGCCCGGACGGAAACGTCCAGCATGGAAACAGGCTCGTCCACCACCAAAAAACGGGGCTTGAGCAGCATACTGCGCAGAATGGAAATACGCTGCAGTTGGCCGCCGGACAGCTCGTGAGGATAGCGGGACAGGAAGGACTCCGCCGGGATCAGACCGCCCTCGGTCAGCGCGTCGACGCAGATCTGGCGGCGCTCCTCATCGGAATCTCCGATGTTGTGCAGCTTCAGCGGGCGCTCCATAATCGCCCCGATGGTGTCGCTGGGCGTAAAGGTATCGAAGGGATTCTGGAACACCGACTGCACCAGGCAGTGGAACTGCTCCGGGTTGGCGTCCAGCAGCTTCCTGGTGGATACGCCGTAGAAGTCGATCTCGCCGCTGGTGGGCTCCTCCAGACGAATCAGCAGCCGGCCCAACGTGGACTTGCCGCAGCCGCTTTCGCCGATAACGCCGAAGATTTCCCGCTCCTGCAGCGTGAAGGACACGCCGTCCACCGCGTGCACCTGTTTAGGCTTGCGGAACAGACTTCCGCCCTTTTGAGGATACAGCCGGGTCAGGTTCCGCACCTCCAGCATGGGCTTGGAGGGATCGAACAGCTCGGAAAAATCCTTATGCTTGGCCATTTATTCCGCCTCCCTTTCCTGACAGCGATGGCAGGCCGCAAAATGGCCCGGCTCATATTCCCGAATCTCCGGCCGCTCCTGACGGCAGCGCTCCGTTGCATAGGGGCAGCGGGGCGCGAAAACGCAGCCTGCGGGCGGGTCGGTCAGATCCGGCAGAGAGCCGGGAATGCCGCGCAGGGCCTGCTTTTCGCCGTAGAGCGAGGGAAAGGAGCGAATCAGCCCCTCGGTGTAGGGATGCAAATGCTGCTTGATGACCTGCTCGACTGTGCCGAACTCCATCACCTGACCGGAATACAGCACCAGTGTTTTGCGGCAGGCGCTGGCCACCACGGAAAGATCGTGGGTAATCATGATGCGGGTCAGGTTCAGTCCCGCTTCCAGCTTCATGATCTCCCGCAGGAGCTGCCCCTGCGTGACCACGTCCAGCGCCGTCGTAGCCTCGTCCATGATGAGCAGGTCGGGGTTGAACATCAGGCTGAGCACGATGGAAAAGCGTTGCATCATGCCGCCGGAAAGCTCGTGAGGATACAGCCGGTACACCCGCTCCGGAAGGTTGACCAGCTTGAACAGCTCCACCGCCCTGTCATGAATCTGCGCCTTGGTGGCATGGGGCTCATGCACCCGGTAAATATCCTCGAACTGACTGCCCAGACGGTGCACCGGGCTCAGGCTGTTCATGGATTTCTGGAACACGATGGCGATCCGCTTCCACAGCAGCTTCTTAAATTCCGCATCCGGCAGGGTCAGAAGCTCCTGCCCGTCAAACTCCACCCGGCCCGTGATTTTGGAAAAACGGGGATCCAGCTGCCGCAGCATCGCCATGACGATGGTGGACTTGCCGGAGCCGCTTTCGCCGATAATACCCAGCGTATCGCCCCGTTCGATGCCGAAGGAAACGTGATCCACGGCCTTCAGCTCGGTCTTTTTGGTGAGATAGCTCACGCAGAGCTCCTGCACATTCAGCAACAAACCGTTTCCCTCCCTTACAATTTCTTCATCCGGGGGCTGAGCGCGTAGTTCAGGCCGTCGCCGATCATATAGAAGATAACCACGATCATCATAATGGACAGGCCGGGCAGAGTGGAGATCCACCAGCCGGTCTGCAGGAAGGCCTTGCCGTCATACACCATCTGGCCCCAGCTGACGATATTGGGGTCGCCCAGACCCAGAAACGAAAGGCTGGCTTCCGTCAGGATCGCCTTGGCCACGCCCATGGTGGTGTTGGCGATGACCGGGAACAGGCCGTTGGGGATGATGTACTTGAACAAAATCCGCAGGCGGCTTTCGCCCATGACCACCGCGCCCTTGATGTAGGTGCGCTCCTTCAGGCTCATGGCCTGAACGCGCATCATGCGGGCATTGGAGGGCCACGAGGTCAGACCGATGACCAGCATGACGTTGAACATGTTGCTGCCGAAAATGGAGACGATGATCAGCACCAGAAAGAACGTGGGAATCATCAGGAAAATATTGATGACCTCGGAGGTGATCTTATCCAGCGCGCCCCCGAAATAACCGGCGAAGGCGCCCAGCATGGTGCCGATCAGGCCGGAAATCAGCGCGGACACGATGCCGATGGTCAGGCTGGTGCGGCTTCCGTGAAGGATCATGCTCAGAACGTCATGCCCCATATGGTCGGTGCCCAGCGGGTGGTTTTCGCTGCCCGGCGGCATCAGCAGATCGTCGCCGAGGTAATAGGGGTCGTAGGGCGACAGCACACCCGCCAGAATCGCCACCAGCAGCACGCCCAAAAACAGCAGAAGTCCCACCCGCAGCTGGCGGCTGGCCTTCCAGAGGGACGCAAGACGTTTGGCCACTTTGATCAATCTGTTTTCCATCGTTTTGCTTCCCTCCTGTCAAGTGTAGCGGATACGAGGATCCAGCCATGCGTAGACCAGATCGACGATGATCATCATGGCGGCGACGGTCAGGGCCAGAATCAGATACACGCCCATCAGCACGTTATAGTCGCGCATCATGATGGAGCGGTACATCAGCGAGCCGATGCCCGGCCATGAGAATACGATTTCCGTCAGGGTAGAGCCGGAAACCACATAAGCCAGATTGATGCCGAAAACGGTCAAAACCGGCAGAATTGCGTTTTTCAGAATATATTTGCGGAAGATTTTGCGTTCGCTCATGCCCGTCACCCGGAAGGTCATGATATAGTCGTCCGCCATTACCTGCATGACCGAGGTCTTGGTGATGCGGAAATAGGCAGGAATTTGAACCGCCACCAGAGACGCGCAGGGCAGGATCATATGCACCATCACATCGCCCACATAGGCCATGCCCGTATAGCCCGCGCGCAGGTTGTACATTCCCTGCGTAGGCAGCCAGCGCAGGGTGGAGGCAAACAGCAGAATGCCCATCATGCCCAGCCAGAAGGTGGGCATGGAGTTGAACAGATAGGCCATGCCGGAGAAGATTCGATCCAGCAGGCCCCCGTGGTTTTTGCCGGCGTACAGCCCCAGCCAGCAGCCCAGAATCACCGCCAGCACGGCGCTGGTGCCGGAAAGGAGCAGCGAATTGCCGAAGCGTTCGCCAATCAGCATACTGACCGGCTGCGAATAGGCGAAGGAGGTGCCCAGATCGCCGTGAAGGAGGTTGAGGATATACTTGCCCAGCTGGACATGGAAGGGCTGATCCAGGCCGAACTTGACGGTCATGGCCTCCATGACCTCTTCCGTAAGCGTATCAGCGCCCGCCAGGATCCGCACAGGATCGCCAGGCGCAAGTTTGATGATGGTGAAGTTCAGAACGATGACCACCATCACAATCAAAAAGGCGGTGACCAGTCGTTTTAAGATATAGCGCTTCATCCGCTCACATCCCTTATTGTATGAATACCCGACAGGCGGGCAAAACCCGCCTGTCGGGCGTAAACCGGGGAAACTAACGGGGAGATTTCGATTAGTCGATGGTCACACGAGCGTAGCTGTTGTCGCTGACGTCGCTGACATGATCGATGTAAGCAATGCCGGAGACGTTGCTGCGGCAGATGTAGTAGGTGGCCATTTCCACCACGGGGATGATGGGCAGTTCTTCCGCCTCGATCTCCTGAATACGGCGGTAGCAGGCGCCGCGCGCCTCGTTGTCGGTCAGGCTGCGTGCCTTCGCCAGCAGCTCGTCCACCTCCGCGTTGGAGAAGTGAGAGTAGTTGGCGACACCGCCGGTGCCGATACGCTTGGACATAGCGTCAGGATCGGGACCCTGATAGCCGTTGAGCATGGCCATATCGAAGTCGCCGCTGGTGACGCGCTCATTCCAGGCGGCGCTTTCCAGCACGGTCAGCTTCATGTTGATGCCGGCTTCCTTCAGGTTGGACTGCATGACCTTGCCGCAGTCAGCATAGGAACCGGAGGAGAGCACCAGCATTTCCAGTTCGATATAGTTGCCGTTTTCATCAGCGGTGAAGCCGGCGTCTTCCAGAATCTGACGCGCCTTGGCCACGTCGCGTTGGCCGATGTCCGCGTCCGCGTTGTAGGCCCATTCGCAGTAGGGCGGATAGAAGCCGTAGGCGGGGGGCATCAAGCCGTTGGTGGCCTTGCGGGAGATTTCCTCACGGTCGATGGACAGGGCCACAGCCTGACGGACGGCCAGCGTCATCTTTTCGCTTTCCATGTTCATGGCGATCTGATAACGGCGGGCGGCGCTGGAGTAGCCCAGTTTGTACTGGGGATCCTTCAGCAGGGCGGGCACCTGAGAGTTGGGAACGGGCTTGAGCATGTCGATCTCGCCGTTGAAGAAAGCCTGCATGGCGGTATCGGAATCGGGGATAACCTGGAAGATCAGGCGATCCACCTGAGGCGCGCCCAGATGATAGTCGGGATTCTTTTCCAGCACGATGCTCACGCCACGGTCATAACTGACAAACTTGTAAGCGCCAGTGCCAACGGGATGGGTAGTAGCGGCTTCGCAGGCCTTCCAATCCTCCACGCCCTCGTAGAGGTGCTTGGGCAGGATAAAGTTGGCGTACCACGCCAGCGTGCCCAGAATGGGCGCGTTGGGAGCCTTCAGGGTCATGACGAAGGTGTCATCATCGGGGCAGCTCATTTCGGCAACGGAGTTGTTCAGCTCCTGAGAAATGATGCCGCTGTTTTCCATAATCATCTTATAGGTAAATTCCACGTCCGCAGAGCTGAAGGCTTCGCCGTCGTGCCACTTCACGCCCTTGCGCAGGTTGAAGGTGTAGGTCAGGCTATCCTCGGAGATGGTGTAGGTCTCGCACAGATCGGGAACGATCTCATTATTCCAGTTCAGCTGGAACAGACCGTCGTACAGATTCTGGAACACGGGCCAGCCGGCGTCGTCGGCCTGCGCGTCCGGGTTGAAGCTCTTGGGATCTTCGGTCATCGCGACGATAAAGGTCTTGGTCTCGTCAGCGAAAGCGGCGGGCATCATGACGCCAAGCATCAGGCAAACCGCCAGAATCAGGGACATCCATTTCCTTGCCATTGGGAATCATCCTTTCATAATCATCCTTTATGCAACCTCACGAATGTGAAGATACATACTCAGCCGCCAGCAGACCGCATCCGGCCTGCGCCGTTACCAGATTGCGCACCGGGGTGATCTGGTAATGCATGTTTTCCTCCAGATAGGCGCACTCGGCGTCCAGCGTGGCCAGAGCCTCCTCGTGAGCCTTCTTCAGGATGGCTACCTGCTCCGGGGTGAAGCCCCGCTTCTCGGCGTGTTCCAGTTCGAGATCAATGGCGCGCACCAGCAGACACAGGTTGGTGCAGCGGAAGTAGCGCATCACGTACAGGTTATCGAACACCTGCGCCTGCGTGGCCTTGCCCGCGCACTCGGGGGACTTTGCCCATGCGCGCTGGGCCTCGATGGCGTCTGCGCTGCCCAGCTTTTCTTCCACGGCCCGGCGATAGTAGTTGTCGTCAGGATCCAGCAGCGCTTCCGCCTGCTCGAAGATGGCGCGGGTCTTCGCGTCCAGCTTTTCCTTCATATCGCAGCTTTCCAGAATCACGTCGCTGCGGTCCCGGTCTGTGAAGGAAACGTCGTCGATCTTATCGGAATAGAAGTAAGGCAGTTCGCAGACGAAGGTGGTGGTGCGTTCGCCGTCGCGGTTGGCGTAGTCGTCGCTGCTGGTGCCGAAATTATGGCCCGCCACCGGGTCCTTGTTCGTGAACTTCTCGGTGTAGTCGTAGGAGTCCTTGGCGCGGATCATCTGGAACACGGCGGGAGCATAGCTGACCGCGTAGGGGGACTCCGCTTCGCCCAGTTTGCGGGGAATGCCCATTTCCTTCACGATCTCGTAGAACTGAGGGTACAGTTCCGGCATATCCTTGGTCATGTACCAGTATGCGCCGCCAAAGCCCAGATTGTGCAGCGAGAACATGAACTCAGGGTGCAGGGTGTCGATCAGTTCCATCAGCACCTTCGTCTCCGGGATGGGAGAGTTGAACTTCAGGCGCTTGTACTCCACGGGGAACGTCCACTCCACCTGATCGCGGAAGGCGGGGCGGAAATAGTGATGCATATAATTGGTAATGCCAAAGGGACCCTTGAACCAGCCTTCGTTCATCTTAATGCCGTCGATGTCGATGCACTTGATAAAGTACCAGGTATAGTCCAGTTCCCTTTCCAGCGCTTCATTGGCGGCCAGCTCCCAGGTCAGAAAATCCACCGTCAGCGCGCCGATGGGCTCGTTGGGATGAGGGCAGGCAAAAACCAGCGCGTTTTTACTGCCATGGCCGATCTGGATCAGCTGGATCGGATGACCCTGACGGGAATGACCGACGCAGCGTACCTGAACGCGGTCGGGATATTGCTCCGCCAGCCGGAAAGTGCTCGCATCCAATTCATCCACGGTCATAAAGCAGGAGTAATCCGGGATGTGGCTTACGATCTCCTTGACGTTCATACGGGTTCCACCTTTCTGCATACTCGATGTATACCGCGCCAGTATAACGCACAGGATATAGTAGATGCAAGGGTTATTTTCGCTATCTTTCGACAAAAAATTGTATTTTTATTGTTTTTTGAATTTATGCGTTAAATATGTATATCACAACCTAATGCATACCAAAAATCACATTATCAAAACTGGTTTTATATTTTCTTTTTCATAAAAAACGGCGCTTCGTTAGGTGGAAGCGCCGGTCTGTTCTTTTCTTATTCCAGATTTTTACCGAACTGATAGGCTTTTTCAAGGGCTTCGGCGTTAGCAGACGCTTCGCCGGGGCCGTTCAGACCGCCTACGAACAGTGAGCCGCACAGCTTCGCCTTTTCAAAGCAGTCCACCCAGCCTTCCAGACCGCTGACGGCCTTTTCGGGGGTGTAGGTCTCGTCCTCCGCCGCAACGGAGAGCATATACACCCGGCGGAAGCGGTAATCGGACGAATAAAGCGGATTCATCCGATCCAGCAGGGTCTTCATCTGGCCGCTCATTTCGTAATAATAGATGGGCGTGGAGAAGACCAGCGTGTCCGCATCCTTCATTTTGTCGGCGATCCAGAGCGCATCGTCCTTCTGCACGCAGCGCTGGGTCTTCTGGCAGGCCAGACAGCCGATGCAGTATTTCAGTTCTTTGCCCTTCAGGCTGATCTCCTCCACCTGATGGCCCGCGTCCCGGGCTCCGGCCACGAGCCGTTCCGTCAGGATGTCGGAATTGCTGCGGGGACGCAGGCTGGTGGAGATCACAAGAATATTGCTCATGCTTTCTTCCTCTTTTCGTTACTTTCCCATACGGCGGGCGAAATCCGCCAGCGCGTCGGGAATGTGGATCTGCTGGGGGCAGACCTTTTCGCAGCTGTGGCAGGCCACGCAGGCGGACGGCTGATGCTCCGCCGGGAGGGAAGCCAGCCGCATGGACGAAATAAACGCACCGGAACCGGCCACCATGGCTTCATTATAAGGCTTCAGCAGGTCGGGAATGGGCAGATGCTTCGGACAATGGCTGACGCAGTAGTGACAGGCGGTGCAGGGCACGGTGGTGCGGCGGATCATGTCGTCGGCCACGGAAAGCACCAGCTCCATCTCCTGCTGGTTCAAGGGCTTTGCCTCCTGATAGGTCGCCAGATTGTCCTTCACCTGCTGCATGTTAGTCATGCCGGACAGGGTAACGGTCACGCCGGGCAGACTCTGCAGGAAGCGGAAGGCCCACGCGGGGATCTTCTCGTCCGGGCGTGCCGCTTTCAGCCGGGCTTCATCCTCGGGCTGCAGGCTGGCCAGCTGGCCGCCGCGCACGGGCTCCATCACCCATACGGGAATGTTCCACTCCCGCAGCAGCTCCAGCTTTTCCTTGGCATTCTGGAAATTCCAGTCGAAATAGTTCAGCTCGATCTGGCCGAACTCCATATCCTTGCCGTAGGCTTCCAGAAAGCGGCGGATGGTGGGAATATCGCCGTGGGCCGAGAAGCCCAGATGGCGGATGCGGCCCCGGCGCTTCTGCTCCATCAGGTAATCATAGGTGCCGTATTTGGGGTCGAGATATGCGTCGATGTTCATTTCGCACACATTGTGGAACAGGTAGAAATCGAAATAATCCACCCGGCACTTTTCCAGCTGCTTTTCGAAAATTTCCTCTACCTTGCCCATATTGCGCAGGTCATAGCCGGGAAATTTGGACGCCAGATAGAAGCTGTCCCGGGGATAGTCCGCCAGCAGCTTGCCCACCGTCAGCTCGGAATGGCCGCTGTGATAACCCCACGCCGTGTCGTAGTAGTTCACGCCGCCCGCCATGCAGGCAGCCAGCATTTCCTTGGCCGCAGCTTCGTCCACCCGGCTGTCGTCGCCCTCCATCACTGGCAGACGCATGGTGCCCATGCCCAGTGCCGAGAGCTTCAATCCTTGAAAATCATGGTAGATCATGTTTTTTTCTCCTTTTCAGCAGTTCTTGCATCCATCGGCGGAAACCATGAAAGCGGGAAGGGGCTTTCAATCGGTTTCCGTTTCCTTCGTCCAGCTCAATACGCCGGTCCGGACAGCCGCTTCGTACCGGCTCACCTTGTAGGTCAGTTTCTGAATGGCCGCGTCCAGCTGACTGCGTTGCTCCGTCAGGTCGGCCAGTACATGACTGAGCAGGTCGCGCCGGGCGGCAAATGTCTCGTCCCCGGCCTGATAGAGCTTCACATATTCCGCGATGCTCTCCACGGGAACACCCGCGCTCCGCAGGCAGACCGCGTTTTCCACCCAGCCCAGATCATGCTCGTCGTAGTCGCGGATGCCGCTGGCCGAGCGGTGCACCGGCGGAATCACGCCGATTTTTTCGTAGTAACGAAGGGTATCCTGCGTCAGGCCGTAACGCTGGCATACCTGTTTAATGGTCATCGCGTCACCTCCACGACAAAAGTATATAATATGGAGTTGGCTCCAAGTCAAGAAAAAATTAGACTCGTTCAACAATTCTTCTTACGAGAAAAGCGCATATTTCCATGTGCTTCAGCTTTGCCTTACAGCCGCAGGCCCTTCACGTCCTTCACCCGGGACAGAATCACTCGGGTAGTCAGTTTTTCCACGCCGGGCAGACGGTCCAGTACCTCGTTCATCAGCCGTTCCAGCTCCTCCTGATCGGCCGCGACGGCATGAATATGCAGACAGCACTCCCCCGTCACCCGATAGATCTGCGTCACCGTGGGGCAGGCTTCCAGACGGCGAAGGATCTCCGGCAGCGCGTCGGGGCGTGCTTCCAGCTCGTAGTAACAGGACACGGCGCTGCCCAGCTTCTGCGGGTTGACGATGACCGTATAGCCTTCGATGATCCCCCGTTTTTCCAGCGCGTCCATGCGGTTCTTGATCGCCACCCGGGAAAGCCCCAGCCGCTCCCCCAGCTCGGAATAGGTATAGCGCGCGTTCTGTGTCAGCAGATCCAGAATTTTCCGATCCAGCTCATCCAACCCTTTCAGATACATCGAAGATGCCCTCCCCGTCCATGCTGTGCGAATAGATGGATGATACCATTTCCGCACGAAAATATCAATGTGTAAGTTGTAGGTTGCGTTTTGTCGATTCAGGTGCTATACTGGCTCCATCCCAATCAACAGGAGGCTTACCGCCATGTACCGCGACCTGACGCGGGGAAGCATCTCCCGCTCGCTGCTTCTCTTTGCGCTGCCCATGATCGCAGGCAATCTGCTGCAGCAGTTTTATAACATTGCCGATACGCTGATCGTCGGTCGGGCGCTGGGTTCCGAAGCGCTGGCCGCCGTAGGCTCCGCCTATACGCTGATGACCTTCCTGACCTCCATTTTTCTCGGGCTGAGCATGGGTTCCGGGGCGCTTTTTTCCATTTACCGGGGCCGAGGCGATGAACGTTCTCTTCGGCTGGGCATCGTTCACGCTTTCGGACTGATCTTGTGCGTCACGCTGATGCTGAACGCGACAGTCTACCTGTTTCTGGGACCGATCCTGCGATTTTTGCAGGTGCCGGAAAGCGTCGCCCCCGGAATGCGGGAATATCTGCTCATTATCTTCGCCGGGCTGCTGGCGGCCTCCCTGTACAATTACCTTTCCTGCCTGCTGCGGGCGCTTGGCAATTCCACCGTTCCGCTGGTGTTTCTAGCCGTGTCGGCGATGCTGAATATCGGGCTTGACCTGCTGTTCGTGCTGGTGTTCCATTGGGGTATCGCAGGCGCGGCCTGGGCGACGGTGATCGCTCAATACATGTCCGGCGTGGGCATTCTCTGGTTCTTCCTTGCAAAATGCAAGCATTTGCTTCCCAAAAAGAAAGAGCTGCATTACGACCGTGCCATCCTGAAAGACATTTTCCAGCTTTCCAGCCTGACCTGCGTCCAGCAGTCCGTGATGAACTTCGGCATTCTAATGGTGCAGGGTCTGGTAAACAGCTTCGGTGCTACCGTGATGGCTGCGTTTGCGGCGGCGGTCAAGATCGACACCTTCGCCTATCTGCCCGTGCAGGATTTCGGCAACGCGTTTTCCACCTTCATCGCCCAGAACTACGGCGCAGGAAACCGGGAACGGCTGCGGGAAGGCACTCGCAAGGCCTTCCTGCTGAGTTTCGTTTTCAGTGCGGTGATCTCGGCGCTGGTGGTGACCTTTGCTGAGACGCTGATGGGGCTGTTCGTCAACGCCAGTGAGACGGCGGTGGTGGCTACGGGGGCGCACTATCTCCGTATCGAGGGAGCCTGTTACTTTGGCATTGGCTGGCTGTTCCTGCTGTACGGGTACTACCGCGCCATTCAGAAGCCATTGATGTCGGTGATCCTGACGGTCATTTCGTTGGGGACGCGGGTGGCGCTGGCCTACGTACTGTCAGGTGTGATGGGCGTGACGGGGATCTGGCTGGCCATTCCCATCGGCTGGGCGCTGGCGGATATCGCGGGCTTTGCGGGGCTTTGGCGGCGCGGCAGAGACATGAAAAACGCGTAACAGAAAACGGCGGGCCGATTTGCCCGCCGTTTTGCATTTTCTTTTTACAGGGCGTTGTAGACCTCGTCCGTGACAGGCTCGCACCATTCGGTGCTGCCGTTTTCGCCGGGGATCTCAAACGCGATATGGGAAAACCAGCTGTCCGCCTTGGCGCCGTGCCAGTGCTTTACATTGGCCGGGATGGCGACGACCATACCGGGTTTCAGGCTGACGGGCGCTTTGCCCTCCTCCTGATACCAGCCCTCCCCCGCCGTGCAGATCAATATCTGCCCGCCGCCGGCGGTGGCGTGATGGATATGCCAGTTGTTGCGGCAGCCGGGTTCGAAGGTCACGTTGGACAGGGCCAGCCCGTCCTGCGGCTTCGTCAGGGGATTCAGGTAGGAACGGCCGATAAAGTAGCGGGCATAGGCCGTATTGTCCCTGCCGGTGCCAAACGCGTTCAGCTTTTCAAATTCGCTTTTTTCCATGGTCTTCATGCAAAATTCTTCTTTCGATGAACACGGGGATTTTCCCCGCCGTTCTTTCATTCGTCCATAGGAACGGCGTTATTGTACAACCGGGAGTTTACTCCAAGTCAAGCCCTAAAAATAGGGAGAAACGAATCGTTCCTCCCGATGGATCCTTTAGCCCTGCTTCTGCTGGGCCAGCTTCTGGCAGATGCGCCGGTATTCGTCTTCGTCCAGCTTGTACTTTTTCTGGTACAGCAGGTGAGCGGTCAGCATCAGGGCAAAGGGCAACACGGTCATGCAAAGCAGCAGTCCCCGGGTCTGCCACGGGCTGACGCCGGCAAGCACCTGATCGATCCGGGCCAGCTTCTCCGTCTCCGCCAGAAGGCCCTGAGCGGACTGCTGCTCCAGCGCGGAGATCTGGTTGGTGTAGCTGGTCACGCCGAAAATCAGATACCCCACGGTGGTCAGTGCCGCCACCACTGCGGAAGACATCTTGGTCAGGAAGGGCCGCAGAGAGGTGATAATGGCCTCGTCCCGCCGCCCGAAGCGGTACTCGTTGTACTCCACCGTATTGATGATGGAGATCATCATGATCAGGTAGAAGCAGTACTGACCGAAATTGGACAGCATATAGCCCAGCGTCACCAGCCAGAACTGGGTCATGCCGCCGGAAAGCAACAGGCCGCAGCCAAGCGTCAGCGCGTAGCCCACGGTGGAAACGGCCATCATGAGGTTCATCAGGCGCTTGCGGGAAACGCGGCGGGAAATGGCGGGGTAGAACACCATCAGGAAGGCCGTGGCCGCCACGCCCACGATGGTGAACAGGGAATACAGGCCGCCCCGATAGCCGAAGGCCAGATAGATATAGGTGGAGCCGATGCCGCCCGCCACCAGATTATTGCCCACCTGCTGCACGAGAAAGATCAGTGCGATCCACAAAAGCTGGTCGTTGCCGGTGATGGTGCTCCAGATTTTGCGGAAGCTGACCGGCGGGGCCTTTTCCTTCATTTCCTCCCGGTTTTCCCGAACGCCGAAGATGGTGAAGCACAGGAACAGCGGAGCCAGTACACACACGATCAGCGCTACCCGGCCGTAGGCCGTTTCGGCGTTTCCGCCCAGCGCCATGCCGCCCGTAGTGAACATGGGGATCACCACGCTGGCCAGCGTAACGCCCACGCCCGCAAACAGCGTGGCCCGGGAGGTGAAGCGGTTGCGGGTATCCTCGTCGGAACCCAGCGCCGCCACCATGCCCCAGTAGGAAATATCATGCATGGTATAGGCGATGGAGTACATCAGATAGATAAAGCCGAAGAACGCCACAAAACTCCAGCCCTCCAGCCGGGTATTGAAGGCGGCGTACACCACCGCACTGGTCAGCAGAATGCCGATCAGCAGCCACGGCTTGAATTTGCCATAGCGGGAGCGGGTGCGTTCGATGATGTTGCCCATAATGGGGTCATTCAGCGCATCGAACACCCGAGCGGCCACCATAATGGCGGTAATGGCCGACAGCTGCGCCGCCGTCAGGCTTCGGGTGAACAGAATGTAGGTCAGGATAAAGTTGGTAAACAGAGTATAGATCATATCCCGGCCTACGGTGCCCAGGGGGAACATCCACAGATTTTTCTTCGTTCTTCTGGCTTCGTCCATCGTGAAGGGACTCCTTTGCGTTGAAAATAGGGGGTTACGGCTGGATCATGCCGTCCAGCGAGAAGCGGAACACATTGTCATACTCCCGCACCACGGCGACCCGGCCCGTGAGGTCGGTCAGATTGTACACCACCGACCACTGGGTCATGCTGGTGGCTTCCTCGGTCTCGGGCTGACCGATGACGGCCAGCAGGGCCATGACCTCGGCTTCGCTCATCACGCCTTTTTTGAAGGCGAGGGTCTGCTCGATCAGGTCGTAGCGATCCTTGCCGCGCACCGGCGCGTAGGGCACGTTTTCCGTCAGGTAGAAGTTGGTCACGTAATTCTGATCGTACACCATCCGCTGGCCGTTGGGCAGGTATTCCAGCACCACGGCTTTGCCGTAGGCGTCCGCCAGCAGGAAGTGGAAATTGGCCTCCGGCATGGAGGACTGCATATCGTACTCGTCCAGCAGCTCCAGTGCTTCGTCCACGGTGGCAGCCCGGTCCAGCACCAGCCGCAGGGCCACGGTGGTGGAAATTTTATTCTTGCCCGTGTCCTGCAGCGTGGGGTCGCCCCGGAGCTTCAAAACGCTCATGGAAAGGCCCTTCTCGTTCATGCCGTCCATCAGCAGGTACGGGAAGAACGCCGCCATGGATAGATCGGTGGTTCCGCCGTTCAGGGTACCGGCGGTGTAGCCGATCCAGCCTACGTTGGCAAGACCGATGGAACGATAGCCGTTTTCCGGCGCGGTGCGGACGAGAACAGCGGTCATATCCATTTTATAATCGAAATTGCGGCCGTAGAGAAACTTTCCCTCCTCGCTCTGCGCGGTAAAGGCGCTGCATCCCGCGTCCACCGCGCCCACCGAGGCGGTTCCCCCGGCCAGCAGGGTCTTCTGCAAAAAGCGCACCATGCCCTCCACGTCGGTCACATTGGCTTCCAGCAGCGCGTCCAGCTGGTAATCGGCGGTATAATCCATGGTATAGAGCTTACCGTCGTTCACATCGGTCAGGGTGGCCACAGAGGCGCGCTGTTCGTCGGTTTTCAGCCACGCGGCCGGGTTTGCGCTCTCGGCCATGGCCGGGGCAGTGCTCAGGAGCATCAGGGCGGCCAGCATCAGCGCAAGGCATTTTTTCTTCATCAATTTTGTTCCTCCTTCTTTTTCATGGCAGGACATACATCGGATAGACGGATCATTTCGTTGAATGATTGAAATATACCAGAATCCTCCCAAAAATGCAATGATGAAATCGGGGTTCCATATATATCCCTTGCATTTCAAGGAATGTGCCGGTATAATCATGGGACGGCGGCCTGAAACCGCCGCGAGCGATTTTTGCTTGAAACACACGCCTGCGCTGGGCGCAGGCGGATGGAGGCTTGGTATATGGAAACGACGCGCAGGGCGAGAACCGTCTGTATGCCGGTGCTGCCCCTTCGGGGAATGATGGTATTCCCCCATATGGTGTTGCATTTTGACGTAGGCAGACCCAAGAGCGTAGCCGCGCTGGAAAAAGCGATGACCGGCGACCAGAAAATTTTTCTGGTGGCCCAGAAGGATGCGGAGAATGACGACCCCACCCGGGACGATCTTTGCCGGGTAGGCACCATTGCTGTGGTTAAGCAGGCGCTGAACCTGCCGGGCGACAGCATCCGGGTGCTGGTGGAAGGTCTGCAGCGGGCCGTTCTGCTGGAGGTGTCCGAGGAAGAACCCTGCATGATGGCGGACGTCCGCCCCTCGGTGGACACCAGCCTGAAGGAAAGCCCTGAAATGAAGGCGCTGGTGCGAACCACGCAGGAGTACTTTGAACAATACTGCCAGACCAGTATGCGGGTGTCCCAGGAGACGCTGAACTCGGTGCTGGAAGTGGAGCAGCCCGACCAGCTGGCGGACGTGATCGCCGCCAACGTGCTGACCCGTCTGGAAGACCGTCAGGCCATTCTGGAGCAGCTCAAGGCCCGTGACCGGCTGGAGACACTCTGCGGCATCCTGCTGCAGGAGACGGAGCTGGCTGACGTGGAAAAGCAGGTGCAGGCCCGCATCAAGAAGCAGATCGAGCGCAACCAGAAGGATTATTACCTGCGGGAGCAGATCAAGGCCATTCAGACCGAACTGGGCGACAAGGACGGCACCGATGTGGAGGAGCTTCGCGAGAAGCTGGAAAAAACGCCCCTGAACGATGAAGCCCGGCAAAAGGCTGAAAAAGAGCTGGAACGCCTGTCCCACATGGCTCCCGGCACGCCGGAGATCGGCATCAGCCGCACCTACGTGGAGTGGATCCTCGACCTGCCCTGGGGCAAGACCACCACGGACAATCTGGATCTGAAGCGGGCCCGGCGCATTCTGGATCAGGATCACTACGGACTGGAAAAGGTGAAGGAGCGCATCATCGAGTATCTGGCCGTGCTGCGCATGAAGCAGGACATGAAGGGCCCGATCCTGTGCTTCGTCGGCCCTCCCGGCGTGGGTAAAACCTCCATCGTCCGGGCGGTGGCGAAGGCCGTGGGGCGCGAATTTGTGCAGATGTCTCTGGGCGGCGTGCGGGACGAGGCCGAGATTCGCGGCCACCGGCGCACCTACGTGGGCGCGATCCCCGGTCGGATCATCTCCGGCATCAAGCAGGCGGGCACCATGAACCCGGTGTTCCTGTTTGACGAGATCGACAAAATGAGCAGCGATTTCCGGGGCGACCCCGCCTCCGCGCTGCTGGAAGTGCTGGACGCGGAGCAGAATTTCGCTTTCCGCGACCACTACATGGAGCTGCCCTTCGACCTGAGCAAGGTCATGTTCATCACCACCGCCAACTCCATGGACACCATCCCCGGGCCGCTGCTGGACCGTTTGGAGATCATCGAAGTGTCCAGCTACACGGAAGAAGAAAAGCTGCGCATTGCCCGAAAACATCTGCTGCCCAAGCAGATCAAACAGCATGGCCTAAAAGCGGGCAGCGTCCGCATGAACGACAAGCTGCTCAAGGCCGTCATCGAGGGCTACACCCGGGAAGCCGGCGTTCGCGAGCTGGAGCGTGTGCTGGCGAAGGTGGTCCGCAAGGCCGTGGTGGAAATGCTGGACGAAGGTGCTGAAATCGTCGCCGTAACGCCCCAGAAGCTGCGCCAATATCTGGGCGCGCCCCGCTATTCCCGGGAGCAGCCGGAAAAGACCGCCTCCGTGGGCATGGTCAACGGACTGGCCTACACGTCCGTCGGCGGCGAAATGCTGACGGTGGAATGCCTTGCCATGCCCGGGGCCGGCGCTTTGCAGCTGACCGGCAAGCTGGGCGACGTGATGCAGGAAAGCGCCAAAGCGGCGCTGAGCTGGGCGCGGGCCCACAGCGAGCCCTGGGGGCTGGAGGCGGACTACTTTAAGAAGCACGACCTTCATATTCACGTGCCGGAGGGCGCGGTGCCCAAGGACGGGCCGTCCGCCGGCGTGACGCTGACCACCGCGCTGGTCAGCGTGCTGACGGGCATTCCCGTGCGGCAGGATATCGCCATGACCGGCGAAATCACCCTGCGGGGCAAGGTGCTGCCCATCGGCGGGCTGAAGGAAAAGCTGATGGCCGCCTACCGGGCGGGCATTACCGAGGTGCTGATTCCCGAAGAAAACGTGAAGGACTTGGAGGAAGTTGCGCCGGTGGTGAAAGAGCAAGTCCACATTACCCCGGTGCGGGATGTGACGCAGGTATTGGAACGGGCGCTGACCGCTCCCCTGCCCGCCGTTCCGGCGGAGTCGCTGCCCCGCGTAGCCCCCAGCGAATCCCGTCAGCCCACCATGATGCAGCAGGGCTGAAAACCCCACGATTGATAAAGGAAAACAAAAATGGAGATCAAAACCGCCGAATTTGTCACCAGTCTGGATCAATACAGCGAAAAGCCGCCTATTACCCTGCCCCAGCTGGCGGTGGTGGGCAAGAGCAACGTGGGCAAAAGCTCGCTGATCAATTCGCTGTGCAACCGGCGCAAGCTGTGCAAGACCAGCGCCACCCCGGGCAAGACCCGGCTGATCAACGTTTTTCTCATTAACGGCAATTTTCATCTGGTCGACCTGCCCGGCTATGGCTTTGCCAAGGTGGACAAGAAGGAGAAAATGCGCTGGGGCGCGATGATGGACGACTACTTCCAGCAGAGCACCTATCTGCGCCACGTGCTGCATCTGGTGGACATCCGCCACGAGCCTACGCAGGACGATATCGCCATGAATCAGTACTTCCGGCAGATGGGCATTCCCTTCACCGTTATCGCCACCAAGGCGGACAAGATCAGTCGCGGCGCGCGGATGAAGCAGATTGCCCCTATCTGCCGGGCACTGCTGGTGCAGCCATGGGAGATTCTGTGCTATTCCAGCGAGGACGGCCAGGGCCGCAGTGAACTGCTGGGAATGCTGGGCGGCCTTCTGCAGAAGCCCGAGGAGCCGGAAACGGAAGAACTCGAAGAAGAAACGGAACTGGATGAAACGGAAGAATAACAACCCCCGCTCTTTGCAGGAAAGCAGAGAGCGGGGGTTTTATGCGGCTTTATTTTTTACTTTTATTTCACAGTCGTGCTGTAAACGGACTGTTTCAGCGTCAGGGTGCTTTCCCCGTCCCGAACCTTCCGGGCGGCGACCAGCAGGCGGCGGTTGTTGTCCGCGCCGGAGCAGGTGGCCAGCGTTAGCAGGCGGTCGCCGGGCTGCACGTCCACCTGCGTTCGGTAGCGGCTGAGTTCCCGAATCTTACCCACGTAGGCGTTCCATTGGCTTTGGGTGGTAAAATTTTCATAAGCCCAGAAGGGCAGGTAGTCCGCGTCGCTTGGATTGATGCTGACCTCCGCCACGGCGTAGATGACGTACTGGGCTTCCTCGTAAAGCGTATTGAAGGTGAAAACGGCGTGTTCCTTATAAAAGGCCGCGTCCTTGAGCTTGTATTTTTTCAGGGAGCCAAACATGGCTCCTTCCTTCATATTGTGGCCGTGGATCACCAGATGGGGCGTTGGGATGCGCAGGTTGCAGCCCTCGTCCAGAAACAGCGCGCCCGTGGCGTTCTTCTGGCCGGAAGCGTCGTGGGTCAGATAAAAGGAATTGTCCCGCTGCAGCACCGGCTCGTCCAGCACCTCCGCGATGGAAAGCCAGCCCACCACGTCCCGGTTCTGCTGGCGCAGCTTCTGGAAGCTTTCGGAAATGCGCAGCTGGGGGTTGTTCGCATAGCCGGCTGCCCATTGGGAAGCAAAGTCGGCGGCGGTCTCGGCGGGCTGCCGGGTCTGCGTGGAAAGTGCTTCCGGCGTAGAGACAGGTTCAGGAACCGCTGTTTCCACGGCGGTTTTTGCTGGTGCCGGGACGGCAGTCTCCTCCGGGAGCGTCTGACTGGCGGCATAGGTGCGGCGCAGTTCGTCGCTGGCGCTTCTGGCCCGGCCGATATCGACAAAATAACGGATCAGTGAAACGGCGCACACCACAAATACCACGGCGCAGGCAGCTGTCAATACAGGACGAAGCAGATTCTTTTTCGGGGGCTTTTGCTTTTGAGGCGCAGGAGGCCCCTTCCAGATCGGCGCGTTTTCGGGAAAATAGCCGATTCGATTGGACGGCTTCGTCTGTTTCGGCTCTTTTTTCATTCGGCTTTTCCCCTTTCGTACAGAAATTTACAAATAGTATATCACACTTCCAATCCGGGGGTAAAGAGGCTTTTTTCCTGTTCCCCTTTCGCCACAGGCAGGAACTTGGCTGTGTTTCTCGTATATTTAGTATAGGAATCAACTTTTTTCCACACGATAGACGGGAGGGTCGGTTATGACGGTACGGCAGCGGCTGGAACAGGAAGAACGAACAAGGCTTTCTCCTTATGCCAAATGCGCGGCGAATACGGCCGGGCGGGCCGCCCCCATCTCTCCCGACGACATGCGGACGGATTTTCAGCGGGATCGGGATCGGATCATTCATTGCAAGAGCTTCCGGCGGCTGAAATATAAAACGCAGGTCTTTCTCTCCCCTGTGGGCGACCACTACCGCACCCGGCTGACCCACACGCTGGAAGTGGCGCAGGTGGCCCGGACGCTGGCCCGCTGCCTGCAGCTGAACGAAGACCTGACAGAAGCCATCGCTCTGGGGCACGATCTGGGGCATACGCCCTTCGGGCACATCGGCGAAAACACGCTGAACAAGCGGATGCCCGGCGGCTTCCGCCACAACGAGCAAAGCCTGCGCATGGTGGAGCGGCTGGAGCGGGAAGGGGCCGGGCTGAACCTCTGTCAGGAGACGCGGGACGGCATTCTATGTCACTCCGGGCCGCAGGAGCCTTCCACGCTGGAGGGCTGGTGCGTGCGCCGGGCTGACCGCATCGCCTACATCAGCCACGACATCGACGACGCTATCCGCGGCGGCATTCTGAAGGAATACGAGCTGCCTCGGCCCTGCGTGGAGGTGCTGGGCAAGACCCATGGCGAGCGGATCAACACCATGATCGCCGACGTAGTGCGCAACAGCGAAGGTCAGAACCGGGTGGTCATGTCCGACGAGGTGCGGGAAGCCAGCGACCGGCTGCGGGAATTTCTGTTTGAGAACGTCTATCTGGACGAATGGCGCAAGCAGGAGGAGCAGCGCTGCGACCATGTGGTCAACGGCCTGTTCGACCACTATGTGGCCCACCCTGAGCAGCTGCCCGGCGAATATCTGGAGATCCTTTATCTGGAAGGGGCGGAGCGGGCCGTGTGCGACTTCATCGCCGGCATGACCGACCGCTACGCCATCTGCCTTTATCAGAGCATTTTCATTCCGAAGGCCTTCAACCGTTATTGACCGCAGGGAAAAACACGGATTTTTTCCTGCCGGAAAGGGGCGCAAGCCGAAGAAATGTCGGAAATTGTGGAATCCGCGGCAGGAAAACGCGCCGCCGTGGAGAATCATTTGAGAGTGGGTGACGAATAGCATGGCGGGAAGATACCCACAGGAATGGCTGGAAGAACTGCGGCAGCGGGCTGACATCGTCAGTGTGATCGGCTCCTACGTGCAGTTGAAGAAGAACGGGCATAGATATGTTGGTCTGTGCCCGTTTCACAACGAAAAGTCCCCTTCGTTCTACGTGGACGGGCAAAAGCAGGTCTATCACTGCTTTGGCTGCAAGGCGGGCGGAAGCGTTATCCAGTTTGTGATGGACATCGAGCGTCTCACCTTTCCGGAGGCGGTCGAGTTTCTCGCCAACCAGCTGCACATGCCCCTGCCGGAACTGCAAAATGACCCTGCCTACGAAAAACGCCGTTCGCTCAAGGAGCGCATCTATCTGGCCAACAAGGCAGCCGCAAGATTGTATCATCAGCATTTATGGCAGGAGGACGGTGCGGACATTCTAGCCTATGTAAAAAAACGGGGCCTGTCCGACGCGGTGATCCGCCGCTTCGGCATCGGTGCGGCCCCGGCGCGGCCCAACATCGGCAGTACGCTGATGAGCGAGGGCTTTACCAAAGAGGAACTGATCTCCGCCGGGCTGATGCTGGAAAGGGACGGCCGGGTCTTCGACATGTTCCGCAACCGGGCCATGTTCCCCATCATTGATGCCTACGGCAACGTGCTCGGCTTCGGCGGGCGCGCCATCGGCGACGTGCAGCCCAAGTACCTCAACACCTCCGATACCCCCGCCTTCAATAAGCGATACAACGTTTTCGCAGCCAATCTGCTGCGCAAGGCGCGAGGGCTCAAGCGGGTGATCCTGGTGGAGGGCTACATGGACGTGGTCTCCCTGAGCCAGTTCGGCGTGGAAGGTGTAGCCGCCACGCTGGGCACGGCGCTGACGCCGGAACAGGCCAAGCTCCTGTCCCGCTACGCGCCGGAAGTCTGGCTCTCCTACGACGGCGACAGCGCCGGGCAGCACGCCATTCTCCGAGGGCTGGATATTCTCGAGGAGGCGGGCGTTCCGGTGAAGGTGCTGGATTTTCCCGGCGGGCTGGACCCGGACGAGTTCATCCGTCAGGAAGGGCTGGAAGCTTTCGAGGCCCTGAAGCCCATCTCCGGCGTGTACTACCGTATGCTTCGGGAAAAAGAGAAGCACGATATGTCCGCCGAGGAAGGCCGCACCGAGTACGCCAAAGCCTGCGCAGGGTTCCTCCGCAAGGTCAGGGAGCCCGTGGAGCTGGAAAACTATGTCCGGCGGCTGGCCATGGAGACCGGCTTTGACCGGGAAGTGCTGCTGGAACAGATCGGCGTTCGGCCTGCCGCCCCTGAAAAGGTGGACGTGCCCAAGCGGGAGAGCTTCCGCCAAAAGGCCAAAGAGGTCTCTCAGGTGGACTGGGCAGCCCGGACGCTGCTGGCGGTGCTTTCCACAGGCCGACTACCGGAAGGCAGCGTTTCCCCGGACGACTTTGACGACCCCGCCTACCGAAGCCTCTGCGAGGCCCTGCTGGGCGGCGAAAGCCCGGCGGCGCTGATGGAGCGCCAGCCGGATGACGAAGGCCGGGCGGTCATCGGCGACATTCTCAGCATCAACACCGATCTGGAAGACGAAGGGCTGATGCACATGGCGCAGGACTGCCTGAAAAAGCTCCGCCGGGAACGGCTGGAGAAGGAAATGGACAAGCTGCAGAAAAGCCTGTCCACCCTGCCCGAGGAACAAAGGGCTGCGGCGACGCAGCGCGCCTTTCAGCTGGCGCAGCAGCTGACGGAACTGAAGTAAACGATCCCCCTGTGTACATAGAAGGAGTGAGACGGTTGAGTGAAAATCCATCGCGGGAAGCGGTCAAAGTAAAGCTCAACGAACTGTACGAGGAAGCCAAGACCAAGGGCTCCATTACCAAGGAAGAAGTAGCGAACCAGCTCATGGAGCTGGAGATCGACGCCGACCAGATCAACAAGGTCTATGAAGTGCTGGAAAGCCTGGGCGTGGACGTGGTGAACGAATTTGACCCCGTTCCCCCGGAGGAGCTGATCGAGCCGGAAAACATCGACCTGAGCGTGCCCGAAGGCATCAGCGTGGACGACCCTGTCCGCATGTACCTGAAGGAGATCGGCAAGGTTCCCCTGCTGTCCGCAGAGGAAGAGATCGAGATCGCCAAGCGCATGGAAGAGGGCGACGAGGAAGCGAAGAAAAAGCTGACCGAGTCCAACCTGCGGCTGGTGGTCTCCATCGCCAAGCGCTACGTGGGCCGCGGAATGCTGTTTCTCGATCTGATTCAGGAGGGCAATCTGGGCCTCATCAAGGCGGTGGACAAGTTCGACTACCGCAAGGGCTACAAGTTCTCCACCTATGCCACGTGGTGGATCCGTCAGGCCATCACCCGTGCCATCGCCGATCAGGCCCGCACCATCCGCATTCCTGTGCACATGGTGGAGACCATCAACAAGCTGATCCGGGTCTCCCGCCAGCTTTTGCAGGAGTACGGCCGGGAGCCTACGCCGGAAGAGATCGCCAAGGTGATGAACATTTCCGAGAGCAAGGTTCGGGAGATCATCAAGATCGCGCAGGAGCCCGTGTCTCTGGAAACGCCCATCGGCGAGGAGGAGGACAGCCACTTGGGCGACTTCATCCCCGACGACGACGCTCCCGCCCCCGCCGAGGCCGCCAGCTTCACCCTGATGAAGGAGCAGCTGCTGGACGTGTTGGACACCCTGACCCCCCGTGAGGAAAAGGTGCTGCGGCTCCGTTTCGGTCTGGACGACGGACACCAGCGCACGCTGGAAGAAGTGGGCAAGGAATTCAAGGTAACTCGTGAGCGCATCCGTCAGATCGAGGCCAAGGCTCTGCGGAAGCTGCGTCACCCAAGCCGCAGCAAGAAACTGCGGGATTATCTGGACTAAGATGAGTACGATCCGTCTGGACAGCCGTCTGCATTCGGCGCTTCTGCTGGCGCAGCCCTGCGGGGTGTGCGCCGACATCGGGGCCGATCACGGCCGGCTCAGCGCCGCGCTTTTGCAAAGTGGCCGGGCAGAACAGGTTCTGGTTGCGGATGTCAGCGCGCCTTCTCTGAACAAAGCAAAGAATCTTTTAGGTGGCCTGGGGCTGTCAGACCGGGCCACCTTCGCCGTCGCAGACGGACTGCGGGCGCTGGACGCGCTGAACGTCCCGGCGGAGACCGTCTTCGTGCTGGGCATGGGCGGGCAGACCCTCTCCCGGATTTTGGAAGAAGGCAGGGAGCGGCTCCACGGCGCGGCGCTGGTGCTGGGCGCGCAGACCGACCTGCCCCTTTTGCGGCAAACCCTGTGCCGTATCGGCTACCGCATCCGGCAGGAGCAGCCGGTGAAGGAAAACCGGCGATATTATCTGTTGATGCAATGCACTCCCGCGTCGGACGGCGAACCTGTCTACGACGAGCGGGAGCTGTTGCTGGGGCCAGTGCTGCTCCGGGAACGTCCGCCGCTGTGGCGCGACTTGCTGGAACGGCGGGAACGTCTGCTCCATGGCGCTATCTCATCCATGGAACAGGCCAAAACGCCCGTGGACGGAAGCCAGCTTGCCCTGTACCGGCGGGAGCTTTCCTATGTCCGGCGGGAGCTGGAAAAGTTTCACTGACACCTGCCCCAGGCCGAAAGGAGACGAGCTTATGAGCCTGATGAACGTTCGGGACGCGCTGGACTGGCTGAACGACCTTGCGTCCTTTGACAGTGCCGAGGATTTCGACAACGTGGGGCTTTTGATTGGTGACGAACGGCTGCCGGTGCAGACGGTGGTCTTCGGGCTGGACGCGACCCCCGCACTGGTACGGGAGGCGGTTCGTCTCCATGCACAGCTGATCGTGACCCATCATCCGCTCATATTCAACCCGCTGCGGCGCATACACTATGCGGACCCCATCGGACAGGCCGTTTCCCAGATCGTGGAAAACCGCATGTCCCTGATTGCCGCCCACACCAACTGGGACAAGGCGGAAGGCGGCGTGGGCGATTCGCTGGCCGCTGCGCTGGGGCTGGAGCAGGTGCACCCTGTGGACGACTATCTGCGGGTAGGCCGTCTGCCCTCCCCCATGGCTCCCGAGGCTTTCTGCGCCCTGGTAGCCGAAAGGCTGGGAATGCGCCCCCAGTTATATGGGCATGGAGAAGAAACCATCGAAACCGTGGCCGTGGCGGGCGGCGCTTACGGCGAAGCGACGGTGCAGGCCTCGCAGGCCGGGGCGCAGGCTTTTGTGGTGGGCGAAATCCATCACCATGAAATTCTTGACGCGGCGGCCCGCGGCCTGTGGGTGCTGGATGCGGGGCATCACGCCACGGAACAGCCCGGCATTGCCGCACTCTATCAACGTTTTCTCCGGGATGCGTCTCAAACCGGCTGGGCGGTTCAGGCGTGCCTGATCGACACCGCTCCTTTCCCCAAGGAGCCTGTCCGCTGACCCGTTTTCTCCCAGAACCTTAAAGGAGGTTGCCTTATGGAACAGATGGAAATGCTTTGGCAGTATCAGCAGGCCGACGTGGCCGTTGATGCGCTGGAAACCGAGATCAAGCGCGATCCCGCCCGGTTGGCGCTGAAGAAGAACCGGGAATTTTTGGTGGAGCAGCAGAACGCCGTCAAAAAGATGGAAGAAGAAGTGGCCCAGATGGTGGACCGGGTGGATGTGATCAAGGTCGCCATCGCCCGGATGGAGGAGCAGCTGACCGCGCTGACCAAAAAGATGGAAGCCACGCCGCCCACCGATCTGAATCTGGCGCAGGATATGAGCCGGGACGCGCAGAAGCTGCTGGGCGACCTGACCGAGTACGAGCAGGAGCTCAAGCGCATCCAGAAGGACGCTGCGGACCGCGACCGGATGGAAAAGGATATCCGGGTCAAGTACGCCAAGGTGAAGGCCGCCTACGACAAGCAGAAGGTGGACTACGAGGCGCTCTACAAGGAGCAGATGAAAGGGCTGGAGCAGAAGCGCGCCGAGGCCGAAAAAAAGACCGAGGGCATCGACCCGGAGCTGCTGGCCAAGTATCGTGCCATCAAGCAGCATTGCGCCCGCCCTATCGCCAAGTTGTACGGCGACCAGTGCGGCGGCTGCAACATGAATATTCCGCAGGCCTCCCTCCGCGCCTTCAAGAGCGGCGCGAAGATGATCGAATGCGAAAACTGCGGCAGAATGCTGATCCAACTGTGAGGTACTTCCGATGAACATGGTGGAGATCATTGAAAAAAAGAAATTCGGGCAGGCTCTTTCCGCGGAAGAAATTGACTATTTTGTCAAGGGCGCGGCAGACGGCTCCATCCCGGATTACCAGCTTTCCGCGCTGCTGATGGCTATCCGTCTGAACGGCATGAACCGGGAAGAAACGGTGCGGCTTACTCTGTCGATGGCTCATTCCGGCGATATGATGGATCTGTCCATGCTGAAGGGCGTTCCCACGGATAAGCACTCCACCGGCGGCGTAGGCGACACCACCTCATTGGTGCTGGCCCCGCTGGTGGCCGCCTGCGGCGTTCCCGTGGCGAAAATGAGCGGCCGGGGACTGGGCCACACCGGCGGTACGCTGGATAAGCTGGAAAGCATCTCCGGCTTCCGCATCGGATTGAGCGAAGAAGAATTTATCCGGCAGGTGCAGGACATCGGCATCGCTATCATCGGCCAGACGAAGAATCTGGCCCCTGCCGACAAGACCCTGTACGCCCTGCGGGACGTGACCGCTACGGTGGACAGTCTGCCGCTGATCGCTTCCAGCATCGTCTCCAAAAAGCTGGCCAGCGGCGCACAGGCCATCGTGCTGGACGTAAAGACCGGCGCGGGCGCGCTGATGCACACCACCGAAGCCAGCATCGAGCTGGCCCAGACCATGGTTCGTATCGGCTGCGACGCGGGCCGCAGGATGGTGGCGCTGGTGACCGACATGGGCGAACCGCTGGGCAGTCACATCGGCAACGCTCTGGAAGTAAAAGAAGCCATCGATGTGCTGAACAACCGGGTCGAAGGCCCGCTGCTGACCGTGGCAGTGGAGCTTGGCGCGCGGATGCTGCTGCTGGGCGGCGCTGCGTCCTCCGTAGCCGAGGGCCGGGACAAGCTGATGGCGGCGCTTCACAGCGGCGCGGGTCTGGAAAAGCTGCGGCAGATGATTGTGGCGCAGGGCGGCGACCCTGCCTGCTGCGATGATGTGACCCGGCTGCCCCAGGCCAAGATCATCCGGGACGTTCCTGCCGTGGAGGGCGGCTACATCCGGAGCATGGATACCATCCGTCTGGGCAACACGGCTCAGGCCATGGGCGCGGGCCGCAAGCAGAAGACCGACCCCATCGACTACAGCGTTGGTTTCGTGATGCACAAGCGCATCGGCGACGAGCTTCGCCCCGGCGAGGCAGTCGCGACCGTTCATGCCTCCAGCGAGGAAAGCGCCGCCCGAGCGGCCAGCGAAATTCTGGCCTGTCTGACGCTCTCCCCCACGCCCGTTCCCCGGTGCAAGCTGATCCACGCCTTTGTGGACAGCGACCACGTGGAGCGGCTGTAAACAACGTTTTCATTCCCGGTTCGCCGCGACAGGCGGGCCGGGTCTTGTTTTTAGGGAAAGATTCCGCTATACTATTTTCCAGCGGGCCAAGCCCGCACAGGGAGGAACGCCATGCGGCTGCAAAAATATCTGGCCTCCTGCGGAGTGGCTTCCCGCCGGGCGGCGGAAAAGCTGATCGCCGAGGGCCACGTCACGGTAGACGGTCAGAAAATTACGGAAATGGGCGTGCAGGTGGAGGACGATCAGGTCATCTGCGTGGACGGGAAGCGCGTCCGGCCCGAAGTGGAAAAGCATTATATCATATATCACAAGCCCGCTGGCGAGGTAACGACCGTCAGCGACCCGGAGGGACGCGCCACAGTGCTGGATCGTTTCCGGGATTATCCCGTCCGGCTGTACCCGGTGGGGCGGCTGGACTACGACAGCGAGGGGCTGCTGCTGCTCACCAACGACGGCGACCTGACCGAACGGATGCTGCATCCCTCCATGGAGGTGGACAAGAACTATCTGGCGCGGGTCAGCAATCAGGTCACGCCGGAGGAAGCCCGGCAGCTGGAACGAGGCGTGATGGTGGACGGACGCAAGACCGCCCGGGCCAAGGTGCATATTTTGAGCGTGCAGAACCTTTTCACCGATATGATCATCACCATTCATGAAGGCCGCAACCGGCAGGTGCGTAAAATGGTGGAGCAGATCGGCCATCAGGTGGTCATGCTGCGGCGCATCCGCTTCGGCCCCCTGAAGCTGGGCGAGCTGCCCCGGGGCATGTGGCGGCCGCTGACGCAGGAAGAACTGGACGCTTTGAAAAAACTTTAAGATCAATTTTAAGAAGGGGTTCGTCATGGCCAAAAAGGGACTGCTGGAATCCATCGTAAGCGATATGCTGGGCGAAGGCTCCGTCTCCACCGGCGATTTTCTGGATACCATCGAGGACGCGCTCTCCGATCTGGCGGGGAACGCTGCGTCCTCCGGCGGGCTGTTGGAGGGCATTGGCAATGTGCTGTCCGGGCTGACCGATGCCGAGGAAACGAAGCAGAAGAAGACTTCTTCCAGCAAAAAAACAACGACGAAGAAAGCTTCGACCACGGCAAAATCCACAACGGCGAAAAAGAATCCTTCTGCTGCGAAGTCCACGGCTGCGAAAAAGACGACTTCTGCCGCAAAGTCTGCGACGGCAAAGAAGACCACCTCTGCTGTGAAGTCTACGCCAGCGAAGAAAACCACCTCTGCCGCCAAGACTTCGACTGCGAAAAAGACGGCTGCTTCCTCTGCAAAGTCTACGGCGACGAAGAAAACCACGACTGCTGCCGCAAAGTCTACAACGGCAAAGAAGACCACCTCTGCTGCTAAGTCCACGGCTGCAAAGAAAACCACTTCTGCCGCAAAGTCAACGGCGACGAAGAAAGCCACGACTTCCGCTGCAAAGTCTGCAACGGCGAAGAAGACCACTTCTGCTGCGAAGTCTTCGACCGCAAAAAAGACGGCTTCTGACGCCAAATCTACGGCCACGAAAAAGACTACCTCCGCTGCCAAGACTTCGACCGCGAAAAAGACGGCTTCCACCGCTAAGTCCATGTCCGCAAAGAAGTCCCAGAAGGGAACGAACCCATGAGCGCCTTTGAATGCTGGGAAGAACAGCGGGAATCCCTGCGGGCGGCGCTGAAAGACCAGACCAGCGTGGCCGATCAGGTGTATGCCATCCGTCACGCTTTGATGCAGACCGAGCAGAACACACTGGCTCAACAGAGCGACGAAGTGCTTCGGCAGCAGATGGGCGTGCTGTTCAGTCTGGTGAAGGGTTCTGTGGGCTTTTTGGAAACGCCGGTAGCCGCCACTTCATGGGTGGCGCAGTCCCGGAAGGCCGAAAAGCAGGGTGGCAAGGCTTGGCTGGTGGTGCTGACGGCGCTTTTGATGATCTTCAGCGGGCTGTGCTGCTATTTCCGCGGCATCGTGTTGGGCTGGGTCTCCGCGCTGGCGGCGCTGATCGCCGGTTCGGCGGCATTGCTGACCGAGCGCCGGAAAAGCCGAAAAGCCACCGGGCACGACGAGGTGCGCGTGACTCTTCAGCCGGATGTTGAACGGCTGCTGGCCGTTCTGGACGGGCAGTTACGCGCTATCGACCGCTGCGCCAACGACTTTGCCTATCTCAACGACAGTCTGCGGGGCCGGGAGCAGGGCAGTTCCGCCATGGCGGAGCGTCTGGCCGACCTGATGGAGACCGTTTATGATCTGAGCGGCGACGAGCGGGACGAAATGGCCGGCGCGGTGGACGGGCTGTTGAACGGGCTGGGCTTCCGGGCCATGGAATATTCGGAGGAAAACAGCCGTCTGTTCACCGTTCTCCCCAGCAAAAACGAGACTCGTACTCTCTCCCCCGCCATCGTTTCTGCGGAGGACTTTCGCCTGATCCGCCGGGGAACCGCCGCTGTGCGGCAGGGCTGATATTTCGGGGTTCAGGAACAAAGGAGCATCCATGCGTTACATCGGATTTGACGTGGGCGATGGCGAAAGCGCCATCGCCGCTTTTGAACAGGGTTCCGGGATCGAACCCGTCATTCTGCCGGTAGGCGGCTCCCGCAGCTTTTTAAGCGCCGTGGGAATGCTGAACGGGGAAATCGTTGTGGGCGAACGGGCCTATACAGACGCGCTGGCTGACGGACTCAGCGTGCGTTTCAAGAGCCGCTTTACCTACGACCCGGCCCGGAATGAGGACATTGTCCGCTTTGTGCGGGGCACGGTGCGCGACCTGCAGGAAAACGGCCTGCTGCACCCGGAGGACGCTTTTGTGGTGGGCTGTCCCGCCGGCTGGAACGCCACGGCTCGCGCCCGCTACCGGGAGCTGCTGATGCGGGCGGGCCTGCGGGAGCCGCAGGTGATCTCCGAATCCCGGGCAGCGTTTTTGTACGCCAAATACGCCCGAACGGTGGCGCTGGACATCGACGTGCTGTCCAAAACCGCGCTGGTGATCGACATCGGCAGCTCCACGCTGGATTTTGCCTATATCGTGGGCGGACGGGAAACGGGCGTGGGCACATTCGGGGACATTGCGCTGGGCGGCGGCATTCTGGATGAAGAACTGCTGCGCCTTTGCGTGGAGCAGAGCCGGGAACGGGACGCGATCCGCCGGGTGTTTCAGGAGAGCCGAAGCTGGTACAGCTATTGCGAAATCGAATCCCGCCGTCTGAAGGAAGAATACTACACCCGGCTGTTGGACGACCCGTCCGCCTCGGTGAAAAAAGTGCTGCGCATCTGCTACGACGGCGTGCAGAAGCTGACTCTCAAGCTGGACGGCGACTTGGCGCGCCAGCTGACGGAAAAGCCGCTGAACGCGCTGCAGGGCCGCAGCTTTATCCAGGCGGTGCAGGACGCGCTGGACCACGCCGTCCGCCTGACTGCCGACGATCCGCCCTGTCTGGTGCTTTTGACCGGCGGCGCGTCCCGGATGCCGTTTTTCCGCCAGCTTTGCCGGGAGGCCTTCCGGGACGCGGCGGTGGTCTGCTGCCCGGAGCCGGAATTTTCCATTGCCAAGGGCTTGAGCTACGCCGGGTGGATCGACTCCAACCTGCGGGAGTTCCGCAAGGCCATCGAAAAGGAGATCACCGAGGAACGGGTCGCCTACACGGCTCGCAAGGCCATGCCCCAGCTGATCCCGCCTGTAACGGAGGCACTGGTGGATCTGTTGATCGAGGAAGCCGCCGTGCCCGTGGTGACGGACTGGCAAAAGGGCCGTATCGGCACAATGGAAGAAATGGACGCCCAGCTCAAGCAGCGGGTCACGGAGGTGCTGGACTCCCCCATGGCCCGGGACGCGCTGACCCCGGCCCTGCGCAACTGGCTGGACGAAGTGGGGACGCAGCTGCAGGCGCTGGTGGATCCCATCTGCGACCGCTACGAGGTACCCCGCAAGGAGATGGCCCTGAACCTGACGGCAGTCAGCTCCGGCCCGGAAAAGCTGCCGCTGGACGCGAAGGGGCTGACGGGCATGAACCTGATCGGCGCGCTGATGACGGTGATCGTCAGCGTTCTGCTGGGCCTTCTGTGCGGCGGCAGCGGCGTGGCGCTGATCGCGGCGGGCCCGCTGGGCTTTCTGGCGGGGGCGCTGCTGGGCACGGCGGTGTCGCTGTTCGGCATGGACGCGATCTCCGGGGCCATGATGAAGGCTAATCTGCCCCTGCTTTTGCGCAAACGGAATCTGGTCAAGCACCTGCGCAGCGACTCCACCCGGAAAAAACTGCGGGACGCGCTGGAAAAAGAGCTGAGCGCCCCGGACAGCGCATTTCAGCAGCAGGTGGTGACGGGCTTTTCCCGCTCCTTCAAGACCTATCTGAACGGCGTAGCACAGGCCGCTGAAATTCCCATTGAATAATCCCCCATTCAGAACGGAGGGCAACTCATGATCACCCGGCTGGAAAACCCCGCGGAAGCCGCCGAACTGTTCGGCTCCTTTGAAGATACGATGGTACTTTCCTGTCTGAGCGGCATGATGGGCGGCGTATACGCCGTGGCGGAATGGCCCCTTTGCTCCGCCGCCGCAGTGCTGGGCGACTTTGCTTTCTTCGCCGGTCAGCCCTCGGAAGAACTGCTGCGCTTTCGGCCTGAGGGACGGTCTTATGTCCTCCTGACACCCCAGAACGACGCATGGGCGGCGGAAATTCGGCGTGTCTTCGGTAAGACCGCTTCTCCCCGCACCCGATACGCCTTTGAGCACAGTGCGGAGGGCTTCGTGCCCAAAGACCTGCGGGAAATGGCGGAACGGCTGCCCGAAGGGGTGACGCTTTCCCCCATCGACGAAGCGCTGTACCGCCGCTGCCTTTCGGAAGAATGGACGCGGGATTTTGTCAGCAATTACGGAACTTCGGAGGACTTTGCCCGAATGGGACTGGGCTTTGTGGCTCGGCGGGGCGAGGAAATGCTGGCGGGCGCGTCCAGCTATTCCTCCTATCCCGGCGGCATTGAGATCGAGATCGACACCCGGAAAGATCAGCGTCGTCAAGGCTTGGCGCGGGCCTGCGGGGCCCGGCTGATGCTGGAATGTCTGGAACGGGGGCTTTTCCCCAGCTGGGACGCGGCCAACAAAACCTCCGCCCATCTGGCGGAAACGCTGGGCTACCGCTTCCGGGAAGAATATGTGGTTTATGAGCTGGAAAACTGAAAGGAACGCTAAAAGGCTCGGCCATCGATAAGGAAGGCCGAGCCTTTTGATTTTTGATGAGATTCTGTTTTGGCTGTTTCGCGAAAAGGGGCTGCACTCCGTCATCCAACGCCTATGGCTGCGCAGATGCAGTGCAAAACGTGCCGGCGGCATTTCTGCGGCGTTTGAGCGGACATACAGCCTCTCCGTTTTTCCATCCAGAGACCTTTTACCGTTCCACATGATAGCCGCGGAACTTGCCCACCACGGCATGGATCCGGAACACAGCCTCGCCCGCTTCGGTGTACAGCGGTTCGACCCGCTTGCCGGAAACCACCTCCGTCAGCGCCTTGGCGTCCTGCACATGCAGGAAAATATCGGTATCGTGGGTCTCCCGATCCAGATAGGGGTACAGGATAAAGCTGTCATTGTCGTAATGGAACAGGCTGATCATGGGCGCGCCTTCCAGATACACGCCGTTCACCCGGAACTCCCGACGCATATAGGACAACATGGGCACCGGCAGATATTTCAGGTCGGAGAAGGATTCCGGCACGCAGAGGGTGGTCATTTCGCCCCGGCCATAGGTGTCGCGGGCCAGCAGCGTGTAGCTTTCTTCCTCGTGAATGCCTTTGCACTGCTGGATCCACGTGGCGTTGTTGCGATTTTCCAGCACGGGGATCAGGATCTCCCGGCTGCCGTGGAGGATTTCCCGATCATAACCGGGCCGCAGGCATTCCACCATGAAGTCCTTCACAGCCACGGTGCGGTGACGATCCCGCAGACTGGTAAAGTGTTCCACGCCCCGACCCAGCGTGGCCTTCACAAAGCCGCTGGTGACGATGGCCTTGCCGCCCTTCACCAGATACGCGTCCAGCTTGTCAATGATCTCCGGGTCACAGGCGGATGAGGCGGTCAAAAACATCCTGGGTGCGTCCGCCGGGAAGAAAGGCGTGGTCACGATGGGGAAACCGTGCATTCCGTAAAAGTCCTGCACGTTATCCTCTCCCTGCGAGCCGTTGGGGATGTAGCAGGGAACGCCCACGACCTGCCCCATATGATCCATCACTTCATCCAGTTTTTCCAGCATGAAGCCCAGCGCAGGCACGTTGACCGTATTCACCAGCGCCTGGAAGCAGAACATCATCAGCTCCCGGGCCCGGCCAAAGGCGGTCAGGTAAGCCTGCTCCAGATAGTAGTCCAGAAAACGGCATTCGAAGGGGTCGAACCATCCGCCGCCATTGCGGCCGGGGGCCAGCTTTTCGAAATACTGCAGCAGGGAAAAGGACAGATACCGGGGCAGATGCTGATCAGTGTGGACGGGGTCACGGGTCTCGGTGCCGGTGTAGACGCCGTCAAACAGGTCTTTCTGTTCCAGAGGATTGTAGCCCGTCTCCTGATAAGACTCCATCCAGTTGGGGTACTTGATGATGACCTTGCAGTCCGGGTTGACCCGCTTGGAAGGGGCGATCATATGATCCCGGGAGACCTCCACCATCTTGTGGCTGCGGTAGTGCTCCCAGCTGCCGTCGGTGATGCCGTGCTCGGCGTTGTACTGATCCCGCTCGGCCCGGCACCGGTCGCAGGTGCAGTTGGTGAAATAGAAATCGTCGATGATCCACTGGTCGAACAGCCGACCGTTCATCTCGGCTACCGCTTCCAGCTGGCGGATCATGGCTTCGTCATTGTAGCAGAGGGTGCCGAACATACGCTGCTTGGGTTCGGCTCCCTCCGGGTCGGGCATAGCGGTGGTGATGCCGCCGCTGACGTGGATGCCGTTTTGTTCGAACACCTCTTTGCACATTCTGACCTGTTCTTCCGAAGCGAAGGTGCCGTCCCGGAAGGGCTCCAGATACACGTTGTCCAGATGCAGATAGTGCTGAAAGAAATCGATGTCCTTCTGAAGCTGCTGCCGCTCCGCGTGCGCCGCGCCGTGGGCGACAAAATAGGTGGCCAGCCAGAAATTGCGATAATGACTCATCCGAGGATTCCTCCCGTCTTTGGCTATCAAATTGGAACGCTGTAACGTCACCGGCAGGATAGCATTTTCCCGTCGGGGAAGTCAATGGATTCTCATGCAGATTTATGCATTTTTAGGCGCAGCGTGTTGAAAAATGTTTCACTATCGCGGCCGTTTTTTCCATTTTGAGGTGCAAAAAAGGCGCAGGATTCGTCTTTCCTGCGTCTCGCGATGCTTTTCGAAAAATCAAGCGGAAATTTCGCCGGGCGTTTTCTTCGCCATCTCCCGATAACGGCCCATTTGACAGACGAAGCTGCGCAGGCCCGTCCGTTTCAGACCCAACAGGCGATCCATTTCGTCGGCGGCATTTTCGTAGCGGGACGGGTTAAAGTGAACCAGCACGTAATCCGCCTCCCGAATCTTCCCGGCGGCTGCCTGACAGAAGGCCCGTACCGGCGCGGCCAGCGTAAACACCCAAATGGGCGAACAGAGGGTCACGTGCTCGTAGGCGGTCAGGTCGACCGTCACCGGCTGAATGGGCATTGCCCAGCGGTGCATTCCGTAGCGGCCGCACCACCAGAAGCCCAGCGTTCCCTCCGTGCGCTCCGCTGCCTTGATCTCATAGACCTCCGCGCCGGTGCGTTCCGCTTCCTCAAAGGCCTTGCGGCGCACGTAACCCATGCGGGAAAAGTACACCACCAGCCGTTTGGGGTTTGCTCCGATATGAGGATAGTCCTCCCGGCGGACGGTAAAGTTCTCCTGTCGTTCAAACACCCAGGCCGCATAGCCGGTCAGCGCCTGTGCCAACCCGAAAAAGAAGTACAAAGTCGACATGAAATTCAGCGGGAACAGCCAGAATTGGATGCAAATCCAGAGCATCAGCGTTACGCCGAACACGCCGCCCAGCACAACGCCCGCGTGCTTCCGCCGAAGGAGCAGAACCGCCGCCGTCAAATTGGTCAGGCCGTTGACGATCAGCAGGGAAATGCCGGAAAACACAAAATCCTGAAACAGCAGCTCCGCCAGCGGCATTTTCTGGAAAAATGGCAGCATCGCGTCCATGCCAAGCGCCTTGCCGGAAGGGTCGATCAGCATACAGGCCGCCCCGCCCACAGCTCCCAGCCCGATAAAGAGCGTCCAGAAGATCAGCGCTTTCCGCGCTTTTTCAAATCTTGATTTCATGTTTTCCTCCGCAATCTTTTTCTGAGAAACCCCGCGCCCCGGAAAGGCACGGAGGGGTGTGGCGTTTTATTTGTCCCGCTTGCCCGTCAGGCGAATCACAGCCATGACCGCTCCAAAGAGTACGCCCGCCGCGGCCCAGATCCACCAAAGCGTTCCGGGATCTCCGTTTCCACCGGGGCCGAAGGCGCAAATCAGAAATACCGCCGTCACCGTCAGCCAGTAAATGCCGCTGACCTCGCTGGCCAGTTAGCGCTGGCCCCGGCGGGAGCGTTCAAATTCGCCCTCCATAAGCAGTTTATCCATGGAATTTTGACAGCAGCCCGCATACACCAGCGCAAAGCAGCCGCAGCCCACCGTCAGGAGCGTCAGGCACAGCGCCGCCATCGTCCTGAACTCCGAAAGGCGCAGCATGATGGCCAGAAACAGCGGCAGGGCGGACAGCACACAGAGCACGACCCCAAGGATCTGTACCCAGCCATATTTCTCCTGAAAGGCCTTACGGCGTTCTTTGACCATGCCCGTTACGCCGTATTCCGTTTCGAAGGGGACTTCCTCCAAAAAGCGAAACTCCCTGCTGCGGGCGGCGCAGATCAGAAACAGGAACACGCCCGCCGCCACCAGAACCAGCAGTACGCACAAGCCCACGCCCACGGCGGTCTCCTCGGAAATACCAAAGCGGGTCGTTTGCTGGCTGACCGCAGACAGCATCAGCAGCGCAGCCGGGGACAGCACGCACAGCAGCGTCGCCAGCGCCATTTTGGGCGCAGCCTGCCGCCGCAATTCTAGATAGCGGAAAGCTTCCTCCATGGTCACGCGCCGGGCGGCGGCTGTTTCCGTTTCGGGGGCGGCCTCTGCGGTTTCCATCTCGTCTTTCAAAAGGAAATCGATGGTCACGCCGAAGATACGGCTCATTTGAAGAATCTTTTCCATATCGGGAATGGACTGCGCGCCCTCCCATTTGGAAACCGACTGCCGGGTCACGTTCAGCTGCTGCGCCAGTTCTTCCTGAGACCAGCCTGCCTTTTTGCGCAGGGTCACGATTTTGTCTGCCAAGATCATCTGGATTTCCTCCTGTTTGTCAGGATGCGCCGGGCGCATCCGGGATGAGTGCATCATACCGTTTGGGGCGGTTGCATACCAGAAATCGGGCTGGTCAATCTGTCAACCGGCGGTTGCATTTCCGATTTTTCTTGATTTTCGGGTGAAATGTGCTGATTGGCCGTCCGACGATCATCGTTTTGCAATCCATGTTTTGTGACGGCTGCTATTATAGGCAGTCCGGGAAAAATCGTCAAGCTTTTCCTTCTAACGGAAGGGCAAGGCGCTTTGGCGGACGTTGTTTATAAAGAATCGCCGCCCGGCGTTTTCGTTGGCCGGGCGGCGATTTTGTTTTTTGGGAACCAGAAGGACGGCTTTACAGCTCGAAGGAAATGAACTCCGACCACTGGGTTTCGCCGTAAATATCCGTCAGCTGGAAGCAGTACAGATAGCTGGACTCGCTTCCTTCCAGCGAATAGAAGCCGAACTCGATGGTTCCATCCTCCCCGACGACGATGGGATCGCCGTCGAAGGTATCTTCCTGCATTTCGCCGTCTTCGTCCTCATAGACCATCGGATAGGTGGGGATGATCTCGTCCCCGGCCTTCAGCGGTGTGCTGCCCCGCACGGGAAGTCCCTGCTCGTCGTAGCCGCGGGTAAAGCCCACGATCGACCAGTCGGCCTCCGCGCTCTTGCGGATGACCAGCAGATAGCCTTCCTTGCCGTTGCACTTCACCGGGATAATGCTGCGGCGCATTCCGCCGTTCACCAGCTGGTCGTAGAGCACCACCAGCTGATCGTCCAGCATGGGCCAGCAGCCGTCGAAATTGCTGACGATCTCGCCGGTTTCCCAGTTCACGCCCGCGTTCTGCATCGCGCCAAGCTCGACGTAGACCGTGTCTTCCTCGTCGCTGGCGTCCATATAGAGCAGACCTTCCACCAGACTGAGGTTGTTCAGTTCGTCCTCGCTGAGCTGCATGGAGCAGGCGTAGACCGCGTCGCTGTCCGTGGAAGAACCCCAGGAATCCAGCCATGACCAGAAGCCGCCGCTTTCCGTCTCCTCCGGGGTGATTTCGCCCACGACTGCCTGTTCCAGCAGTCCGCTCCACAGGGACGTGACCGGGGGCAAGTCCGCCGTTACGTCCTCCCATTCCTCGGGTGTCTCCTCCTGCGCCACATAAACGCCCGCCGGGCTAACGGAGCTGCTGACCACGTTGCCCGCAAAGGCTTCTTCCACATTACCGGCGTTCAGCTGTTGGGGCGCCTGGGCGGTGAACACATAGTCGCCGCCGGCCCGCAGAGCCGCATAGCCCTGCACAAACTGAGTGTAGCTCGGATAGGTCTCCGCACAGGCGTAAGTTTCGGTCTCGAATTCCCCGATGGGGAAATAGACGCTCAGGCCCGTCAGGTAATCGAAGGTCTCCGTGCCCACGTTATAGCGCACCGCCTTCTGATAGGCGCTTTCCAGCGCAGAGGCCGTTTGAGGGGCCATGCTGCGGGTGGCGGCCAGCAGCGCCGCCATATCCACCATGTCCGAGGACGCATCGCTGAACTCGCCGAAAGCGTACATCCGCTGACGGGCGCGGCTGAAGGTGGCCAGTTCGCCGGAATCCAACGCTTGCGTCAGATAGGCCGCGTAGTTTTCCATCTGCTGCACCACAGCATCCATGGCGGGCAGATACACCACGCTCATGCTCAGATAATCGTCGGGATTATCCGCGATAGCGGCTTCCATATACGCGTCGGCCACGGCTACCGCCAGACTCTGGCTGTCCATGTCCGGCTGATCGCTCAAAGCAGACAGCCAGCCGTCGTAGTTCCAGCCGATGCCGGGTTCCAGTTCCTCACTGGCGACCATGTAGTCGGCATAATAACGCATATGGGCCGCCGTTTCATAAGTCGCCATCAGGCACGCGTCGAAGCCGATCACATCAAAACGGAATCCCGGTCTGGACTGAGTAAACTGATATAGCGCATCGTTGAGTTCATGCAGCGTCAGGCTGTCATAATCCGCCGTTTCATCGAAGCAGACCCCGGACGCAGCGCCGCCGCCGTGATTCCACAACACCAGCATGTAGCGATCCGCCGGATGGTTCGACACGCCCCATTTCAGAAAGTCCACCAGCGTCTGATGCTCCCCCATGCTGGCCCAATCCAGCACTTCCAGATCGTAAAACCCGCCGTCGGCAATGGTGAAACGGTTCAGCGCGTTGGGCGTCAGGTCGCTGTCGTCCCACTCCGTCGCGCCGCCCGCCTGCACTGCCACGGTGATCTGGTCGGAATAATTGCCGGTGCACATTTCGTACATATCTTCGACGCAGGCACTTTGCAGATCGGTGCCGCACATATACATCAATACGGTCGTGGTGGTCTCTGCGTAGGCCTCCGGGAGAAGGGCGAAGGTCATCAGCAGCGCCAGCAGAAACAGAATCGTTTTTTTCACAGAGGAACCTCCTTGACTTTTTTCCCATTATAAAACGGTGCTTTCTCTGCGTCAAGAAAAAGCGTATCTCGGGAAACGGGGCACATTTTTATTTTTTTCACCTCGCATGTGAGGGAAGAAGGGCACGAATGCCCCGAATTTCCAGCGTTTTGACGCCGATTCATAAAAACTTTCTTTTTTTGGAAAAAGAGTGTTGACAGAATCTGATTTCTGTTATATAATTATCATCGTTGCGAAAGCAACCGATAACGCGGGGTAGAGCAGTTTGGTAGCTCGTCGGGCTCATAACCCGGAGGTCGGGGGTTCAAGTCCCTCCCCCGCAACCATATGGCTCCGTAGCTCAGCTGGCTAGAGCATTCGGTTCATACCCGGAGTGTCACTGGTTCGAATCCAGTCGGAGCCACCACGTGAATCCCTTGAGAATCAACGTTCTCAAAGGATTTTATTTTTATGCATCGCTGTGTATACATGGATGTTTGCGGCAAATATCCGAAAACGCGTCCCAAATTAGGCGGTTGTATTACCAGTGAAACCCTTATGACGCAATGTATTCGGCACTTGTTGTATCTTTTACTTTGCCGTCCGAAAACAGCAGACTTTCCAGTGTTTCTGTGGCCTTGAGAAGGTTTTGTTTTGACGGATCGACGTAGCGATTCATGGTAATCTGGATGTCGCCATGGCCTGCCAACGCTTGTGGTTTTTGGATCCGCTCCTGTACTGGTAATCAGTAGATAGCTATTCAGGGTATCGTATCGAATTTGATGGTTCGGCATAAAAATGGCGCAGCTCAGCTTGTTGAAAAAGTGGAGGTGCAGAAGGCACTGCTGCCACTCAAACGTCGCAGGGGCTACTGCCGTAGTCCCTGCCCATTTCGTCTCACACCTGCAGTTCGCTAACCGAAACGAGGATTTGGCACAGCAGTGCCAAAAACGACGATTGAGGTTGCGGAGCGAAGACTCCGTGCCTTATGCCGCAGCACTTTTTCCACAAACCAGCTTTAAGGGTGCGCAGTTCCGAGGATGAGGACAGTCCTGAAAGGGCTACTGCGGTCCGAAGCCCGCAGTACGAAGCAGAGCGGGCCGCAGAGCGCTGTTCGCGGGCGATGAAGGCCAATCAGGGGTTTTAGACAGTCTGAGCTGTGCTATATAAAAATGGCACAGTTATTATTTTTCTATACTTAAAAACTTGTAGTCGATGAAGCCTCTAACGACCGAAGATGATTTATATTCAACATATGCCCATCCATTAAGTGCGCCAAGCAATTCGACCGCTGCTCCAGCTGCGACAGATTTGATTTTGGTTTTGCTTCCTAGTGGGTCGTTAATCAGATTTGTTTTGCTTTTCACAGTAGCTTTTTGATTCGACCACATCATTTCAAGAGGCGTAGAATAATTTAGGCTCTGTTTTGTGATATAACCAAATCGCATGGCTGACTCGTTAATAGCGTATTGAATCAAATAGTAATCTTTGTCACCACCGTAAATAAGGATCCAATCGTTTGTAGATACTTTTGCTTTTCCATTTGCCTCTATAAGAGCATTGTTTGTTGGCGCAGAGTACACCGGTATAGTTTTTGATCGGTTGGCCAATAATACAAAAGAGGATGACTATCATCAAAGTATATATCATTCGTAAGCTCGTAGTATTTTTTATCCCATTTTTTTGTGTATGAAAGAAAGTCGTCACACACAAATGCAGTCAGGTCAGCGGATGCGGGATATTGAACATATCCTCTTTGGCTGGCGAAACAGTCATCTTCATAAATAAAAACTGCTCCGTTTTCATAGCGCATGCTGCCATGATGAGGAATAACATCACGCAGAATATAACGATCTCCATCAAGCAAAAAACCATCAATAATTCATAGTGATCTTCGTTTGGCTCCATAAACCAAATTGATATGTTGGGAATGTTTTGGATGCTTTCGATATTACTATCTTGATATGTATCAGAAACAGAAACAAAAGCCTTCCGTTCCATCTTGGGGATGGCGTTTTTTGTTTTAGTAAAGCACTCCCATTTTCCGTTGATGTATTAAAAAGCGTATAAAACCCTTTCGTGATTTTGATCTCTTGCTATTGCAGCGAAAAGTTTTTCGGAGGAACTATAGGTTTCTATTTCAAGTATCTTTTCATTCTCGAAATATTGTTTCACTTGTACAGGGAAATCATCTTCTGCTATTGCAACACCGCAAATCAGAAGTAACAGCAGTAGCTGGATGATGACACAGGAAAAAGTTTTCATACGTTTTTCTCCTTATAACAAGTTTCTATTTTGTTATACCTCAATTCTTTTCCAAAATCTACACTACAGTTGTAAATTTTACCTCATCCTAAAGCGAGATGATGAACATGAACAAAACTAACTATCCTGTCAAAGTATGAGTCGATCGGAAAGGATCATACTTCTCTCCTGTTTTTGAAGCCTATGGTTTCTGCATCAACGCCAAAAATAAGTATAAAGGAACGAAAGTGCAAGAAAACCAACGAATGTACTCTTCTGTTGTATGAAGCCCTATAAAAAATCCGCCGGTGAGTTTCGCTTCTCACCGGCAGTTTTTTCTTTCATAATCAGGCAAATGTGATGTGGATTTCCATCAGCTGATAGGGCTGGCTGGTGAAGCAAACCGTCGTGCCGTTCACCTCGGCCTTGCCTTCCAACGGATTTCCCAAGCCGTCGCAGATTTGAGCGCCGGCAACCTTGTCTTCCAGATGGAGAACTCCGCGGCTGGCTTTGCCGCCGGTTTCGTACAGGCGAACGCGCATTTCCGTTCCTTCCATCCAGACGGCGGAGATCACCGCCGTTTCGGATTCCAGCGTTACCAGCTGTTTTTCCGCCGGGAGGGTTCCGGGATGAATGCTGTTGCTCTGGTACTGCACGCCGTGGCAGAAGGCGGTCGCCTTGTTTTCCGCCGCAGCGGGCCGATCCGCACAGGCGGTCAGGCCGATGGCAAACTGGTGGATTCCCCGTTCCGGGTAGGGATCGGGGCTGGTGGAGCTGTTGAGCAGCGTCAGACCCAGCGTGGAGCCCTCGCCGCGGTAGCCGTACTTGCAGTCGCTCATCATCATCAGGCCCTCGTCCTGCTCCCGAACCGCCAAGCCGTACTGCAGGCCGGGAACGTCGTTAGCCGTGCTTTCCCGGCAGACGGAACCGGCTGCGGTATCATAGCGGAAACAGCTGGGCTGATAGCTCAGCGGCGCCTGGAAGGCGAGCACAGGAATGGTAGCTCCGCCGATCTCATGCCAGTCCGTCTTTGTGGCGAGTTTCAGCGTGTCGCTGTCTTCTTCCAGCGTATAGGTCACTTCCAGCGTAGAGGACGCAATGCGGTATTTCGCCTGAACGATCTGGCGCAGCGGGCCCCGTTCCGTCCAGCGGAGGTCGACGCACTGCTCCACGGGAGTCTTACGGATATGACGGCCGATCTGCCACGCGTTGGAGGTCGCCGGCTCCGTTTCCAGCAGGAAGAAGCCCGCGTCTTTGTCCACCAGTTCTTCTCCATCCACCCGCAGGGAACGGATTCGGCCGGTGCCCTTGTCCAGCACAGTCCGCAGGCGGCTGTTTTCCAGCACCAGATCGTCAAACAGGGCGGAGATGCGTTCGCCGGACTGGAAATACACCGGGTACTTCTCGGCCTGACGCTGCCGCAGCACTACCGTTGTATAGCCCGCCGCAGGCACTTCCGCCTGCACCAGAAAGCGGAAATACTGGTGATCCCAATATTTCTGCAGCTGCCCGTCCACCAGCTGGAAGGGCAGTTCCCGTCCTGCCGCGTCGGTCACATAAGCCCGTTTCAGGTCGCCGACCCAATCCCAGCTGGTCAGCTCCACCACTTCTTTTCGGGGCTGAGCCGTGGGATTGAAAAGCTGGAATACGCGGGTCAGGCCGTTGCCCCGTTCCGGGCAGGGGAAACCGCCGAAACTCTCCACATGGAAACCGCCGCCAGCGCCCTCGCTCTGGGAATGGGGATCGTTTTCCCTCCCGCCCAAGGCGCTGGTATCGATGTTTTTGCAGATGGCCTGCATGGCCCGGCTCATCTGGGATTGCGCCATGGCGGCGCTCTGCTGGTACAGGCCCATGGCGTGTTCCCGAGTGTCCTGCACGCAGGAGCCGGTCAGAATATCGTGGAAGTGGGTAAAGAGCACCTTCTGCCATGCCTCGCGAAGCCCGTCCTGATCGGGACGGAAGCCCGTCCATTTCTGGGCAGCGGCTCCCAGCACCTCGGTATCGCACAACTGGGCTTCCATACGGCGGTTGCCCTGCTTGATGCGGCTCTGGGTGGTATAGCAGCCGGGGGCAAAGTAATTGACCTCGTGGTCGATCACCGGCAATTTCTCCCGGACGCTTTCCGCAGCATGGAAGAACTCCCGTACCGTCCCGAAGCGCAAAGCCGGGAACACGGGCCACTGCATCATTTCCTGCGCGAACTCGATATCCCGCCGGGTGGGTCCGCCGCCATGGTCGCCCACGCCGTAAATCGCCAGTCCGGTCTTGAGCCCGGCGCAGCGGCGGGAGATCAGCGGCGCGGCAACGCCCATACGGGGCGTGACCGCCGCGTTATACCAGAACGGCTCCCGATAAGTCAGCAGTTCATGACCGGAGGGCGCGCGGTAACGGTAGAGGATCTCGTCCTCCTTAAGGCCGCGGCAATGGTAGAAATACTTCACGCCGGAGAAATGATCCACCTCCGCCAAAAAGGCGTTGTGGCCGAAGGTGTCCGGCGAAAAGTCGATCTCGAAATCCTGCACGCTCCATTTTTCGGAAAGGTACTTCCGAGTGTAGGCAATATGCCGCAGCATGGACTCGGTATTGGGCATATTGTGGTCTGCCTCCACCCACGCGGACGCGGTGCATTCCCAGCGGCCTTCCCGGATGCGTCGCTTGATCTCCTCCATCATGTCCGGGTCGTATTTTTCCACGATCTCATAGACCGCCGCCTGAGACTGGGAAAAATGGAAGTCCGGGTATTCCTCCATCAGGGTCAGCATGGTGCGGAAGGTAGCCAGCGTGGCGGCCACCGTCTCCGGGTAGCTCCACATCCAGTTCATGTCGATGTGGGCGTGTGCGGCCAGAATCAGCTGGTAGTTCTTCGCCTCCTGCTGAAGCGGCTCAAGCAGCCCCTCCGCCTTTTGGCAGACGGCGTTGCTCAATACGCCTTCTTCTTCCATGGCCTTGAGCAACAGATCCAACGCGCGTCCGATCGCCTCGTCGAACGCACCGTCCTCCCGCAGGTTCAGGGCGAACTCCAGCTCGCTGAGAATGCGGGTATTCCACTGATTCGGGCGCGTGATATGCGCCTGTTCCTCTTTGGTCATGCCAAAGGTATCCTCGTAAGCCGTTACTTCGCGGTTTCCGCCCACAGCGGTTTTCAGGCGAATGAACTTTTCGGTCAGCACGTTGCTCATGGCTTGTTTTCTCCTCAATATTTCTGCATTCACCCATCGGAATGGATGTCTTCTATACGGCAGGGAGGAGGGGTTTCCCCCTCCTCCGAAAAAGCCGGTCTTACTTGCTCAGATAACGATCATACTGAGCCTGCTTGACGGTGACGTAATCCTCAGCGCCCATGGCGTTGAGCTGGTTGACGTAAGCGTCCCAGTCGGAATCGAAATTCCACTGGCCGGTGACGAACTTCATGCGGGCTTCCTGTACGTAGCTGTCGGAGTCGGTCAGGAAGGGAGAAACCTGATCGGCTTCCTCCGCCGTGGGGATCATGCCGGGCATCAGCTTGGCGGAGTACTTTTCGGAGTCCTCCACATAATCGCTGAAGCGCTCGCCGGTGAAGCCTTCCACGTCGTTCTTGCGGGCGTGCTCCATGGTCTTGGAGTCGTAGGAACGCCAGGGGAAGCTGCCACCGTAGACGAAGAAGCCATACTGCCACGCGCCCAGCTGCGCGCCGCCGTCATAGTTCAGAATGTCGTCGCAGTACACGATCTGGCCGTTTTCGTCCAGCGTGTAGGTCTCGCCCTCGGTGCCGTAGGCCGCGAAGGTAGTGCCTTCCGGGCTGTAGAAGAAGTCGCCCCACTTGATCAGGGCTTCGGGATCGTCGCACGCGTCGGTGATGACGAAGGTGCCGATACCGCGCACGGGATAGTCGCACCAGCTCTGCACCTTATCGCCGTCGGGGCCTTCCAGCGCGGCGATGCCCACGTAATCCTGAGAAGCATCGGAGTACAGGAAGGCGGCGTCGCCCCAGCCGTACATACCGACCACGTCGTTCACCTTGCCGTCGGTTACCCAGCTTTCATACTCGTACTTGCCGAAGGTTTCGGGATAGAAGTAACCCTTGCTCCACCAGTCGGCCATCTGCTGCCACATTTTCTTCATGCCTTCGCTGGTGTAAAGGTACTGCACCTTGCCGTCCTTGTCAAGGTAGTACTTTTCGCCAATGGGTTTGAAGCCGTTATTGCCGATGCCGTAGCTGCCGCAAAGCATTTCTTCCAGCATGCCGATGCCGTCGGGCTGCATGTAGATGGGCCATTCGTCGTTCGCATCACCGTTGCCGTTGACGTCGGTGGTCTTGAACACGTCGAACACCTTGGTCAGGTCTTCGATGGTCTCAGGCACTTCCAGACCGGCGTTCTTCAGCCAGTTCTTGTTCAGGTAGAAGCGGGCGTTGGTCTGGGGCTTATCGGTCATGACCCAGGGCATACCGTAGATGCCGCCGTCGTCCATGGTGATGGACTTCAGGCCGTCCGGCACTTCTTCCGTCAGAAGGGTCTTGAGGTTGGAAGCAGACGTATCCAGATAGGGAGCGATGTTCACGAAGGAGCCGCTGGCGCCGTACCGGGCCAGTTCCTCGCTGGACCAGGACACATGCCAGAACGCATCCGGCTTCTCATCGGACATCATGATGAGGTTTTTGCGGTCGTTCAGCGCGGATTCAGGAATTTCTTCCCACTCGATATGGATGCCGGTCATTTCTTCGTACTTCTGCCAGATCCACCACTCGGAAGCGGGCGGATTGCTGTCGCCGCCGGCGGGGCAGACGATGCGGAAGGTCTTGACTTCCTTTGCTTCGCCCTCGCCCATCGCTACGGAGCAGAGAGAAAGAACCATGCTCAATGCCAGAACCAAAGCCAACAGTTTTTTCATGGGGGTACCTCCTTTTGATTTATGTTCTCATCGGTTGGCCCGATGGAATCATCCCTTGATAGCGCCGATCATCACACCCTTGGCAAAAAAACGCTGCACAAAGGGGAAAATCAGCAGAATTGGCAGGGTGGAAATTACAATGACCGCGTATTTCAGCCCCATCCGGGCGATCATGCGGTCGGCGTAGCCCGCGTCGGTGGCCACGTGCAGCATGTCCCCGGCCTGATTTTGCAGAAGAATTTCCCGCAGCACAAGCTGCAGGGGGTACATGGCCCGCTTGGTCAGGTACATCATGGCGGCGAAATAGTCGTTCCAGCGTCCTACGCCGTAATACAGCGCGATGACCACGATCACGGGCCGGGACAGAGGCAGCGCTACGGAGAGCAGAAAGCGGAAGTTGGTGCAGCCGTCCACCTCTGCCGCGTCCTCCAATTCCTGCGGAATGGTGGTCTGAAAATAGGTACGCATGATAATGATGTTATACATGCCCACCGCCGAGGGCAGCAGAATGGCCCAGATGGTGTCCAGCAGATGCAGCCGGGAGATCAGCAGATAGGTGGGCACCATGCCGCCGCTGAAAAACATGGTGAAGGTGAACAGGAACATCAGCACCGACCGGCCTTTCAGCCGCCGCTTGGACAGCGGGTACGCGCCGCAGATGTTCATGACCACGTTCAGCGCCGTGCCGGTGACGGTGTACAGCACGGAGTTGCGCAGGCCCATCAGGAAGTCCTTATCCCGGAAAACCATTCGATAGCTTTCCAGCGTCCACTCCGTCGGCAGAATCAGAAAGGACTTCTGGTATAGCTCCGTGGGATTGCTGAAGGAGGCCACGACCACCGCCCACATGGGATAAAACAGGCACAGAATGATCAGCCCCAGCAGGGCGGCGGCGACTACGTGAATGATTCTGTCGCCCCGGGTCTCCTGCAAAGCAGAGCCGGAAGAACGCTTGGATTTCCGCATCGTCTTTCTCCTTTCCGATCCGTTTACCACAGGGAGGTCTCGCTCAGGCGGCGGGAGAGCTGGTTGGCCAGGATCAAAATGACAAAATTGATGACGTTATTGAACAGACCCACCATGGAAGCAAAGCTGTACTGGGCTTTTTCCAGACCGGCCTTGTACACGTAGGTGGAAATGACTTCCGACGCTTCCAGATTTGCGGTATTTTGCAGAAGAAAGACTTTTTCATAGCCCACGTTCAGCACGCCGCCCACCGCCATGATCGTCACGATGATAATGGTGGGCGAAATGCAGGGCAGGGTCACGTACCACGCCTGTTTCAGCTTGCCCGCGCCTTCCAGCCGCGCCACCTCGTACAGGTCGGCGGGTACGCCCGCAATGGCGGCGGTGTAAATGATGCTGTCCCAGCCCATGCTCTGCCACACCTCGGACCAGACGTAGATGTGCTTGAAGGCGCCGGGTTCCGACAGAATGCTGGTGGCCTTATCAAAGCCGAAGCAGCGCACCAGCGCGTCCAGAAATCCCGTGCCCGGCGTGAGGAACATAACGATCATGCTGGCCAGCACCACGGTGGAAATGAAGTAAGGCGTGTAGGAAATTACCTGCAAAGAGACCTGCACCCGCTTGGAACGAATCTCATTAAACAGCAGCGCCAGCAGGATCGGCGCGGGGATCTTCACCAGCAGACTGTAGAGGGACATGGTCAGCGTATTGCGCAGCACCCGTTCAAAATAGAAGGAATTGATGAAGCGCTTCAGATGCTTCAGCCCCACGAAGGGCGCAGCCTCCATGGTCATGGACGGCGAATAGTCCTTGAACGCGATCTGCAGGCCGTACATGGGCATGTAGGAAAACACCACGAAGAACGCAATGACCGGGATCAGCAGCAGGTACAGATCGTAATCCCGTTTCAGCGCGCGCCGCCATTCTCGTCCTTCCCGAAGCAGAAAACGGCTGATAGTGCCCGAATTTTCTTTCACTGCCCCATTCCTCCCTTTGTGAAGACCGTGCATATGTTTTTTCTCCTTACTTGCAAGCTCATTATAAACCCGGCCCGAGAAAAGTCAATGTATCAACCTCATATCAAGTTGTCGGAAGAAGGAATGGAATGAAGTTTTTTGTTTACAATCCGTTGTTTTTCATTTATAATAGAATTTGAGTGAAGAAAGGAGCTTGATATGTCAACTTCTTTGATCCCCATGTATGAGCAAATTCAAAACGAGCTGATGGAGCAGATTCAATCCGGCTTTTTTCAGCCCGGAGACCGCATTCCCAGCGAAAAGGAGCTGGCCGAACGCTACCACGTCAGCCGGATCACGGCGGTAAAGGCGCTGACCGAGCTGGCACTGAACGGCTATATTTATCGGGTGCAAGGGCGCGGCTCCTTTGCCAATCCGCTGGACAAGCACCTGAAGCCCAGCGCCCTCAAGCTGGGCGGCGTGCCTAAAAACGATGGTGAACCCTGCCCGGTTTCCGTGCTGATTCCCGAGCACGCGGATTATCACTCCGGCAGCATCATTCAGGGCATTACCCAGACCCTGCAGTACCCGGAATGCTTCGTTCATCTGGTGCTGACCCACAGCAACCAGCTGGAGGAATACGCGCTGGAACAGGCACTGAAAAGCGGCTGCGCGGGCGTGATTCTCTTTCCCGTGGACTGTGAAGTGTACAGCGATACGATTCTGCGGATGCACCTGAATAAATTTCCGCTGGTGCTGATCGACCGCTGTTTTCCGGGCATACAGAGCAGCTGCGTCTGCTGCGACAATGAAAAAGGCGGCTGGCTCGCCGTGGAGCATCTGCTGTCGCTGGGGCACCGAAACATCTGCTTTATCGCCGATTCGTCCTTCCGGGAGCAGGTCACTTCCGTGCGCTACGGCGCTTACGTGGCCGCCATGACGGCGCAGCAGCTTCCATTGCACGCCGTGGAGCGGTTCAATCCCCAGACCTTTTCACAGGAGGAAATGGAGCGTCTGCTGAGCGCCATCCGCGCCCGGGAGATCACCGCGGCGGTGGTCTCCAACAGTCACGCGGCGGAATGGCTGCTGGAGCTGTGCCAGACCGGCGGCATCCGCATTCCCGAGGAGCTTTCCGTGGTCTGCTTTGACCAGCCGCGAATTTTTCAGGGCATGGAGCCGCTGTTTACCTATGTGGAGCAAAATTCCTTCGAAATGGGCCGACGTGCGGCGGAGCTGCTCCGAGAGGCCTTGGAGACCGGGCAGGAGCACGCCTGCCAGAAACTGGTTTTAGAACCCAAGTTGATGATTCATCACTCGACCCAAACCTTTGTCAAGTAAAGGAGAATGACGAATGAAGACCCCCGAATGTCTGCTGGCCTACACGGAAGAACTGGAACAGTATTACGCCCGGCACTATCCCCCGCTGGCCCCGCTGGCGAAGCCCTGCTTTCTGAGCACGGTGCAGACCACCATGGAGCCCCTTCCTGGCGGAGAGACCTTCGTCATCACCGGCGATATTCCCGCCATGTGGCTGCGGGATTCCTCCGCGCAGGTCAAGAATTATCTGCCCTTCGCCGCAAAGGACGAGCAGGTGCGTTCTCTTCTGCGGGGCGTGATCGCCACGCAGGTCAAGGACGTGCTGATCGATGCTTACGCCAACGCCTTCAACCGGGAAGCCAACGGAAAGGGCTTTCAGGATAAGACGGAACGGAACCCCGCCGTGTGGGAGCGGAAGTATGAGGTGGATTCCCTCTGCGCGCCCATCCTGCTGGCACAGCAGTACGAAGACGCTTCCGGCGATACGGCCATTTACACAGAGGCGTTTCATCGGATGCTCCGGCGCATTGCGGAGGTGTTCCGTCTGGAGCAGCATCATGAGCGCTCGCCCTACTCCTTCGAGCGGGAAAACTGCCCGCCCTCCGACACGCTGCCCGGCGGACGGGGAACGCCCGTAGGCTTCACCGGCATGACCTGGTCAGGCTTCCGTCCCTCGGACGACCGCTGCGAATACGGCTACTTCATCCCCGCGAATATGATGGCGGTGGTCGCCATGAACGCCGCCGCCCGGATGGCGGAAGGGCAGTTTGCCGACAAGGCTTTGGCGGACGAATGCCGCGCACTGGCCGCAGAGTTGGATGAAGGCATCCGCCGTTTCGGCATTACCGAACGAGAGGGCTTCGGCTCCATTTACTGCTACGAGACGGACGGATCGGGGCATTGTCTGTTCATGGACGACGCCAACTCGCCCAGTCTGCTTTCCGCGCCCTACTTCGGCTACTGCGACCGGCATGACGATCTTTATCAGCGCACCCGGAAATTTGTACTTTCCCCGGCCAATCCGTATTTTGTGAAGGGAACCTGCGCGGAGGGCGTGGGAAGCCCTCACACGCCCAAGGGATACGTCTGGCACATCGGCATTACCATGCAGGCGCTGACCAGCACCAGCCGGGAAGAAATTCTGCATTGCCTCGCCCTGCTTTCCAGCACCCACAACGGCTGCAACCTGATGCACGAATCCTTCGACCCCAACGATCCTTCTCAGTTCACCCGGGCAGATTTCGCGTGGGCCAACACCCTGCTGGCCAGCCTGATGATTCAGCTGAAAAATGACGGTTTCTGGGAGCGGAAAGGCAATGAATAAAGCAGAGCTTTGTGAAGCCCTTGCCGCCACCGGCGACAATCTGTACGACTTTGCGTGGCTGGACGAAACTAGCGGCTGGCTTCACCGTTTCCAGCCCTGCTCCAACTGTCACAACGGCTACTCGGTGGCCAAGCTCTTTATCGCTACCGCCATGGGGCTGCTTTGGGACGAAGGAAAGCTTTCGCTGGACGATCCTGTGGGCCGCTTTTTCCCCACTGATTCGCCATGGCGGCAGGTCAGCGTCCATCACCTGCTGACCCATACCAGCGGGATTGACCGGGGGTTTCTGGATATTGACAACGACGACCTGTCCCAATATCCCTCCGATGATTATCTGTCTATTCTCCTGGCACAGCCGCTTCCCTACGCGCCCGGAGCGCACGAGCAGTACAGCGACGCGGTGTTCTACCTTCTGGCGCGGATCGTGGAGCAGGTGCAGGGACAGCCGGCGGATGATTTTCTGACGGAGTGGCTTTTCCGCCCCATGGGCTTTGGAGAGACCGCATGGTCCCGCTGCCCGCAGCATCACCCCATCGGCGGAACCGGCTTCTACGCCGGGGCGCAGGATGTGGTCAAGCTAGGGCTGCTCTACTTAAACGGCGGCGTTTATCAGGGGCGGCGGCTTCTGTCGGAAAAATGGGTGAAGACCGCCCTTCGCAATCAGTACGAGCTGCACCCGCTGGAGCATGACGATTGGGTCGGCAAACTGGGCATGTGCGGTCAGGGCGTGGCCTTTTCGCCCAAGCGAAAAGCCGCCGCAGCATGGCACGCCTTTGACACGGAAGGAAAAACGGAAGCGCTTTTGCAGGTGCTGGAAACCTGCTGAAACAGTATGCATCAAAAAAGCGGCATGGTCGGGCGATTGACCGACAGTGCCGCTTTTTTTCATAAAAAATCTTCTTACCCAACAGACATACGCTTGCTGACGCCGATCACATGGCCTGTATAGGCATGAACCCCGACATTATAGCTGATACTTGCGTCATTCGTATCATAACGGATCCATAAGATCTTCCACATCGGATTGTCCGGGTCGCTTATTTCGTAGGAAAAGCGGGGGTAATAATGGATAAAGTCAGCCGGCTTTTGCTGGTACTGGTCGCATAACGCTTTCATGCCAATACATAGCGCCTGATATTGGGAAATGGACTGTTCGTCCGGCAGGCCCGGAACCCAGCGATACGCCCCTACGTCGTCGTAATACCGTTCCATAACGGGTTCCGTCAATTTCAGATAATCATTGTATTCGTCTTCCAGCGTATACACTTCCGCCGTTTCCCGGATGCCGCTGCCCAGCGAAAGCGTATCGACTTTTTCCCACATTTGTTCGATGTCGTCGAGATCAGCTTGGGTCAGTTTCACGGCATAACCGTCCTTGCCCCAATAATAATCCCACATAGTCATGGCCGAAGCGTTGGCCCAAAGGGAAGCAATCAGCAGGCAGGCAATCAGGAAAGTTCTCCAAAAACGCTTCATTTTCTTCCTCCTTGATAAGCATTCAGTCTGCGGTAATGAACGCCGTTTCTCGTCTATAAAGCGAACGGAAGGCTTTCTTTCTTCCCAAAGAAGAAAATTTTTCCATTTGCTGCGGCCCGTTTTTCCCTTGTCCGTCGTCTTATAAACAGAAGCGGGTTTTTCCCGCCGGATCCAGGCAGGAGGTGGCAGCAATGCCGAAAGGATTTTTCAGAAGGGCGGCGGCGCTGGGCTGTGCGCTGCTTCTTTGCGGCAGTCGGGCGCTCGCGGAAGAATTTTACACGATCGGCGAGGTACGGCAGCAGGCCGCGGTTGGTTGGCACGAAACCTACGAGGCTTACGGACGAACGATCGTTGCGGATGTAGACCCGGAAATTCCAAACGTGACGCAAATTCCCATCGAAAAGCTGGAATTTGCCCGGATGACGCCCATCGTGACGGAGGAGGAAACCGGCCTGCAGTTCGTCATTCGCCCGGAGGAAAACGTCTTTGGTTTTTACACGCGGGACTTTATCGAGCAGGTTCCCAACAAGATCGAAAAGGCAACGGGGCTTTTTCTCGGCTATCCGTCGGAATGGGAGCGGGCCTATGCCGAAGGCAGCGACCTGACCCTCTCGGGCATGACGGACGTGGTCCGCAAAGCGCTGGCCCTGATGCAGCTGGACGAAAGCAGCTGGGACTTGGAGCATCCCTACGAGCTGACGACCTTTCTTTTCCGTCACCCCAAGACCAAAGAGATCGTTGCGCCCGGCGAGTATATGGTCTCTTTCCACCAGAAGGTCAACGGTATTCCCCTATTAGGTCACGCCGGGGCGGCCTTTTATTGGAAGACCCGCGGGAACACGACCATCCGTCTGCACGCCTCGGTCATTGATTGGACAATGTACGACCTGTCGGCGCGGATGGTCAAATCATCGGGCCGGGCAGCGGAGGATGTGCCGCTGTGCAGCTTTTCAAAAATCATCGAGGCCGCTGAAAAAGAAATCCAGTCAGGGCACATCCGCAAAATCTACGACTTGTCCTTGGGCTATCTGTTTTACGAAGACCCGGAATATGTGGGGATAAAGGCGCAGACCGATCATTTCTACGCTGTGCCCGTCTGGCAGCTGAACTGTCTGTATTTGAACGATCCCCGGACCGAACTGCCCGAATACGGACTGGACGAGACCGGGGACGAGCGCAACAGCCTTGAATACGCCTCGCTCATCATCGACGCGCAGACGGGCGAAATGCGGGATTTCATGAGCGAAGCCAAAGACCGGGCGGTCTATCATGGGTTCCTTTCGTGGGAGGAAATACGGGAATAAAAAAGAGCAGCTCTCGGAGAATCATTTCTCCGGGAGCCGTTTTGGTCATTTCGGGAAAATGCACGTGATCTCCGTGCCCTTGCCCGGTTCGCTTTTCAGTTCGATAGAGCCGTGATGATACTGCACGGCGTGCTTGACGATGGACAGGCCCAGTCCCGTACCGCCGGAGGCCTTGGAGTGGCTCTTGTCCACCCGGTAGAAGCGTTCGAACACCCGGGACTGATCCTCCGCCGGAATGCCGATGCCGGTGTCCGCCACCTTTACGACTGCGGACTTTTCGTTGGAGTCCACGAAGAAATGCACACTGCCGCCGGGGACATTGTACTTGATGGCATTGTCACAGAGGTTGTAGAAGATTTCATACAGAAGCCGCCGCACGCCCTCGATGGAGGCCGCCTGGCCTTCCACCACCAGCGTGACCGTTTTCTTGGCGGCTTCGTCCTTCAGGCTGTCTGTGACTTCTTCCGCCAAGGCGAACAGTTCCACCTTTTCCCGGGGCATTTCGTCCCCTTCGTCCAGCTGGGACAGGCGGATGATATCGCCGATCAGTGTCACCATCCGGGTGGCTTCCGTGCGAATTTGCCCGATGAAGTGGGGCACGTCCTCCGGCTGCACCATGCCCTTTTCGATCAGCTCGGCGCTGCCCAGAATGCCCTGCAGCGGCGTTTTCAGCTCATGAGACACATTGGCCGTAAACTCCCGGCGGTTGCGCTCGGCGTATTCCTGTTCGGTAATATCGAAGGCCAGCAGCACCGCGCCCACGACCCGGCCGTCGGAGTCGATACGGCTCAGATCGAACTGGTACACTCGGCCGCCCCGATGGCAGCGAATTTCCGCGTGGCCGTCGGAAAGGGCCTGCTGAATGGCCAGACTGATCTCGTGGTTCCGATCCACCGTCAGGAAGCTCTGCCCCACGCAATTTTCTTCCACGCCGAAGAGCTTCATGGCCGCAGCGTTGATGCTCAGCACGTTCTCCTTTTCGTCCAGCAGCACCAGCCCTTCCTGCACGTTGCCGATGATCTGGTTGAACTCGTCCGTGCGCTGACGCATGACGCGCAGCTGCTGCTGAATTTCTTCGTGCTGCCGGTTGATGCGGTTGAGCAGCGGAGAAATTTCCTCATAGCACTCGTTGTCCAGCGGGTGCTCCAAGTCCAGATGATTGAGCGGCTCCACGATCTTCTTGGACAGCCGCCCCGCCAACAGGCCGGACAGGAGCAGCGCCGCGGCCAGCACCATCAGCACGGGCTGCAGCATTCCCAGCACCAGCCGCCACGCTGTGGCCCGGCTGACGGAAATACGCAGCACAGAGCCGTCCTTCATGCGGCGTGCAAAGTACAGGGTCTTTTCCATCAGGGTGGAGGAATAGCGGGAGCTTTGCCCCTGCCCCAGCTTCAAGGCGTCCTGAATTTCCGTGCGGTCCTTGTGGTTCTCCATCTGGCCCGCGTCTGCCTGCGTGTCATAAAGAACGCTGCCGTCCTCCCCTATCCAGGTCAGACGGTAGCTTTCCGGCTTCAGGCGGGAAAGGTAGCTTTCCCCTTCTTCCTCCACGGCGGAGACCGCCAGACTGAGTTCGTCCCGCAGCTGGCCCTCCTGCAGGTTTTCAAAATAGCCGTACAGACAATCCAAAATAATCAGAAAGCTGGCCAACAGCACCACGCCCGCCACCAGCAGGATGGAGCGGAAAATTCGTTTATTCATACTTTGGTTCCTCCAGCCGGTAGCCCACGTTGCGCACGGTCTGAATCATGCCGCCGTAGGGGCCCAGCTTCTGCCGCAGGGTGAGGATGTGGGTGTCGATGGTGCGGGTCTCGCCGTAAAAGTCCTGCCCCCACACCTTGTCGAACAGCTGATCCCGGGTAAAGGCAATACCGGGGTTCTGCAGGAACAGCCGCAGCAGCTCAAACTCCTTGTAGGTCAGGGCGGCGGGCTTGCCGTCCACTGTCACCTTGTGCTGATCCAGATTCATCACCAGCCCGCCGGAACGCAGCAGCTTTTCCGTCTGCCTGGGCTCGCAGCGGCGCAGCACCGCCTTGACGCAGGACACCAGCTCCATCACCCCGAAGGGCTTGGTCAGGTAATAATCCGCGCCCAAGTCCAGCCCTTGGATTTTGTCGATCTCCGAATCCTTCGCCGTGGCCATGACCACCGGGATATCTTCCAGATTCGGGTCTTCCCGCATACGGCGCAAAAGCTCCACGCCGTCGATTCCGGGCAGCATCACGTCCAGAATGACCAGCGTCGGCTTTTCCTGCTGCAAGGCCTCCCAGAAGGAGGTTCCGTCCTCAAAGCCGCGGGCCTCCATGCCCGTGGAACGCAGGGCGTATACCTCGACATCCCGAATGCTGGCGTCATCCTCCACGCACCAGATCATGTTCAGTCCTCCTTGTGGGTCCCCGTGACGGAGAAGATCACCCACTGTGCAATATTCACCGCGTGGTCGCCGATACGCTCCAGATACTTGGCGATCATCAACAGATCCAGCGCGTACTCGCCGTCTCCGGGATCCTGCGCGATCTTTTCGATCAGCCGGTTTTTGACCTGATCGAAGTAGCGGTCCACCGTATCGTCGTCCCCCACGACCTTTTCCGCCAACAGTATATCACGTTTTACATAGGCATCAACACTTTCCGTCACCATTTTGATGGTGGCACGGGCCATTTCGGTCATCAGGCCCTCGTCCTCCGGCGTGCGGCCGTTCAAAAAGCAGACGATCTCCGCCACGTCCTCCGCCTGATCGCCGATGCGCTCCATATCCGTAATCATCTTCAGGGCGGCGGAAATCTGCCGAAGGTCCCGGGCCACGGGCTGCTGCTGCAAAAGCAGCTTCAGGCACAGGGACTCGACGTCGCGCTCCTTCCGGTCGATCTCCGCATCCAGCGGGGCCACCTTCCGGGCCTGTTCGGGGTCGCCCGCCGTCAGCGCCTGCGAGACCATGGCGATCACTTCTTCGCACAGCGCGCCCATTTCGATCAGTTCTTTATTCAGCTCCGCCAGCTGTTCGTCAAAACGGCTTCTCATCAGCCAAACCTCCCCGTGATATAGTCCTCGGTGCGCTTGTCCTCCGGGTTGGAGAAAATCTTTTCCGTGCTGCCCACCTCCACCAGATCGCCCAGCAGGAAGAAGGCCGTTCGGTCGGAAATACGCACTGCCTGCTGCATATTGTGGGTGACGATGACGATGGTATATTTTTCCTTCAGCTCCATCGCCAGCTCCTCGATCTTGGAGGTGGAAATGGGGTCCAGCGCGCTGGTGGGTTCGTCCATCAGCAGCACCTCCGGCTGGACCGCCAGCGCCCGGGCGACGCAGAGCCGCTGCTGCTGGCCGCCAGAAAGACCCAGCGCGTTCTTTTTCAGCCGGTCTTTTACCTCGTCCCAGATAGCGGCGTCCCGCAGGGAACGCTCCACCACGTCGTCCAGCCGGGCGCGGTTCTTCATGCCGTGGGTGCGGGGGCCGTAGGCGATGTTGTCATAAATGCTCATGGGGAACGGGTTAGGTTTCTGGAACACCATGCCGATCTCCCTCCGCAGCTCGTTCACGTCCATGGAGGGCTCGAAAATATCCTGCTCCTTGTAGCGCACCTGTCCCTCGATCTTCACGCCGGGGATCAGGTCGTTCATTCGGTTCAGGGTTTTCAGAAACGTGGATTTACCGCAGCCAGAAGGGCCGATCAGCGCGGTGATGCTCTTTTCGGGAATGTCGATATTGATATTTTTCAGCGCCTGATGGTTTCCGTACCACAGGCACAGATCCTTGACAGTGATGATATTGCTCACGTGGTTTTCCTTCCTTTCCGCTTCATGGGGAACAGGCTTACAGCCGCTTCTTCCGGCGATAATACGCGCCCACCAGATCAGCCGCCAGATTGATCAGCAGGGTCAGCACCATCAGGATAGCGGCGATGGCGAAGGCCACGCCGAACTCGCCCTGCTCCTTGGCGTAGACGTACAGTGCCACAGTCAGGGTCGCGCCCGCGCTGCGCAGTCCCTGAAAGAATCCGTTCAGTGCGTGGGCGAAACCGGCTGTGAACAACAGCGCCGCCGACTCGCCCAGAATGCGGCCCACGGCCAGAATGCAGCCGGTGATCACGCCGTCCACGCAGCCGGGCAGCACCACCGTGCGGATGACCCGCCACTTGCCCGCTCCCAGCCCGAACGCACCCTCCCGGTAGCTCTGAGGCACGGTTTTCAGGCTTTCCTGCGTGGTGCGCATGATGGTGGGCAGGTTCATGATGACCAGCGTCAGCGCGCCCGCCATCAAAGACGTCTGCATATTCAGAAACTGACAGAAGAACAGCATTCCCACCAGACCGTATATAATGGAAGGAATACCCGAAAGCGTCTCAGCGGCGTACTCGATCACCGCCACCAGCTTTTTGTTCCGGGCGTATTCCGTCAGGTAAATGGCCGCGCCCACGCCCAGCGGCAGCACGATCAGCAGCGTGGCGATGACGATATAGACCGTATTGAGGATATCCGGCAGAATGCCAATCTGATTGCGCAGATAGCTGGGCTTGGTGGACAGCAGTTCCCACGTGATATTGGGAATGCCCTTCCACAGCACGTATCCGATCAGGAACAATACCAGCGCGCCGGTCAGCAGGACGGAGAAGAGCATCAGCGCCCGCATCAGTCCCGCGTAGGCCCGGCGCTTTGTCGAAAGTGCTTTCACGTTCAGCCCTCCTTATTCCGCTTGAGGAAGAAATTCAGCGTAGCGTTCATCAGCATGATGAACAGGAACAGCACCAGCGCGATGGAGAACAGCGCCTGCCGCTGCAACCCCGACGCGTAGGACATTTCGCTGGCCACCGCCGTGGTCAGGAAGCGGACGCTCTGGAACAGGGCGGGCATATTGGGCACGTTGCCGGACACCATCATGACGGCCATAGCCTCGCCGATGGCCCGGCCCACGCCCAGCACCACCGCCGCCGCGATCCCGCTGCGGGCCGCCGGGACGGATACCCGGAAATAGGTCTCCACCGGCGTAGCACCCAGCGCCAGCGACGCGTTCTCATACTCCGAGGGCACGGCCTCCAGCGCCGTGACGGATACCTTGATGATGGAGGGCAAAATCATGATGGCCAGCACGATCATGGCCGCCAGCAGGCTGGAACCGTCCGGCACATGAAACAGCTGGCGAATGCCGGGCACCAGCACCAGCATACCCACCAGACCGTATACCACCGACGGAATGCCCGCCAGCAGACTCACAGCGGACTGCATCACCGCCTTCACCCGGGGAGAGGCCACCTTGGCCAGATACACCGCCGCGAAAAAGCCGATGGGAACGCCCAGCAGGATCGCCCCCGCCGTACCGTAAATGCTGGTGAGGATAAAGGGCAGGATACCGTAGGACGGCTCCGCCGCCGTAGACGCCCATTTATCGCCGAACAGAAACGGGATCAGCCCGATCTCCCGAATGGCGGGAATGCCCGAAATGACCAGATAAACCGTAATCAGCAATACACAGGCCACAGTGATCAGACCCAGTATTAGAAAGACCCCATGTACCGCCGTTTCAAAAATCCGCTTGCCGTTTTTCACGATAAGCCTCCTTTTTGCCTCCCTCGGTGCTTCCGGCCCAACGGCCTTCCGCATTCCGTGCAAAAGAATAAGCGATCTCTGTCAAATCAGAAATCGCTTCTATGTCAAATCCATGTCAAATTCTTCGGGAAAGCCTTATTTTTCTTCGGTTTTCCACTCATCGAGCAGACGGCGGGCTTCTTCGCTGTCTCGATCGATCTGGGCTTTCAGCTCCCCCAGATTTTCAAACCGATGAATGCCCCTCAGAAAGCCGGTCAGCGTCAGGCGCAGCTCCCGCCCGTACAGGTCGCCCTGATAATCGGGAAACCATGTCTCCACCGTCACCACGGGCGACGAATCCACGGTGGGCCGGGTGCCGATATTGGTCACGCCCGCAAAGCGCTGGCCGTCGATATCCGCAAAGGAAGCATACACGCCCCGTTCTTTGGGCAGATGCTCCCCCGGTTCCAGTTCCAGATTGGCCGTGGGAAACCCGGAAGGCCCGCCAACGCCCTTGCCGTGAATGACAACGCCCTGCAAAACAACGGGCTGAAACGTTTTTTCCATATGGTTCGCCTGCTTTCTGACCATAAAAAAGATCACGATGAACCCGATCGTGACCGTCCGTTCTGCGCGGAAGCCAGCGCTGAAGCATTCTTCCGCGCGGTCAGTATAGCACCGGGCGGGGTAAAAGTCAAACAGCCGCCGGGGCATTTCCCCGGCGGCTTTCAGTCAATGTTCGGTTATTCCTGCACCGCTTCGTCCGCGGCGGCCACGGCGCCGGCAGCGGAGATGATCTCGGCAGCGTCAGCGGAGGTGGCGAAGTCGAAGAACTTCTGCGCGGTCTCGGACAGCTCCACGCCTTCCCTGGTCACGAAGACGAAGGGACGCTGCACCACGTAGCTGCCGTCCTTCACGGTCTTCTCGGTGGCGGCGATACCGTCCACGGTCAGAGCCTTGACGGTGTCCTTCACGGAAGCCAGAGAGGCATAGCCGATGGCGTTGGGGTTCTGGGAAACGGTGGTGATCACGTCGCCGGTAGAGGTCAGCTCCTGACGGTACTTGCAGGCGTCCTTGGTGCCGGTGATGGACTCGAAGCCGTCGCGGGTGCCGCTGCCGGCTTCACGGCCGATGACCACGATCTCCGCGTCATTGCCGCCCACGTCCTTCCAGTTGGTGATCTCGCCGGTGTAGATCTTGCCGATGGTCTCCACGCTCAGATCAGCCACAGGATTGTCCGGATGGACGATAATGGCGATACCGTCGTAGGCGACCACGGTCTCTACCAGACCGGAGGCCTTTTCTTCGTCCTTCAGTGCGCGGCTGGACAGGCCGATGTCGCAGCGGCCTTCCTGAACGGCGGTGATGCCGGAACCGGAGCCGGTGGGATTATAGGTGAACGTAGTGCCGGGATTCTGTTCCATAAAGTATTCGCCCAGCGCGCCGACCACCTTTTCCATGGAGGTGGAGCCGTCGGTGGAGACAGTGCTTTCCGCCGCAGCGAAAGAGCAGGCAGACAGGGCCATCATCAGAGCCAGAACCAGAGTGAAAATCTTCTTCATACACACATACCCCTTTCATTGCAAACCCTTGGTTTTCGCTTTCTTCATTCGGTCGAAGCGCTTTGCTCGCTTCAACGTCTGCAATGATACAGGGCTGGGGTCAAATCCAAAACGGCGTTCCCGTCAAATCTCCGTCAAACTTCTTTTTCATCGGTGCTGCTGGAAGGAAAGCGTTCCAAAATGTGGTTGATGGTGCGCATGGCCTGCAGGGATTCTTGCAGAGAATCGTCCTTCAGTTGGCCGAAGATGCGGCTCAGCTCCTCCACCAGCGCCCGCTGCACCTCCCGGGCGATCTCTAAGGCCTGCTCGGTAGGCTCCAGCCAGACCACCCGGCGGTTTTCGTTGTTGCGCACCCGCACGACCAGACTCTTGTCCTCCAGCTGGTTCACGGTCTGCGTCACCTGCTGCTTGCGCATCATGGCCCGTTCGCACAGTTCGCTCATGGGCAGATGTTTTCTTTCCACTATAATAGCCAGCAGCAGGTACTCCGTTTGAGACAGGCGATCGATGTGAAGCTGACGAAAACGCCGGGAGATTTTCTCCCCATACAGCCGGTGAAAACGGAGCATTTCCTTTCCCATTTCCTGCGCCATGGGTTCCAGCATGTTCTTTTCCTCCTGATTATGTCCGTACTGTAAAAAATCACGGCAGGCATTGACTTGCTCAATGTTCGTGCTATAATCAAATCAGATCGTAAATAGAAATGTACTGTTACAGTTTGATTACATTCCTATTTTAGCGACGATTACAGGAATTGTCAAGCAAGGAGGATGGACATATGTTCGGGAACAAGATGGATAAGATCGCCAAGCTGGCGGACAAAAACGATGCGGTGAAGCTGCTGGGAATGCTCAACGATAAGGATGAAAAAGTGGTTCTGGCCGCGATCGATGCGCTGGGCCGCTGCAACGGCGACGATGCTTTCAACGCGCTGGTGCCGCTGGTTCACAACGCCAGCGCCGATGTGCGCGCCCATGCCGTGCTGGCGCTGGGCAAAATGGGTCTGCCCAAGGCCCGCACCTTCCTGCTGCATCAGCTGGAAGCCGAAAAGAGCCCCGAAGTGCGCGAAGCCATGGACACCGCCCTCAAAGAGCTGGCTGTCAAGCTGTGACCGTTTTCCCCACAAAAGCCGCGTGCCGTTCAGGCACGTGGCTTTTGTTGCGTTTTCGTCTCAAAACGTTCAAAGAATTGTAACGTAGGAAAGAGGAAAAGGCATTTTTACGCTTGACAGAACCATTCCGGGTCGGTATACTAAGGGAGTTGTTTTGTGGTATTCTGCGTGTGAAACCACGCAACACCATACAGATTAGCTTAAGAGGAGTGTTTCGCAATGTTCCGTACTTATCAGCCCAAAAAGCGTCAGCGCAGCAAAGTGCATGGTTTCCGTGCCCGTATGTCCACCAAGAACGGCCGCCGCGTTCTGGCTGCCCGTCGTCGCCGTGGCCGCAAGGTGCTCAGCGCTTGATCGGATCATACAGATGAAAACCGAAAAAGCCCGCCCCATTTCGTGAATATCCGGGTGAAGTGGGTGCGGGCTTTTCCGATATGGCTTTCAGCAGCCTTCCGAAAGGACGATGGAACCTTCGTGCAGCGGCAGTACCGACTAGGCGCAAACCGTCAGTTCAATTACGTATACCGGCGCGGCAAACGCGTTTCCACCAAAGACTTAAGCCTTCTCTATGTTTCGGTCCGCCAGAAACGGGTAGGCTTTTCGGTGAACAAAAAGGTAGGGGTAGCCGTCATCCGCAACCGCACCAAACGCCGTCTGCGGGAGTGTATCCGTCCGCGGCTGGCGCAGATGAAGAACGGCTACTATGTTTTCGTCGCCCGGCCTTCCATTGCTTCCAGCAGCTTTCAGGAGATCAACGCACAGGTTGACACGCTGCTGAAGAAGCTGGACAGCGCCCGAAACCGGGAAGCCGGCAAATGATCGCCCGGCTCATGATCTCCGCTATCCGCTTCTACCAGCGGCGGATCAGTCCGGCCAATCCCCCATGCTGCCGTTTTACGCCCACCTGCTCTCAATACGCCCTGACGGCCATCGAACGTTTCGGCGCGTGGAAGGGGGGCTGGCTGGCTCTGTGGCGCATTCTGCGCTGCAATCCTTTCTGCAAAGGCGGCTACGACCCCGTTCCGCAAGCTCTGGACACCACGATAAGGAGGGAATAACCCCCGATGAATGAATTTTTTGCCGGAATCCTGAATGGTATCAACACGGTCATCGGCAATTACGGCTGGTCGATGGTCATTTTTACGCTTTTGTTCAAATTGATCATCATGCCGCTGAACTACAAGAGCCGCAAGAGTATGCGCCGCATGTCCAACCTGCAGCCTCAGATGACCAAGCTGCAGAAGAAGTATGAAAACGACAAGGAAAAGCTCAACCAGAAGATGTCCGAGCTTTACCGCAAGGAAGGCGTCAACCCCATGAGCGGCTGCCTTCCCATGATCCTGTCCATGGCGATTCTGATTATCATGTTCAACGCCATGCGCATGGTGGCCAACAACGAGCTGGCCTCCCAGTGTCTGGAGCTTCTGACCACCGGCGTACAGACCAACGAAAGCTGGCTGTGGGTCAAGAACATCTGGATGCCCGACAGCCCCTTCCATCCGATCATTGCCGATTCCAGCAGTCTGCGGATGATCCCCGCTGACGTATGGGCGAAGGTTTTCGCCGCTCAGTCTGCGGACGCGATCTCCAAGCTGGCGGCGCTGGGCATTGACGCCAACACCATCAGCGGTGACACTGTTTTCGCCGCCCTGCAGGCGCTTCCCACCTACGCCAGCGAAGTGGCGCTATGGCCCACCCTGCCCACGCTGAACCTTCTCATCACCCGGCTGAGCATCTACAGCCACAACAACGGCTGGTTCATCCTGCCCCTGCTCGCCTGCGTGACCCAGTTCCTGATGACCGCTTCCCAGCCCCAGCAGCCCACCGCCCAGGGCCAGCCGGACACTGGTAAGTTCATGAAATACTTCTTCCCCTTCTTCACCCTGTTCATCTGCTCCGGTTACAACGCGGCTTTCGCCCTGTACTGGGTAGTCTCCAACATCTACGGCTGGGTGGAGAGCATCGTGTTCAACAAGGTGCTGGAAAAGCAGGACGCTGCCAGCGCTGCCGCAGTCAAGGAGGACAGCGTGAAATGAGATCGATCGAATCCAAAGCCAAAACCATGGAAGAGGCCGTTACCCTCGGCCTTGAGAAGTTGGGCGTCAGCTTTGAAGACGTCAACATCGACATTCTGGAAGAAGGCCACAAGGGCTTTCTGGGCCTGCTGGGCGCCAAGCCCGTGGTGGTTCGGCTGACCGTGAAGGAAGACGTAGAAGAAGCCAACGTGCTCAAGGATGTAAAGCTGGGCCTGAACCCCGAAAAGGTCGGCAAGGCTGCCCCCGCAAAGCCCGTCAAGGCTCCCGCAGCAAAGCAGCCTGCGGAAAAGCCCGCCCCCAAGGCCGAAAAGCCGGTCGAGAAACCCGTTGAGAAAAAGGCTCCCGTCGTTCCTGCGGATGGCGTCGCGCCCGAAGCCAAGGCAGAAGAATTCCTGCGCAACGTGACCAAGCTCATGGGCGTGGACGTGACCATCGACTCCAAGCGGGATGACGAAGGCAATGTTCGGGTGGACATGCACGGCGATACGCTGGGCATTCTGATCGGCCGCCGGGGCGAAACGCTGGACGCGCTGCAATATCTGACCAGTCTGTACGTGAACCGTGGTCAGGAAGGCTACACCCGCGTGACGCTGGACACGGAGAACTACCGCGCGAAGCGTGAGGAAGCCCTGACCCGTCTGGCGAACCGCATGGCGAACCGTGCCGTGAAGACTGGCCGCAAGGTGGTTTTGGAGCCCATGAACCCCTACGAGCGCCGCATCCTGCACAGCGCCCTGCAGAAGAACGAGAACGTTTCCACCCACAGTGAAGGCGAAGAACCCAACCGCCACGTGGTCATCACCCTCAACAGCAGGGGCTGAGCCCCTTTCGGACTGCGCGCTATGCGCGCAGGGGTGTAGAGGGACATGCGGCTTGGCCGGGGTTTTACCGCCGCTCGGCGACAGGCCTCGCGGCT
>URJB01000001.1 GCA_900548145.1 uncultured Eubacteriales bacterium | reverse complement strand
CTTTGTCACTAATATCATGCCGATGCTGTGATTTCTCCATGACGACACCCTCTTTACTGTGATAGTGCCATTATACCACTTTGCTCGTGTAGACACAATCCAAAGGAGGGCGCTTGTGTGCAAAAAAGGAAACTGCTGATTACAAAGGACGGCTTTTATTTGGAAGGGAAACCGCTGCGCATCCTGTCCGGCGCAATCCATTATTTCCGAGTACCCAGGGCTTATTGGGAGGATCGGCTTGTAAAGCTGCGCGCCTACGGGTTCAATACGGTGGAGACGTATATCCCTTGGAATCTGCACGAGCCGCAGGAAGGCGTTTTTGAATGGGAGGGTGAAAAGGACTTCGCCGCTTCTGCATTGCTGGCAGAGGCTGGGGCTGCACGTGCTCTTGCGCCCGAGTCCCTATATCTGCGCGGAATGGGAAATGGGCGGATTGCCCTGGTGGCTGCTGAAAAAGCCGGGGCTTCGTCTGCGCTGTATGAATCACCCATATCTGGCGGCGGTCGACCGCTATTTCGATGAGCTGATCCCGCGCCTTGTCCCCCTGCAGACCACGCATGGAGGGCCGGTGCTGATGATGCAGATTGAAAACGAATACGGAAGCTATGGGAACGATCATGAATATCTGCGATATCTTGCTGAGGGGATTGAGCGCCGCGGCGTCGAGGTGCCGCTGTTTACCTCCGACGGCGGGGAACGCTTCATGCTCACCGGCGGCACGCTGCCTGGCATTTTCAAAACCGTTAATTTTGGATCCTGCGCGGCGAAAAACTTTCAGAATCTGCGGGAGTATCAGCCTGAGGGGCCGCTGATGTGCATGGAATTCCGGGACGGCTGGTTTTCCCGCTGGAACGAGGAAACGGAGCTGCCGGAGGCGGAGCTGGTTGCACAGCGCTTTCAGGAATGTCTCGACGCCGGGGGAATGTATCCGTCTATATGTTTCATGGCGGTTCCTCGTTCGGCTGGATGAACGGTGCCAGCCATGAAAGGGGATATCAGCCCATCGTGACCAGTTATGATTATGGGGCTTTGCTGACCGAGACGGGGGATTACACGGAAAAGTACCGTCTGTTCCGGCGTGAGTTGACGGGACGCGATGATTTGGAGGGTCTGCCCCCGGAGCAGCCGAAGATCCGCTATGGCCGCATTCCCTTCACAGACGGAGCCGATTTGCTGGCGTGCCGCGATCTGCTCGCCGATCCTGTGCACGACGCCGCGCCGCTGCCCATGGAGTTGCTGGGTCAGGGGTACTGGTTTACACTGTACCACACCCATGTGGAAGGACCTCGGGAAGAGAAAACGCTCTGGATTGACCGATCCCATGACCGGGCGCTGATTTTTGTGAACGGGCAATTCCGCGCCGTGCAGTACTGGAACGACATTCAGAGTCCGCTGGCGCTTTCTGTGCCCCGGGAAGGGCTGGATCTGGATATTCTGGTGGAAAATATGGGCCGCGTCAATTACGGCGAACACATTGACGATGTAAAAGGCGTCACAAGAGGAGTGCGTTTGGGCAACGCGTGGCTGTTCCATCGGGATATGTGGCCGCTGACGCTGGAAAACCTGTCGGTCGTTCCCTTCCGGAAAAACATTCCCGCCTTCCACGGCAGGTCGCTGCTGCTTCGTGCAGAGCCTGCCTAGGGACAGCTTTCTAAAGCTGCCGGGCTTTATCAGGGGCGCTGCGTTTGTTAACGGCAGGTGTCTTGGTCGGTACTGGAACGTTGGCCCCCAGCAGAGCCTGTATTTGCCCGGCCCCTGACTGACGGAAGGAGTCAATGAGATTCTCATATTGGAATTGGAAGGCTGCGGACAGCCCGAACTGCTGTTGGACGATAAGCCTTGATCTGCGACAGGAAAAGCTGATGAAAAGGAGCCGTTCTGCTTTAGGCCAAACCAATCCCTGTCGGGCGAACCCATTATGTTACCGGCTGGAGCTTTCCTGCTGCGGAGAAATGAAGCCTACGGTGAAAAAATCACTGCAAAGAGGTGGAAAGTTCATCCCGCGGCAGGCAGCGCCGGTTTCAATAAATGGCAGGATCCTGGACTGAACAGAAACATGAATAGGAGGATGGGAACATGAAATATGTATGCAGTGTTTGCGGTTGGGCATATGACGAGAGTGAAGGTTATTCGGAGAGAGGAATTGCTCCGGCTACGCCCTGGAGCGATGTGCCGGAGGACTTTGAATGTTCTCTGTGCGGCGTGGGCAAGGACAGCTTTGAGGTGGCGTGAGCGTTTCGTACGCTCTGTGAATCCGGGGCATTTCCCCGGCTCGGATGATTGATTGGGTATTGTGAGCTGCGCGGAGGCTTCGGCCTCCGCTTTTTCATTACGTCGGAAAGGAAGGCCGGACATGACAAAGGAACAGAAGACGCTGATCCTCTACTACCGGGAGCAGCATATGACCTACCGCCAGATCGGCGAAAAGCTGGGACTTTCCCCGGATACCGTCAAAACCTTCTGCCGAAGGAACACTCCGCAGGAGGACAGGACTGAGACGAGTACGTCGTCCCAATGCAGGAACTGCGGCGCGCCTGTTCACCCGCTTCCCGGCAGACGGGAGCGTCTGTTCTGCAGCCCGGCCTGCCGCACCGCCTATTGGCGGAAGCATAACCTGCTGGGCAAGGATCCCCGGTACTGCGCCGGGTGCGGCGCGCTGCTGACGGGCGGAAGCGCCTCCAGAAAGTACTGCAGCCACGCCTGCTATATCCGTCATCGCTTTGGCAGTTCTGCCGCGCCGTCTGCGCCGCAGAGAGAAGCAAAGACTCCCCATCTGGAGAAGGCTGAACCGCTCGTTCCTCTGCTAACGAAGGAGCAGTTCGAGCGGGAACTGAACTACCGGGCGGTCCTCTCCATTGCCAGACAAATGCGGGAGGACGGGCTGGTCACACCAAAGGAATTTGTGCAGATCGATAGGTTTCTGCGGCGGAAATTCTCTCCCGTATGGGGCGGTTTGTATCAAAATAACGCTTGATAGTCCCCCTCATAAGAGGGAATATGGACGGGAAAGGAGGCGAAAAGCCTGATGGAAAAAGTGATTCATTCCCTGGCAGCCCCTGCGCCGCGGCCCCGGCTGCTCCGGGTGGCCGCCTACGCCCGGGTTTCCTCCGGCAAGGACGCCATGCTCCATTCCCTGTCCCGGCAGATCAGCTATTACAGCCAGATGATCCAGAAGCATCCCGGCTGGACCTACGCAGGCTGTTATGCGGATGCGGACTACACCGGCACCAGGGGTGAGCGGCCGGAGTTTCAGCGGCTGCTGGCGGACTGCCGGGCCGGAAAGATCGACCGGATCCTGACCAAGTCGGTGAGCCGCTTCGCCCGGAACACCGTCACCCTGCTGGAAACGGCCCGGGAGCTGAAGGAGCGCGGGATCGCCGTGTTCTTTGAAAAGGAACGGCTGGATACCCTGAGCGGGGACGGAGAGCTGATGCTTTCCTTCCTCGCTTCCTTCGCCCAGGAGGAAAGCCGGAGCGTATCCGAGAACTGCAAGTGGCGGGTGCGCAAGGACTTCTCCGAGGGCAGGCCCATGAACCTGATGCTTCTCTACGGCTACCGCAACGAAAAGGGACGCATCGTTGTCGACCCGGAGGAGGCCGCCGTGGTGCGCAGGATCTTCCACGACTACACCCACGGCCTGGGCAGCAGCCTGATTGCGGAAGCCCTGAGGAAAGAGCGGATACCCTGCCGGCTGGGCGGCCGGTGGTCTTCCTCCCTGATCCGCACGATGCTGACCAACGAAAAGTACATGGGCGACGCCCTGTTGCAGAAAACCTTCTGCGCGGATCATCTGACCAAGAAGAAGGTGGTGAACCGGGGGCAGCTGCCACAGTATTATGTGCAGGATTCCCACCCGGCCATCATTGAGCGGGAGACCTATGCCCTGGCCCGGCAAACGCTGCAGGCAAACCGGGAAAAGACCAACGTGCAGAAGCCTGCCACCGCCCGGTATCCCTTTTCCGGTCGGATCGTCTGCGGCTGCTGCGGACAGCATTACCGGCGCAGGACCAACGTATCCCGCATCACCTGGCAGTGCCGGACTTATCTGCAAAGGGGCAAGGCCTTCTGCCCGGCCAAGCAGATCCCCGAGGAGACTTTGTATCGAATCACAGAGGAAGCGCTTGGGGTAAAAGAGATCACGGAAGAAGCTCTGACGGTTCTGAAGGAGATCCGGGTACCGAAGGACAATCATCTGGTCTTTGTTTTTCAGGACGGGCGGGAAGCGAAAAGGGTCTGGAAGGACCGCTCCCGGTCCGAAAGCTGGACGGAGGAGATGCGGGAACAGGCCCGGCTCCATAACCTGAAACGGAAGAAGGGAGGAAACCAGGGATGACACAGTTCATGACAGCCGCCCCTCCGGAAGCCGTCCGGGTCATGCCGGACGGGCGGAAGGTCACCGCCATCCCGGCCAGGATGCAGGCCTGTGCCGCAGTCCCCCTGCAGCCGGTACGGAAGCCCCGGGTGGCCGCTTACGCCCGGGTCAGTACCGATCAGGAGGAGCAGGAGACTTCCTTCGAGGCCCAGTGCGACTATTACGGCAGCCTGATCCGGAACAACCCGGAGTGGGAATACGCGGGCCTGTATACGGATGACGGCATTTCGGCCACCTCCACCGCCCGTCGGGAGGGCTTTAACCGGCTGATCGCGGATGCGCTGGCTGGGAAGATCGACCGGATCATTACCAAGAGCGTCAGCCGCTTCGCCCGGAACACGGTGGACAGCCTGACCACCATCCGGAAGCTGAAGGAAAAAGGGATCGGGGTTACGTTTGAAAAGGAGAACATCGACACCCTGGACAGCAAGGGAGAGCTGATGATCACCATCATGTCCAGCCTTGCCCAGGAAGAAAGCCGCAGCATTTCAGAGAACGTGACCTGGGGCTGGCGCAGGCGCATCGCCGACGGCAAGGTATCCATGGCCTATAGCCGTTTCCTGGGCTACGACCGGGGCGAGGACGGAACGCCGGTAGTGAACGAAAAGGAAGCGGAAACCGTGCGGCAGATCTACGGCCTGTTTCTGGACGGGCAGACGCCCTCCGGCATCGCGGAGCTGCTGACAAAGCAGCGGATCCCCACGCCGGGCGGAAAGGAGCGGTGGGCGGGCAGCACGGTGAAATCCATCCTGACCAACGAGAAATACAAGGGCGACGCGCTGCTGCAAAAGACATTCACGGTGGATTTTCTTACCAAAACCGCCAAAGTCAACGAGGGCGAGGTGCCGCAATTCTTTGTGGAGAACAGCCATCCGGGGATTATCAGCCGGGAGGTGTTCGATCTGGTACAGCTGGAGATGAAGCGGCGAAAGGGCAGAAGCCGCCACACCAGCGCCAAGAGCCTGTTTTCCGACCGGCTGGTTTGCGGCTGCTGCGGCGGTACCTTCGGCAGCAAGGTGTGGCACAGCAACGATCCCTACCGCAAGGTGATCTGGCGGTGCAACCGGAAGTACGCCCAGAAAGGGAATGCCTGCCCCAACCGGCATCTGGAAGAGAAGGAACTGCGGGAAGCCTTTGTGGAAGCCGTCAACCGGCTGATTTCCAGACGGGAGGAGATCCTGAGCGCGGCGGACGAGTTCTCAGCCGCTCTGGCGGAGACCTCCGGGCTGGAACAGCAGCTCTGCCGGCTTGCGGCGGAAAAAGAGGTTTTGCTCCGGAAACTGACGGTCATGGTGCATGAGAACGCCGTGAAGGAACAGGATCAGGAGGAATACCAGCGTCAGTACCAGGAGGTGGAGGGCGAGTTGAGCCGACTGGACGCAGAAATGGAGAAGATGAAAACGAAAAAGGCGGACAGGCTGCTGCAGAGAAACAAGCTGCAGGCGTTCATGGGCAGGCTGAGAGCGTCGGAGCAGCCGGCGACCTTTGACGAAGGGATGTTCCTGGGTCTGACAGAGACGGTTCGGGTCTACCCGGACAAGCTGGTGTTTGTGTTCAGGGACGGGACGGAAATTTCGGTATAAAGGAAAGTATGATATGAAAGAACGGAATAAACCGGCGTACTCAGCGCTTCGGAGGATGCTCCTGCATTGGGGGAGCATCCTCTTTTTTTGTGTTACTGAACCGTCTGCCGAATGCGCCCTTCTCCTCCGTGCAGTAATTGTGAAAAACCTGACGAAATATGGAAAGCCGGGATGAAAAAGGTAGGAAAGATCGTTATATTGATAAAATGAGAAATTCGTACCTGTACCAGTTTTAACGTCACGATTCATTTTTCATGTAGCGCGCCGCAGAACTGCTGTTCTATTGATTCCAGTCTCGCGTAAGGCATTGATAGTATTTGAAAGAAGCTCTGCCCGGCAGAGCAGAACCCCATAAGGAACGACCAACAGGCTCTCGTTCCTGCACAAACAACATCATCCACAACGCTAATTGTCCGTCAGCTTTCACACCGTTTGTTTTACCTCGATGACGTGCTTTTTACCCTCGTATACAAGGGGGTGGTTCCATTGGGCGTAGTGTTTCCCTTTAGTCAAAAAGTCATTGCAAAGCGTGTAGGCGCACAAAGCGTTTCTGTGATTAACTTCACAAGGACAAAAACAGTATATTAAATTACCGAAGCAATTGCAATATGCAGGAGGAAGGTGAGCAAAATGGCAACGATGTATGTTTACAATATCCCTACAAACGAAACGGTCAATCTCCGGGCAACACCCAATGGTACGATTCTGGTTCGTGTTCCCTATGGTGCTGCTGTAGAGGCCTCGCCTTCTGCGACGAGCGGCTGGCACAACGCTTCTTACAACAATTATTCCGGCTATATCATGTCCCAATACCTGACCTATACGAACCCCAGCGGTGGAGGTGGCGGGGGTACCTATCTTGGAACCGGCACAGTTATTGGTGGTGGCCCACTTTACTGCCGAAAGCAGCCAATCGCTGGATATGCCTACTGGGGACAATTTCAGGAAGGCACCACTGTCCAAATCTACTCCTGTTCTACTTCCGGGTGGTATGAAACCCGCTGGCCTGCGAACGGAACCAATATCGGTTACGTTATGTCGCAGTATATTTCCTTAAACGGTGGCGGCACTTCCTCTTATCGTGCAATCGTGTGTCAGGGAAACACAGACGATGCGGGTGACTGTAACATTTTTTACAACAAGTTGAATAACGTATACGGTACCGTACTTAATAAGGGTTTCACGCCAGGATCCAACACGCCAAATAGTACACGCGCTGGTTCATCCGATTTCCGAAATGCGTATGACTATGATGTTCTATACTGGAGCAGTCATGGCGATAGCACCCCATACTTGAATTTGGGTAATGGCCAGTTTAACAGCTATACTGAAGCACACGCTAGGTGGAACAGCATTAACCAGAGATTGAAAGTTCCCGTTTTCGCAGCATGCCGTCAGTTTGACGGAGCACTCAATAGAAGTCGTTGGGCAAATATCATGCGCCAGTCCAACATCCGTGCTTTCTGTGGCTATCACGAAGGTGCGCCAGGACACCCCTATGATACGCAACTCGCGAACTCTTTCTTTAACTACATCAATGCCGGTTCTACAGGCAACTCTGTCATGTATTCTTGGCATCATGCGAATCAGGATAATGGCAACAACTCTACCTATATGGTTCTAGTTTACTATAATGATAATCAATGTTACTACCGTCTGCCGGGGTTTTCGTCTCAGACCTATCGCGATCCCAATAGAAACACGGATTCCATCTATGCATACGCCTCCTTCATGACGGGAGCCGTTTCCTCTGTCGAACCTCCCTTGCAAAATTCCTCTATACTACTGCCCTATGAGTTGGGAGTAAATGCAACGGTTATCCCTGCAGCTGCAGTTGCAGTTCCACGTTCAGTTCATTGCTCGTGGGAAAAGTCGGAAACAGGATCTACCTTCGTGGGATACGGAGAATACCCCAATACGGCAATTGATGTCAATGCAGCGCAGGCTCAGAATCTTGCATATGCCGTTCAGGCATTTGGCTCCGCTCTCCTTGAACAGGCACAAATCCGCAACATCGATACCGTTATGTTTGAGGTGTTTGGAGACGGTACTGAGGGTGAACACATCGTGATTGGTCGCACTACCCAGTTCCTTAATCATTATAACGGCATTCCACTGGTACAGAATTGTATCGTCATCACCAGTGATGCGAATGGATTACATTCTGTTTCCAATATGTGGCGCAATGTTGCGCCGATTACCGATACCACGATGATTCAATTTTCAACTACACTTACGGGGACGGAACGTCAGACTCTCAGTACTGCACTTCAGTCAGACGATGTCGACGAGCGCATTAAGACCATTGAATTCGTTTATAGTGAAAAAAATGGACGCTATATTCTTCAACGCGATGTGGAACTACAAAATGGACGTCATATTCTAATTGACAGCAAAACCAGCTTTATTTCAAGCTAAGGAACCGCTGACAAACCATGTCGGGAAAACAGCCAAGAAAAATCGACATCTACTGCCGGGCTAAAATGACGAAACGAGCCGTGTGAATACCAGCTTTCATGGCTTCGCATCGGCCCGGAATAAACGCATCGCAGCACGTTAAACGGGGATTATCATCAAACAGGAGAATGCATTCCATGAGAAAAAACAGACGAGTGATCATTGCTTACGTAATACCGACTTTGCTGGCGCTGTTCCTGAGCCTGTCCGCCGAGGGAGAAAGTATCTGGGCGCAGTGGGATGAAAGCCGCCCACAACTGGAGGTACGGTATCTGGATGCGGAAATCATCCTCTCTGGGAAACGAAAAACGCCGGAGCTTTACTACCTGAACATGGACAGGCAGCCGCAGCTGTTCGGCGAATATATAGCGCAGGGGATCGCACTGGAGGAGGGCGTAGGGCTGTATGATGTCGGGCTGTGCGTAAGGGAAGGCGAGAGAGCCTCCCCCTTCGTCCGCACGGGAGAGGGTGCGCTGGCCGTGCGTGGTGAAAATGGTCGGGTCTACGCCGCCGCCGTGGACGCAGAGTCACTATACGCCGGGGCGGAGGCGTTGCTGGGCTATGCACCGGGCGTGCTGGATTTTCAGGGAAATGTCTGTATCAAGGCCGCTCTTCTTTGGCAGGGCAGCCAGACCGAAATAACCGCTCCCGCCGCGTTGCGGCGCATTGATGAAATGCTCGCCGCGCTGCAGCCATTTTCCAGCGGCACGTCCTGTCCCTTTGACATGATCCTGCGACTCACCTTCGAGGACGGTACGCAGGCGGATTTGTTTCTCGCCACGGATAGCTGTGACGCGCTGTTTTATCACGGTACAACCTACGAATATTCCGGGAAGAATATCCTGCTCGCGCTGTTTGACCAGCCGTAGGTGAAATAAAAGATTGGGGAAATCCTCCCTTACGCTCCTGTCCTTGTACACACCCAGAGGATAGTAGGGAATCATAGTGTTTTCCACCCAGGTCAGAGCCTCCTGAGGCGTCATCCCCCAGTTGGTAGGGCATGAGGAGAGAAACTCCACCAGCGAGAAGCCACGCCCTGTCAGCTGATTTTCAAAAGCCCGCCTGACGGCCTTTTTGGCTCTGCGGACGGCCTTGACGCTGTTGACGGCCACCCGAGCCAGGTATTCGGGACCTTCCAGGGTTGCAAGCATTTCGCAGATGCGCAACGGGTATCCGCAGACGGCAGGGCTTCGCCCGTAGGGGGAGGTTTCCGTGATCTGACCCGGCAGCGAGGTGGGGGCCATCTGGCCGCCGGTCATGCCATAAATGGCGTTGTTGACAAAGATGACGGTAATGTTTTCGCCCCGGGCGGCGGCGTGCAGGATTTCCGCCGTGCCGATGGAGGCCAGATCGCCGTCGCCCTGATAGGTGAATACGACGTTGTCCGGATTGGCGCGCTTAATTCCCGTGGCTACGGCGGGGGCGCGGCCGTGGGCGGCTTCCACCATGTCGCAGGCAAAGTAGTCGTATGCCATGACCGCACAGCCCACAGGAGCTACGCCGACGGTCTGACCCTCGATCTCCAGCTCGTCGATTACCTCCGCCACCAGCCGATGGATGATACCGTGGGTACAGCCGGGACAGTAATGAGTGTCCCTGTCGGTGAGAGCATTGGGTCTTTCAAATACAATCATGTTTGCGCACCTCCCGCAATCTGACGGATTCTCTCAAGCACCTCGGCAGGCGTGGGAATCACGCCGCCTGCGTGGCGGAGCAGGCTGACCGGCCGCCTGCAATCTGTGGCAAGCCGAATATCGTCGATCATCTGGCCCATATTCAGTTCTACGGACAGGAAAGCAAGACACTGCTCCGCCGCCCGCATCAGGGCTTTCTCTGGAAACGGCCACAGGGTAATGGGACGGATCAGCCCGGCGCGGACGCCATCGCCGCGGGCTTGCTGGATAGCGGCCTTGGCAACCCGTGCGGCGACGCCGAAAGCCACCAGGCAGATTTCCGCGTCTTCCATATGAAATTCTTCCCACAAAGGTTCTTTTTCACGAATGGTATCGTAGCGCGCATACCGGGCAAAATTCATTTCTTCCAGCTTTTCTGGAGACAGATATAGGGAGTTGATGATATGATGGGGACGGTTCATTCGGGTGCCGGTGACGGCCCAGGGGCGGTCGGGCTCCGCGTCGGTATGGGCAGGCAGCTCCACCGGCTCCATCATCTGGCCTACGGTGCCGTCCGCCAGGATCATGCAGGTCATGCGGTACTTGTCCGCAAGGTCGAATCCTTTGACGGTGAGCTCTGCCATTTCCTGAACGCTGGCAGGAGCCAGGACGATCATATGGAAGTCGCCGTGGCCGGGAGCGCGGGTGGCCTGAAAGTAGTCCGACTGAGAAGGCTGGATTCCGCCCAGCCCCGGGCCGCCCCGCTGCACGTTCACCACCAGCGCGGGCAGATCCGCTCCCGCCAGATAGGATAACCCCTCGCTCTTGAGCGATATGCCGGGGCTGGAGGAGGAAGTCATGGCCCGCCGCCCGGCCGCCGCCGCGCCGTAAACCATATTGATGGCTCCAATCTCGCTTTCCGCCTGCAAAAACGTGCCGCCGCACTTCGGCAGACGCCGGGCCATATAGGCGGTGATCTCCGTCTGGGGCGTGATGGGATATCCGAAATAGTGCCGGCAGCCGGCGCGGATCGCCGCCTCGGCCAGCGCTTCGTTTCCTTTCATGAGGACTTTTTCAGCCATACGCTTTCCCTACCTTTCCACGGTGATAACGCAGTCGGGGCACATGACGGCGCAGCACGCGCAGGCGGTGCAGCGCTCCGGATCCGTGATTTTCGCTGGATGATAGCCCTTGCGGTTGATCCGGCTCCTGTCGAGCGTCAGCAGCTGTTTGGGGCAGGCGCTCACGCATAGCCCGCAGCCCTTACAGCGGTCGGCATCGAAGATGATCCTTGGCATATTGCGTCCCTCCTTCTGATTTCGGCGTGATTCCGTCTCGCCGGGGAAATCAAAAAGCGTCCATCTCAAAGACAGATGTCCTGAGACGGACGCCATACAGCGATCCCGGCGCCGCTTTCCGTGACGGATGGTACAAGGTGGCAAAAGTTCGCCCACAAGCGGGACTTGATTCAGTCCGGCGACTCAATGTGAAATTCTGTTTTCTGAATCGCTCGTCCTTTCTTCCGGCTTTGGAGATACAGATGCCTGGCGGCTGTCCGGGTGACGCGAATGCGCGTCTACCGCTGTGCAAACGGGTCGGTCGGGCCGTCTCTCTCATTGCCTTTTGTCATGCCGTGCTTGCCGCCATACGATGAAAAACATATGCGGATCAGCAAGCAGAAATCACGGTGCAGTTCCCCTGCTTCTATTATACCCTTTTTGGACAGGTCGTGTCAAATCAAACTCCACAAAGAACGGCAATTTTCTCCCAATCAAGGTGAGGTTATGTGGGAAGGTGGGCATACGCCTGACGGTTTTCCTTTCTGGCGAGCATTTTTTTGAGAACTCACGGATGGGGCTTGTCCTCCCGGTAGGCCGCCATAGATTCCTTGAACAAGCTGGCGGTGGGCGGAGGCGTCCAGGAAATGGCGTTAGCGCCTGCCTGAATGGTTTCCCGAATGAATTCCTCTGTGGGACCGCCGGTAGCGATCAAAGGAAAATCCGGTAGTTCCTTTCGAATCTTGCGCACCAGTTCCGGCGTGTCGGGACCGGCGGCTACATTAAAAATGTCCGCTCCGGCTTCCACTCGCGCCTGAAAGTCCGTCCGGTCATTTACAACGGTGACGATGGCGGGAATATCCACCAGACGAGACACCTGACGGAGAACTTCATTGCTGGTGGGTGCATTCATAACGACGCCTGCTGCGCCCTGAAGCTCGGCGTATCCGGCAAGGGTGCAGACCCTGTTGCCCTGTGTAAGCCCGCCGCCCACGCCGGCAAATACGGGAATGTCCGCCGCCAGCAGAAGCGCCTGGATGATGACCGGCTGGGGGGTGAAGGGATACACCGCCAGCACTGCGTCGGCGTCCATATTGCGCACTATGCACAGGTCGGTGGTAAAGGCGATGGACTTGATACGCCGCCCGAAGATCACGATACCGCTGCATTCGCGGATGGCGGACGGTACCCGCAGAATATGCTTGCGCAGCCTGGCTTCGTAGCGGGGAATGGTTTTTTCATCGGTTCTGGCGGAATAGGCGCGTCTATACTTCATTCTTTTTCCTCCCTGTTACGCTGCTTTGTTTCCTGTTTAAGTCGCCTGACGTCTGGTTGCGCAGAATCCAACCTGTCTGAAAATCATTCGCGAAAAGCGTCTGGCTTTCGCTGGCGCTCGTTTCTGATAGCGTCATTATATCATACGGAGCCCTGCGGCGGCAATATCGGCCTTTTTGCCAGCAGAACTTTCATGCATGAAATTCAGGAACGCCCTCCGATATTTATTTCACTCTGTATCTATGGTGTATACCGCTTGATGAATTCTTCCGTCTATCGTATACTGTAATTGGATAAGGTGGAACAAAAGTCAATCCTATGAGCATACCCTACCAGGACGACAGAGAATTCTTCACAAACACCAACAGAACAAATGGTTTTTTCCGAAAGGCGCGGCGGCAGAGCGAAACAATCATTTCGACGGCGAGTTTTTCCTTTTTGGGCTATACGCAAAAAACCAAAAAACCAATCAGGAGAACTTTCTTACCCAGGAAGGCTTGGCACATTGTATGAAACGAGGGGGTAGGAAAATGAAAGTGGTCATCATTGGCGGCGTGGCGGGCGGCGTAACTGCGGCGGCAAGGCTCCGCCGGTTGGACGAAAGCGCACGAATCCTGATTCTGGAGCGTTCCGGTTTTGTTTCCTATGCCAATTGCGGACTTCCCTACTATATCGGCGGGGAGATCCAGTCCGCCGGCGAACTCACGCTCCAGACCCCGGCGTCCCTGTGGAACCTTTACCGGATCGAGGCCCGGGTGCGCCATGAGGCGAAGTCCATTTGCCGGGAAAAAAAGACTGTGACCGTATTGGAAAAAGACACGGGCAGGGAATACGAGGAAAGCTATGACAAACTGATTCTGGCTCCCGGCGCAAAACCCCAGCGGCCTCCGATTCCGGGAGTACACAACGATCGGATCTACACCCTGCGCACAGTAGAGGATACTTTCCTGATCGTTCGAGAGGCCGCCGCCCATAAAGCAAGATCCGCCGTTGTTGTGGGAGGGGGATTTATCGGCCTGGAGATGACGGAGAACCTGCATCGGCTTGGAATCAATGTGACCCTGGTGGAAATGCACCGGCAGGTGCTGGGTCAGTTGGATCCCGACATGGCGGGCTTTGTTCACGCCCATCTGAGAAGCAGCGGCGTTCAACTGCGTTTGGGCTGTGGCGTGACAGCCTTTGAGTACCAGCCGGACGGGGTTCTGGTGAACCTGACGTCAGGCAAGCGGCTCAGAACGGACATGGTCCTTCTGGCTGCCGGCGTCTCTCCGGACGGCAGCCTGGCCCGCGCTGCGGGACTGACGCTTGGATTGAATGGCGGCATTGCCGTAAACGGCCATATGCAGACCTCCGACCCGGATATTTATGCTGTGGGTGACGCGGCAGAAGTTGCCCATACAGTCACCGGACATAGGGGAACCGTACCGCTTGCCGGACCTGCTCGCCGGCAGGCACGGACAGCTGCCGATCATATCGCCGGGCTGGAATCCTGCTATAGAGGTGCGGCGGGAACCTCCATTTTGCGAATCTTCGGCCTGACGGCGGCTGCCACGGGCGTCAATGAAAATCAGACCCGAACGCTGAACCTGTCTTACGATAGGGTTATTCTTTCTCCGCTGTCTCATACCTCCTTCTATCCCGGAGCGAAGAGTATGACGCTGAAGCTGCTCTTTGCACGGGAGGACGGGCGCATCCTGGGCGCGCAGATTGTTGGTGAGGACGGCGTGGACAAGCGTATTGATGTGCTGGCCACCGCCATGCAGGCAGGGATGAAAGCGCATGCACTCAAGGAGCTGGATCTGGCCTATGCGCCTCCCTATTCCTCTGCCAACGACCCGGTGAACGTGGCGGGCTTTATGGCAGAAAACGTTTTGTCCGGCAAGGTAAAGCAGTTTTTCTACGGAGACCTGAAACGGCTGCCCCGGGACGCGCAGCGGCTGGATGTGCGCAGCCGGGAGGAATATGAAAAAGGACATGCGGAGGGCTTTCATCTCCTGATCCCCCTGGAGGAGCTTCGATCGAGGCTGCAGGAGCTGAACCAGGAAAAACCCGTGTACGTCATGTGCCAGTCGGGGCTGAGAAGTTATCTGGCCTGCCGCATTCTTTCCCAAAACGGTTTTGACTGCCAGCATTTTGCCGGCGGGTATCGGCTCTATACTGCCGTCCGCAATCACTGGGCAGCAGAATGATAACAAAATAATTTGAATCAGGAGGGAAAACGATTGAAAAACCCTTTTTGGCTGAAACTGATTGCTCTGCTTTTTCTGTTAACGGCCCTGACGCTGCTGGCATTTATGATTCGTTACCAGTCTGCTCAACAGGACAAAAGAACGCAGGGATATGACAGGTCAACTCGCAAGGAAGCCATCTGCCTGTAGGTTTGGTGAAGCAAATCCCATGCTGAAATGAAGTTGTTTAGGAAAAAACGTATAAAAACGTCAGAAGCTGATCTTTGATTATGACAGCGGAAATTCAGACTGGTGGGTCTGCCATGCGCAATCTGATAACGGGTAAAAGCTGGTCTGTGATCAGTTTTTCAGCTTAATGAGAACCTTCTTCCGCTATTTCAGGCAGGAAAGAGTTTCATTTTCCTTCCGCCGCCTTGATGCGTCGGTACATATCCTGCATCTTTCGGTCGATCTCAGCAATCCGATCAGCGCATGCCAGCATTTCCTCATTAATGCCCGCTGGCAGCCTAGTCTTGTCCACCTTGTAACGAACATCATGCTCAAGGCTGGCCCAAAAATCCATGGCGATGGTGCGAATCTGAATTTCGGCAATCACCTGCTCCGTTCGGTCGGACAGATATACGGGCAGGCGAATATCCAAATGCAGGGAACGATAGCCGTTATAATTGGGCGTTTGAATATAATCCTGACGCCGGATAAGCTGGATATCCGCCTGCCGCGCCATCATATCGGCGACTCGGTAAACATCGTCGATATAACCGCAGACCACCCTGACCCCGGCGATATCGTTTACGTTCCGTTTGGCAGCTTCGATGGTCAGGGGCTGCCCTTTTTTCAGGAGCTTTGCCGCGATGCTGGGCAAGGACTTGACGCGGCCCTCAATGTGGTGAATAGGGTTCCTTGCATACAGCACCTTGAACTCGTCATTCAGAATCTCAAATTTCAATACCAGCTGTCGAACCGCCGCGTCATAAAGTCTTGTCATAACAACAATTTCCTGGGAATCTCCCTGCAGCGCTGCGCTCATCTGTCAGCCTCCTACTTGTTCTATGAAACCAGCCAATGGGGTCGGGGGATCCTCACGGTTGCCGCTGGATCAGTCGGCGTCCCGCAGATAAGCGGCCAACGCGCCGGCAATCTTCTTGATCTTTTGTCCAGAAGTGTTGAGCATCAGGTCATAGTTTTCCTTGGCTCCCCATTTCTGACCGCTGAAATAGGCATAGTATTTCGCCCGTTCCTTATCTACTTCCTTCATCTGACGCCTGATTTCCACATCGGACAGCAATTCATCTGCGGGCTTGCGCTCAATACAGCGCTGCAGCTTGCTTTCTTCGTCCGCATAAACGAAAATGCGGAAAGGTTTCATCTCCCGCAGAATATGATCCGCGCAGCGACCGATGATGATGCAGTCGGACTTTTTCGCCAGTTCCACCAACAGCTTATGCTGCTCCGAAAAAATGGTCATGTTGTGCTGAAATACCGGATCCGGCATGGGATAGAAAGGAAAGGTATGGCCTACATGAATGGGAAAGGATTCCACCGGCTTTTTTTCGCTGATCCGGCGCACATATTCCTCGGAACTCCGGGTGCGTTTGGCGATTTCCGTAACAATTTCCCGGTCGTAGTAGGCGATTTGCAGCTGTTCTGACAGACGGCGTCCCAATTCTCTGCCGCCGCTGCCAAACTCCCGTCCGATGGTGATGATTTTTCGCATCTAACTCCGCTCCTTTCTGAATAATCAAACGGTTTCCGCTGGTCATTTCAAAAGGGAACCAAATTTCGCCTGGATTTGCAGCTTTCCTTTTTTTCAGAGAAACGCTTCAACGTTCACCGTCCCTTCGCAGGTACGCCGTAAAGGAGGTGGAATTTCCTCTATATTTATTATACAGAATCTCCGCCGTACCGTCAACCTGCCCTTTTACGTCAAAACGGATTTTCAAATCGAATCGGTATTTTTTTCACAATACAGCGTGATCGACCATCGTGTGATATTCCAAATTGACCAATTGACAGGTTTTTCTGGAAATAGCTGGCATTCAGGCGCTCTTACCTTGCGAAGCATCTGAAGATATGTTATGCTCATTTCGTTCACTGAGAATAAACGGAGGGATGGAATGAAAAAAGAAATTGGGCTTGCACTGCTGTGCATGCTATTGCTCTTTAACGTATGGAGCAAAGGAAACGGAGACGCCGGGTCAGATCGAAAGGTTCCCATGGCGACCTTCCTGGGCGGGAACGAAGCCGTATCCGAAGTGGTGGAAGAACTCAAAAATGCAGGGCTTTCCAACACAGACGTGTTTCAGAACCGGGTTTTAGATTATGCAGCTACGGCTGGCAGAAACGCCGGGCTTGAGGATGGCTGGGTCCTCCCCTCCGAACTCACCGTAGATACGGCGAAATGTATGGATGGGTGGGAAAGCACTCATGATTATTCGGATGCCAACTGCAGAATGACGGCTTTCCTGCTGCTGGAGGGCTTGATAACTGCCGAACGTGTGGAAGAAACATATACTGGAACTTATCTGATGTTTGACATGGAAGCGATTGATTCAACTGAAAAATACGAACGAATAAAAGAAAACAGAGCGCTTTTTACTACACTTTTCGGCGACAAAACCGTACCGGAGGGAAAGGAGCCTCAAAACATATATTCGGAAGCCTGGGAGGAGTTTGGGCTGAAGGTTCACAGCAATCAGGTTTCCATGCTTAGCCTTGTCATCTATGATCCGTATTTCCAAACAACTTTCGTGGGTCATACGGGCGTTCTTCTAAACTGCGGGGATCATATGCTTTTTATAGAAAAAATAGCGTTTGAGCAACCATATCAGGCGACGAAAATTTACGACCTGACCGAATTGCTGGATATGCTTTCCCAAAGGTCGGAATATTTTGGCGAAGAAGAAGAGCCAGGCCCCTTTGTTTATATCAACGGAGAATATATCGGAGAATTGAAACCTCACGAGAATAACGCGTTTGTTGTACGGAAATGATGTGAACATTTAGCTTCCGGTTCCCGCACTTTTGTTCCTCCTGAAAGCTTTTTATATCGCTTTACGCAAACCCGCAAACGTTACGCCGAGTAAGCGTCACGAATTACGTGACGGTTGTCTTTGAAGCAAGCTCGGCGGTTCACTCTTTACAAAAAATCGGGGAAAAGGCGAAAAAAAAACGCTCGGAAACATCCTGTGCCGCTTGGACGAGCGAACGATATGACGCATAAATATTTTTATTAGCTGAATTTTTACTTGTGCTTTCTGCCGAAACTATACGATATAATTGGTTTTACAGCGATCGCACTACAATAATATGCAAAAAAGAAAGAACCCGGACATTGTATCAATATCCGGGTTCTTTGGTGGTGCGATCGACGGGACTTGAACCCGTACCCATTGCTGGACACGCCCCTCAAACGTGCGCGTATGCCGATTCCGCCACGATCGCATGTCACATGAGTGACAACACAAACTATTATACTTGCCGAACCTGTCTTTGTCAATATCTAACTTTCAAAGAAAAGCGGCAGGCCTGCCGCAAAACAAGCCTGCCGAAAGGAATCAAAGAGAAGTGGAGAGCACCTGCTTTGTGCGGGAGCTTTCGAAAGCCATATCCACGATTTTCATGTCGCGGCGCATATCCGTAAAGGAAACGCAAGGCTGCTCCAGACCGGCACAGGCGCGAGCCAGATTGCGGTGATAGGCCAGAGGATCCGTGGATACCTGGGGCAGGGGAAGGGTCTCCACAAATTCCGGCTTCAGCGGAGCCATGGTGCGGCTGGGCCCAAGATGCTTGCCGAATACGCTGTCGAAGCCATGCACGTTCTGACGGATGCGGGCCATGCCGCCGGTTTTGCCGGAGAAATCGTCGATCTTCAAAGTGCCGCGGTCGCCATAGACGAACCAGCGGGGAAGATCCTGCAGGCAGAAGGTGCCCACCTGAATCTTACCGACGACCCCGTTATCAAATTCCAGCTGCAGTTCAAAGCTGTCGTCCACAGCGGGAGTCAGAATGCTGAGAAGTCGAGCATATACGTTGACAACCTTGTGCCCCCTGAACATGCACAGCAACTGGTCGATCAGGTGAATGCCCCAGTCGTACAGCATTCCGCCGCCTGCAACGGGGTCGGCCCGCCAGCCGAAGCACACGCCACGCTGACCGTATACCCGGGACTGAATGGTCGTGATATTGCCGATCTCACCGCTTTGTACGGCCTGACAGGCCATGAGATAGTCCTCGTCCCAGCGACGGTTCTGGTGTACGGTGAAGATGCGGTTCGCCTTTTCTGCGGCGGCAATGACCTGCTCCAGTTCCGCAGAATCCATGGTGACGGGCTTTTCGCACATGACGTGCTTGCCGGCCTGCAAGGAAGCAATCGCCAGTTCGGCATGGACGTTGTTGGGCGTGCAGATGAAGACCAGAGAAATGGTTTCGTCCGCCAAAAAGCTTTCCAACGTGTCATAAACGGTCAGGCCTTCGTTCGCTGCGCCTGCTCGTTTTTCCGCGTCGATGTCGTAGGCCGATACCACGTCCAACTCTTCCAGCTGACGGGCCTTGTTCAGGTGAAAATGGCCCATATAACCAAATCCGATGATTCCTGCCTTGATCGTGTTCATAGTGTAGCTCCTTGTCGTAAGGCTGTCTGTCAGCCCCTTTGTTTGTGTCCATTATAATGGGCAGGGGCTTTTCTGTCGCGCCAGTTTGTGATATGATTGTGCCAATATCCGCTATGCATACGGATGGGGAAGGAGAAAACCATGCAGCAGTTTTATGAACTGGCCAGAGATCAACGCATGGAGGCACAGGTCTGGCACGCGGTCGATAACCAGTCGATAGCCCATTTTCATAGCGCTGTAGAGCTGATTCTGGTGGAAGAAGGCTCCCTGGTAGCCATGCAGGAGGGCCGAAGCCGAGTGGCCTGTGCAGGGGAGATCATAGTCAATTCAAGCTATACGATCCATGGCTATACAACGCCCGCCCATGCACAAACCATCGTGGCGACGATTCCGCTTGCAACGGTGCCGTCGCTGCAAACGTCGCTGAGTCAGAAAAGGTTTGCCGCCGACATCGTGCGTGCAGAAGATGCGGCCGAATGTGCCCGATTGCTGCAGCTGGCGGCGAACCCCGTCCACGAACAAAACCAGAACTATATCAACGGACTGAATTTGGCCGTACTGGCTTTGCTGATGGAAAAGGTCGGCCTGAAGGACAAGGTTCCCAGCGCGGAAAGCGATCTGGTGCGCGAGCTCCTGATGTATCTGCAGAATCACTTTTCGGAGGAACTGACGGTAGCCGGAACAGCGGCTCAATTCGGCTACAGCGCCGGTCGATTTTCTCATATCTTTAACGCGAGAGTAGGCTGCTCCTTTACCCGGTACGTCAACGGGCTGCGTTGCCGGATGGCAGAAAAGGTGCTGCGGGAAAGCAATATGCCCCTGATGGAGGTGGCTTCCGCTTGCGGCTTTTCCAGTATGCGCACGTTCCATCGGGTCTATCGGGAATACGCCGGGCATACGCCACGCCGGGCGACTCCGTAAGCTCTTGCCAAATTCCGCTGAATGGACTACAATCAGAACGAAAAAGTCGGCCTCGTCAGAAGCCGGATGCAGGGTGAAATGAAAATGGATGAAAACGTCAGAATAGAGGGCAAACAGATTGTTTTGCGCCCCATTACCCTCGAAGACACGCCGCTGATCGTGCGTTGGCGCAGCGATCCTCGCGTTTATGGGACGTTGTTTCGGCAGGAGCCGATCACAGAAGAACGGCACCGTCAATGGCTTCGGGAGATGGTGTTGTCCGGGAAATGCGACCAGTTCATCATCGTGGATAAGGCGCAGAATCGATCCGTTGGCACGGTCTTTCTGAAGGAGATCGACCGGGAGCATTTGCGCGCCGAATACGCTATCTTTATCGGCGAGGAGACTGCCCGCGGAAGGGGAATCGGCAGCGAAGCGGCGCGGTTGATGACGGACTACGGTTTCCAGCAGCTCGGCCTGAATCGAATCTATCTGTATGTGTTTGCCTCCAATGCCCGGGCAATCGCCAGCTATCGCAGCGCCGGTTTTCGGGAAGAAGGCCGTCTTCGGGAAAATTATCGTTGTAAGGACGGCAACTTTGCCGACGTTTTGATGATGTCCATTCTTCGCAGCGAATGGTTGGAAAAACGCACGGCAGAGCAGTGTGTTTCTGGTTGCTAAAAGTCGCAAAAATCCATTGCAAAAAAACATTTCCGCGCTATAATGGTAGCTTGTCAGACGCACCCGAATTTTGACGAAAGGCGGAAGGCTTGCAATGGAGCACGTCACCCAAAACCTGACCGAAGGAAAGCTGGCCAGGCAGATTTTCTTGTTCAGCGTCCCGCTGATGATTTCGAATCTGCTTCAGGCTTTGTTCAACATGGCGGACATTATGGTGGTCGGCCAGTTCGTGGGGCCGGAAGCACTGGGTTCCGTCGGCTCGACGACGATTTTGGTGACGCTGTTTACCGGCTTTCTGATTGGCATGGGTAATGGGGTTAACGTGATGGTGGCCCGCTATTTTGGCGCCCGCAGCGACCGCGATGTGTCGGAAACCGTCCATACGTCGCTGATCCTGTGCCTGCTGGAGGGCGTGGTCATTCTGGTGCTGGGGCAGCTGTTCTCCCGGGCCATGCTGGAACTGCTCAACACCAAGGAAGTGCTGATCGATGACGCGGCGCTTTATTTGCGCATTTACTTTTTGGGAATGCCCGCCATGGCGGTCTATAATTTCGGCAACGCCGTGTTCAGCGCAGTGGGCAATACCAAGAAGCCTTTGCTGTTTCTGACCACCGCCGGGGTGGCCAATGTGGTGATGAACCTTTTCTTCGTCATTGTCTGTGGGCTGGGCGTGGCAGGCGTAGCCATTGCCAGCGCTGCGTCCCAGTGCATCTGTGCCGTTCTGATCATTGTATCCCTGTTGCGCAGCAAGGAAAATATTGCTCTCAGACCCCATGCTCTGAAGGTAAGCGCGGATAAAGCCCGCTTTGTCCTTCGGCTGGGCATTCCTGCCGGGTTCCAGAACGCGATCTTTGCCATTGCCAATCTGTTCATTCAGTCCGGTGTGAACTCCTTCGATGCCGTCACGGTGGAGGGCAATTCCGCTGCCGCCAATTCCGACGCGCTGGTCTACGACGTAATGAACGCTTTCTATATGGCCTGTTCCAGCTTTATCAGCCAGAACATGGGCGCAAAAAAGAAAAAACGGATGCTGCAGAGTTACTTCATCAGCCTTGCCTATTCCTTCGGTGCAGGCGCGGTGCTGGGGCTTTCGCTGGTAGTGTTTGGACGGCAGTTCCTTTCTCTGTTCACCAAGGATGCGGCAGTCATGGAGGCGGGGATGGCCCGGCTTCGAGTGATGGGCTTTTCTTACATGGTGTCCGCTTTTATGGACAATACCATCGCTGCCTCCCGCGGGCTGGGCAAGGCGCTGGTCCCCACGATCATCGTGATACTGGGTTCCTGCGTTTTCCGGGTCGTCTGGGTGTACACGATTTTTGCCTATTTCCACACCATTGATTCCTTGTATCTGCTGTATGTGTTCTCGTGGACGATCACGGCAGTTGCTGAAATCCTCTATTTTGCCAAGAGTTACCGAAAACTGGCGGCAACGTTATAAGCGCAGCAAAAAACGCCTTCGGTCTGGATGAACGACCGAAGGCGTTTTTTATTGGGCAGACTTATTCGTAATTCTCGAATCGGCGGCACCATACGTATTTGGAAATGGCGCTGTTCTGGGCGCTGTGAACACAGGTACAAAGCAGGTCGCGGATATAATTGGGGAGAACCCGGTTGAATTTGACCTCCAGGATCATTTCGTCGTGGTCGAAGGGGGAAAGCGTAGGAACGTAGGGGTTAAAAATATCGATGGAATGAAGCCCGCTGTGCAGCTGCTTATCAAAGGTGATCCGCACTTCTTCGGCGGGGTGGAGGTATGCCTCCCGGACGTAGTCCACAATGACCACGGGATGAAGGTAGTTGATCTTCATTTCCCGGTATACATCCCGCAGAAGGCCGCTGCGGCTCTGCTCCAGCCCAGTGGGATCCCCGGCGATGATCTGCTCTGCCAGCAGCTTGGGAATTGCTACCGACCGCTTGGAGATCAGGGAACCGACCTTGGTTTTACACTCCATGCGAATGAATTTGTCCGAAAAATTGTAGATGCGGATGCGGTACTTGTCACGGTTTTTCACGCCGTCCAACTTGTCCAGCAGGGCGTCGTTGTAGATGGTGTCAAAGTACAGGGAACGGATGTGATACTCGTTGTTTTCGTCCCCGTTGGGATCCCGTTCCAGCACACGATCCAGCTGGCGGGAGAGTACCTGATATTCCACAGGGTTAATATAGAATTTCAGCTCATGCCGCAGGGGCACCGTAATGGCCATCGTGGAGGGACTCCTTTCGGGAAATGAAAATCAGATAAAACGAGAAGCAGACTTTGACGCGGACTCGGCGACAACCGCTACTGGGCAGCCAAGCCGTCCCTCTTTCAAGCAGTCCTGCAGCTGATGAAGCAAGGCGTCCGTCACTTAAGCGCCAATCTCAGACTGGCAGGCGACGAGGGTTGCATCGTGAACGCCCTCAATATCCAGCATCCGGGTAACGACCTCGTTGCGGGCGTCAATGCGGACTTCGTAGGTCATTTCCGCTCCGCCGCGGGTCAGGGTCTTGGAACGCAGCTTGGAGGTCTTCACACTGCGGCGCAGCTCGGACTGAATGGCTCCTTCGCAGAACTCGTCATAGTGAACCACCAGCAGGTAGGCATTGGTGGAAGAAAGCTTGGCAAAGGAAAGCACGATCATCAGCACGGAAATGCACAGCACCACGATCAGGGCGATCAGGTACAGCCCCGCACCCAGCAGAATGCCCATCGTCAGCGCCCAGAACATATAGGCGGTATCCAGCGGGTCTTTGACAGCAGTACGGAAACGCACGATGGACAGCGCGCCCACCATACCCATGGACAGCGCAATGTCGCTCTTGATACACATAACCACCGGCGTGGTGATGAGGGTAAGCATGATCAGCGTCAGGGCAAAGGAGGGACTGTACAGAACGCCGCGATAGGTCTTGCGGTACACGATCGCAATGATGAGACCGATCACAAAGCCCAGTCCAAGGGCCAGAAACAGGTCGGAAGGAACGATGGATTTGAACTGCGCGGCCAGACCAGTGGCGTTGACGACGCTGCTCAGTTGCAGCAGGGAAGAAGAGTACATGACGGGGTTCCTCCTTTGGCATATGGCATAATGATAGGGTAACGCAAGGAACAGGGCTTGTCAATCCGATGGGGCAATTTCCCATGGCTGACCTCCACGTTGACATCGTGGAGGCACGCAAGGGGCAAGGATAGGTAGAAAGCTGTTTCTTCCAAACCGTTCACGCAGCGACAGCTTGTGTAGCTAGCCAACTTAAACGCAAACCGAGGTTCAGGAGCACTGCCCTCAAGCCATTCACGCGGCGATAGCATGATAAAACTCGCCAGCTCAAACGCGAACCGGAACCCACGGGCACTGCCCTCAAGCCATTCACGCGGTGAAAGCATGATGAAACTCGCCAGTTCAAACGCGAACTGGGGTTCAGAGGCACTGCCCTCAAGCCATTCACGCGGCGATAGCTTGAGAAACTAGCCAACCAAAACGCAAACCGAGGTTCAGGAGCACTGCCCCCAAGCCATTCACGCGGCGGTAGCATGATGAAACTCGTCAGCTCAAACGTGAACTGGGGTCCAGGGGCACTGCCCCTGGTGGTTAGCCCCACTTCTTGCCTTCGGTGACAATGGCGTCGCTGGGCAGCTCCGGCTTTTCGCCGAAGTAGTTCAGCATCTGTTCGTCACTCAGGTTGAAGCGCTCCTGCACCATTTCGTAGAAGTAGGTGGGACGCTTCTTGAGCACGTTGCGGGTGAAGTTCAGACGGGTGTTCCAGTAGCGCAGCGCACCCTCGGGCGTGGTGGGAGAGTCAAAGTTGATGGCTTTGTCGTTTTCTTCCGCCCAACGGTTGAAATGCATGGTCATTTCAGGCTCCAGAATGGCAGCCATGGTATTCAGCTCGTTGGTCATGGTCTCGGTGGTCATGAACTGGTAAATTTCCCCAAGACGCGTCAGGAACTTGTCCTTCATTTCGTCGTTTTCCAGCAGCTTTCGGATCAGCGTGTTTCGAATCTTCTGCTGGCCGGCGCCTGATTCCTTCAAGTAGCTGGTAGGGCTGTCAAAGCCGGAATTGAACAGGCCGTAGTCCGCGTCGTAGAAGATCCAGCGCCACTTGGAGCCTTCCTGCTTCAGCTTGTAGAAGCGGATGTTGCCGGGGTCGGAGTTGCCGAAGAACATTTCAAAGGCCATGTAGTCGAAGTAGTTGTCCACGTCTACATTGTCCAAAATGTACTGCAGATCGTCCGGGTTGGTGCCGGGAGAGGATTTCTCCACACGCTCCACCAGCGCCTTGTATTCTTTGTTGCTGCCGTAGAAAATCTGGCTGGAACGGGTACCACTGCTCTCCAGAATATCCATCTGGTCGGCTTCGTCCAGCGATAGTCCTTCGTGCTGGGCAACGAAGAAGCGGTCGACGCGTTCGCGCATGTTGTAATGGCCCCAGTACGCGCCGTTCAGGTAGACCACTACCGGGTTCCACGCCTGATGAATGACTGTGGAGGGATTGTCCGTCTGCTCGTTGAAACGGTCGATCAAGCGGCTTTGCAGACCGTCGTTCAGCCGCGTCCAGACGGAGTCGTTACCGGAGTTCCGCAGCACGAAGCCCTTGTACTGGGTGTATTCCCGATCCGGGAACAGCTTCGCGTTGAAATACTTTTCGCCGTATTTGGACTTGGAGCGGAACTTGAAGGATTTCTGCGGCATGTCCAGACTGTACTGCCCCTGCAGCTTAAACTCCATGTCCTGATTCAGCAGCTGGTTGTTCTCCTTGTCGTAATACTCCACGTGGCCGGGCTGTGCGCCCAGCTGCTCTTTTACGGCGCGGTAGACGGTGTTCTTGAAGGGGATGCCATTCGATTTGTCCACGTTGTCGCCGATGGTCAGCATACCGTGATCCGAGTTCCACAGAACGTCTGGGTCGGCCACCAGACTGACGATGGGGAAGGCGTGGTACAGGTTCATAAGATAAGTGCTGGTGATGACCTCACTGGGCTGCAAAAGCCCGGTGGGGTCGAATGCACGCGCCCGCAGCACCACGGTGCTGTTGATCTCAAAGGCGTCGCCCTCGTTGTAGCGGGTAGCGTTTTCCTCCGTTGGGATGGAACCGTCCGTGGTGTAGTAGACCACGGTGCTGCTGGGCACGGAAATGGTCAGGGTCAGGGTGCCTTTATATTCGCCGCCGCGTTCGGAGAACGACGGATTGCTTGCGTAGCCATAGTAGCCCGTTCCGTTGGGCTCGCCGGGGGTGGGAGAGTCATAATAATAGAAGCCGCCGTAGCCGGACGTGCGGCCGTAGCTGTGGTCGGTGGGGATCAGACTAAGGGGAATACGATCCAGCACCTTGCCGGTGGGGTCGCAGAAGGAGACGGTTTCGCCGCCTGCCCGTTTGATTTTGAAATTGGTGTGGTATTCAGTATTGGAAGTCAGAGTACTTTTGCCGTCGCAGTAGACGACCAGATATTCACCGGGACCGAGCGTTGTTCCCTGCGGAAACTGCCAGCGCCGGGGGCGCTTCAGAGAGTCGCTCAGGCCGTAGCTGGACAGATCGACGGTGGAACCGCTGGTGTTGTACAGCTCAATAAAATCCACTGCCGCCCCGGAAGCGCCGAGGGCGACAGCGTCATTGGAGGCCAGCACTTCGCTGATGATGACCCCCGTTGGATTGTAGGCACGGATCAGCTCATCCGCCTTGGCCTGACCGTTGGCGTCATTGCTCTGGCCAGGCGTGGTCAGGACAAACTGAACCAGATTGCCGCTGGAATCACGGCCGACGGAGTAGTCCACCGGCACATTCTCGATGGTGACGCGATCCAGCAAATGGCCGCCTGCGTCGCTGAGGACCAGCGTTTCCCGTTCGGCGCTGATGCGGAAATTGGTGTGGGGAATGCCGTTCTGCTGCATTTTATCCTTGCCGCTGCAGTAGACCAGATAATATCCGCCCGCAGGAATGGAAGCGCCTTCGGGAAAGCACCACTTCATGGGCTTATTTTCCTTGTCGCTCAGATAATAGCCGCTCAGACGAATGGTCTGGTCGGTGTTATTCTTCAATTCCAGCCAGTCGGACATGTCGCCGTCCTCGTCAGGGATGCCCACCTTGGGATCGGGGCAGACTTCGTTGATGACCAGCGAACCCGCCGCCATGGCGTTGGCGGAACGGTAGGCCAAAAAGCCCTCTTCGGTGTTCTCATACCCGGGGCTGTAATAATCCGTCACTTCATAATGACGGGTGCCGTCCTCGTCGATCAAAGCCAGAATATAGCTGGTGTCCGGCGTCATGGTGGGCACGGTGATCTCATCGATCAGGTACATATCCGGGTCGTATAGGGCCAGATGTGCGCCAGCCGACGAAATTTTGAATTTTCCATGGAAGGGCTTGGTGGGATCGTCCTTTTGCCAGCTGTTGGACGCATATACGATCACCCGCTCGCCCGCCTTCAGCGTATAGGCGGGGAAGGGGAAGGAAATACGGTCGCTGCGGTGGGAGATCATCACGCCTTCCATGTCGATGTCGTGGTCAGAGCCGTTGTAGATCTCCAGCCAGTCCGGGAAGTTGCCGTTTTCATCCGGAACGGCGGAATTGTTGGCGCTCATGACCTCGCTGATGACCAGCCCTTCATATTGGGAGTGCCCCACATGACGGCCCGCCTCCTTGGGAAAGAGTACATACATCAGCGCCAGCAGCGCCACGAAGAGCAGCAGCAGCGGCAGATTCGCCAGCTTTTTATTTTTGTGCTTTTTCGGAGCATAATCCCGCGTGGGGCGGCTTTTGGGCTGTCCCGCGGTGTTATACTGCATACGCAGGGCCTCCTTTCGTTCCTTTACGATTCACAAAGCAGCCCATTCAAAGGGCGTGCGCGTCCATTATATCATATTTCTCCCCAAATTCCTACCCTAGCGCCTCAACTGTTACACCCGCCTTTAACGGCGCTTCTGCGGCGCTCCTAACAGCGGTCAAAGACAAAAAACAGCCGGCAGGGTTTTGAACCCGTGCTGGCCGTGATTAAAACGTGTTTTGGCTGAAAGTTGTGTTTCACATTGGAGATGAAACCGGCTGCTCCTACTTTCTCCGTATGATTGCGTCATGTACTGCGGGGCCGTTTCGCCAATGGCCGATCCCATCGAAGCGCGATCCATGGCAGGGACATTCCCATAGCCGCGTCGATGGGTTGAACTTCATTCTGCATCCCATGTGCGGGCAGCGCGGAGCATGGGTACGAAATGACCCGCTTGCATAATGCGCGCTGATAGAAAAACAGGTTTTCAGCTCGTCCATGCGCGAAACCGCCGCGTTTCGCTGCCCGGAAAAAATAAAGTCTCCCTCGCAGCGCAGCCCCAAAATGCGGGCGCTGATGACCTGCGCCGCCGTGATGCTGCCCAATATCCCCTGTCCGCCGTAGGCTGCGGCCACAAAGAGATTGGGCGTTCGGCGGCCATAGGGCCCGATGTAGGGCAGACCGTCGGCAGAATAAACTTCCGTACTGACAAAGATTTGTCCGGAGGGCCGGTTTTCCAGATAGGACGCAGTCTGCTGACGGAACTGTTCAAGGGGCGGCTGACGGGAAAATTCTCCTACTCGCTGGAGCGTCAGCTGTGCCAACGTTCCGTTTCGAACCGGCCGCAAAGCAAAACAGCCATCTGAATCGGTCAGCATCCCCTCATGGGACAGGGCTCCCTCCAAAGGAATCAGACAGCCCTTTCGCTGGACCGTTCGAAGAAAATACCAGCCGGGCGTGTTCACAATAGGGTAGCCTGTAGCGACAACGATATAGGGGGCTTGTACGCTGCCCCGTTCCGTGGAAGCAAGATTGGTTTCCAGCGCAACGACCCGGGAATGCTCAAAGATGCATAATCCGTGTTTTTCTCCCTGACGGGCCAGAAAACGCAGATACCGCAGCGGATGCAGCGCCACCATGTTTCGAAGCAGCAGACATTCCTTCTCCGCAAAGCGAGACGAAAAGGACGTTTCTATTTCGACAGAAATGCCCGCTTTGCGAAATGCGTCCATCTCCGCCCTTGGACGTTCTCCACCTAGAAGCCGGTCGTCCAGCGTCTGCCAATCCCATGAGACTGTTTTCTCCCGGCTGAGCTCTTGCAAAGTGTGAAAGGCATTCTGCTGAAAGCTTCCGTAGGCGCTGGCCCATTCCTGCCCGAAGCGTTTTTCCAGCTTTGACAGCGAAACGCCGCTCAACAGACTGACCCTTCCCAGACAACAGGCCGTGGAGCCGGAACCCAGCGTGTTCGCCTCCAACAGAACCACCCGCAGACCGGCACGGCACAGCCACAGGGCGACCGTCAGCCCGGTCAGGCCGCCGCCGACTACTACCGCGTCGGCAGTACGCCTGCCCCGCAGAGGCGAGTAGGCGCGTTGGTCTCCCTGCTGCCAATAGGTTTCTTCGGACATGGCTCTAACCTCCTGAAGGCTTTGGATAAGGGAATTCTACAGCCATTTTCTCCAAAGGAAACGGAGGGTATACAGCCGCAAAAGGCAGCGCTTTAATCCGCTTCCTGTCGCTTGCTTTCTTCTTTTTGCTGAAAACCGAATTTTTTCCCTTCCTTTCGGGAGAAAGAACAGCTTTTGACGGATCGGGGCGACGGTCTGCATACGCCCGTTTTTTCAAGCATACATATGAATCGATTGCGATTGAAAACGCGGAAGGAGGGCGATAGCGAATGAGCAATAAGCCCCTGAAACTGATTCCGAAGGGGCGGCCGCTGGAAGCGCCGGAAAACCCGGCTCGGAGCCGGGCAAGCCCCGTGCGTCGACTTTTCAGGGGGCGAAAACGGCTCTGGACGAAGTTGGGGCTGGGGCTGTGCCTGGCGACCGTGTGCACTGCCTATACGGCGGGCCTGAATCAGCCTGCCACCACCGTGGTGGCGCAGAAACGGGAACTGCCGGTCTACTCCGTGGAACGGGACGACAAGGTCGTCTCCATCAGCTTCGACGCGTCATGGGGCGCGGATAAGACAATTCCCATTCTGGATATTCTGGATCAGTATGGGGTGAAAACGACCTTCTTTCTGGTAGGCGGCTGGGTGGATAAATATCCTGACATGGTGAAGGAGATTTTCGCCCGGGGTCACGAGATCGGCAACCACTCCAATACCCATCCCCAGATGAGCAAGCTGGGGGAAGAAGGCATCCGGGAAGAACTGCGCATGATGTCGGACAAAGTGGAAAAACTGACAGGGGTTCGTCCCACGCTTTTCCGGCCGCCGTATGGGGACTACAACGACCGGGTGATCCAGGTGGCCCGGGCGGAAGGCTATGAGGCCGTGCAGTGGAGCATCGACTCGCTGGACTGGAAAGATCGAGGAACGCAGGACATCATCAAGCGCTGTACCTACAAGGTGGAAAACGGCGACATCGTTCTGTTTCACAACGACTCTAACGATATTGTCAACGCGCTTCCGACGGTCATCCAGCATTATCAGGGGCTGGGATTCACCATTATTCCAGTAGGACAGATCGTCCTGGACGGCGATTACACCATCGACGTGCAGGGAAAGCAGCATCCTGTTCAAACCACGCAACCAACACAAGAACCACAACAAACATGAGGTGAGAAACATGGAAGAAACGGGAAACAGCATCCATCTACGGGGACACGTATGCCAGCCATTGCAATTCGGTCATGAACTTTTCGGGGAACAGTTTTTCGTTACGACACTTCGGGTGCCACGGCTCAGCGGCGCGGAGGACTTTCTGCCCATTACGCTGAGCGAACGTCTGCTGATCGACGAACCCATTGCCGCCGGGAGCATCCTGTGTCTGGACGGCCAGCTTCGCAGCTACAACAAGGTGGTGGAGGGCTCCGGGAGGCTGCTGATCACCGCCTTTGCCCAGCGGCTTCTGCCGGAGGAAGATGAAGAAAATCCTAACCGCGTCCAGCTGACCGGCGCATTGTGCAAGGCTCCCAGCTACCGCACCACGCCCTTTGGACGGGAAATTGCCGACCTGATGCTGGCAGTGAATCGTTCCTATGGCAAGAGCGATTATATCCCCTGCATCACGTGGGGACGCACGGCCCGGTATGCGGCCAACCTGAAGATCGGCGACAAAGTGCAGCTGGTAGGCCGCTTTCAGAGCCGCAATTATCAAAAACAGCTGCCGGACGGCACGATCCTGAATAAGGTGGCGTATGAAGTCAGCGTCAGCAGGCTGAGCGCTATGAAGGAAGACCCGCTTACCGAAGCCTTGCAAAGCATGAACCAGCGGATGCCCCTGCAGGGACAGAATACGCTAAGCCACGCAAGAGAGTATTAAATGAAAAGGCGAACCGCACCAGACGGTTCGCTTTTTGATTTTATACCTTCAGTGTCCCGAAATGGCTTTGAGCCTCTTTGACCGGCAGAACCGCTACGATCTCGTCATCGCACCTCTGTCCGTTTTCCACAAAACCCATGGAGCGGTACATGGCCCGCGCCCGCTGATTTTCCGGCTCATAGGACAGCCAGATGTACTCGGCAGGCCCGCAGGGAAGGCCAGCCAGATAGCGCAGCGCCGCTTCCAATGCGGCTTTGCCATAACCGCGTCCCTGAAAATTTCGGTCGATCATGAAACGCCACAGGCAATAGTTTCCTGCCGCTACAGGAGGTTCGTCCTCATCTCCGGGAATGGGGCCGTAGCCAAACATGACGAAGCCGACAGGCTGACCGTCGGCATAAACGCCAAAGGGAAGCGCCGTTCCTCCCGCCGCAAGGGTCGTATAGGCTTCCACGATGCTTTCCGTGTTGGTGGCTACGAAATCCTCCTGCTCCGGCAAAACCTGCAGTTCCAATAGTTTCCATACGTTGCTTGCGTTGACTTTGTTCAAAGAGATCATGCTGTTCCTCCTGAAAAGCCGTCAGACGGCAGATACGGTTTTGAGCCATCGGTTCCCGTTCAGCCGGTGCCGGAGCACCAGCGCCCGCAGCAGCCATTCCACCGCCAGCGAGATCCACACGCCGGGGACACCCAGCCCGCAGACGATCGTCAGCATATAGCCCAGCGCGCAGCGGCACAAAAGCAGCGTCGTCACTGACACCGTGCTGGTGAAGGCAGCGTCTCCGGCGGAGCGCAGCGTCATGGGTATGACATAGCTGTCGCACCAGAAAAACGGCATACAAACAGCTGCAATCGTAAAGGAACGGTAAATGATCGGCGCGGAAGCCTCAGTGGCGCTGTACAGTTTCAGCAGCAGCGGACTTAACGGATAAAGAACCACGACCGTCAGCACCAGCAGCACCCGGCCGATGGAGATCAGGCGGCGGCAGTACTGACGCGCCAGCTCCGGCTGGGAAGCGCCGATACATTGCCCGCAAACCGTGCTGGCCAGCGTGACCAGCGTCTGCCCTGGAATGTAATACAGGTTCAGAATGGAGTTGGACACCGCGTGGGCGGCGATCTCCATGGTGGAAAGCCGCGCCAGATAGATCTGCACCAGCAGCATTCCGCCCTGCATCAGGGCCGATTCCATGGCAATGGGCACCCCCAGATGGACGATCTCCCGGGAGACCCGCCTGGAAAAGCGAAAGAAATGTCCGACCCGCACGCCGCAGGGGTTGTGAAAGAAAAGCAGCCAATACAGTGCCGCCGCCATGCCCACGACACGCACGACGATATAGCTTAGCCCCGCGCCGGTAATACCCATTTTCAGAACGTTGATAAAAAGCAGGCAGAAAACCAGATGAAGCCCGTTGATGATCACCGTCAGCGCCAGACTGGAGCGGGTGTCGCCGATGGCACGGTAGGCGTTGAAAATGGCGTTGAACACGGAAAAGGGAATAAAGGAAATGCACATCAGACGCATATACTCGATGGAGTAACTGCGCAATAGCGGCTCCACATTGGGATAAAGCCAGTCCACCAACAAGGGGGAAAGCGTGAACAGCAGCGCCGCCACACCAAGACCCAGCGCAAAACTGAGTCCCACGGTCTCCCCGATGGCACAGCGCATTTCGTGCAGATCGCCGCTGCCTTTGGCCCGGGCGATCACGATAGCGCCGCCCGTGGCTACGGACAGAAACACCAGTGTGACCAATGCGTTGATCGTCCCCACCATACTGGCCGCCGCCATGGCGGCTTCGCCGGTGCTTGCGACCATCGCCGTTGAAAGCACGCTGATAAAGCAGATGAAAAACTGATCCAACAGCAAAGTGCCGAACATTTTCGCCAGCTCGCCGAAGGAAAAAAGCTCCGTGGTCAGCATTCCGTTCAGGCGGGCGGTCAGAGCGCCGGTGCAACGCCGTATCATAGTATAACCTCGCTTCGAAGTATCGCTCAGCATGATTATAGGCGTTTCGGCAGGGACGCGCAAGGTGACAAACGCATACATCCGCTTCCTTTCCTCAAAAAAACAGAACGCACCGAAAAAAGATCTCCAAAACGCAAACCGTCCCCACCGGGCATGGAGCGGGCCCGCAGGGACGGTTTTTGTTCGCGTTGATTCCCTTTGGCAGACTGGAAAAACGCAGCGATGCCTTGACGTGAGGACAGTGGTTGAGAAGGTCAATCGTCTTCCGGCTTCCGGTTTTGATCGCGGAAGGCGGTAGGGGAACAGTTTTTCATCGATTTGAACACCTTCGAAAAGTAAAAGGGATCCCGGAAGCCGGTTGCATAAGCGACAGAGCTGATGCTGAGGGATGGGTCACGCAAAAGAATCATAGACTGTTCGATCCGATACTCGCTTAAATAACGCATGGGGGAAATGTGCAGATAACGGATAAAGCTGCGGTATAGCCAGCTTGGACTGACGCAGACTGCATCGGCTAATTCCTGCAGCGTAAGCGGCTGAGCGTAGTTTTGGGTAATATAGTCAATGGCGGTTTCCAAAACCACTTGAGTAGAATCCGTTTTGATTTTATTCTTTTGCGCTCCCTCGAGCAGATCTCCGAAAAAACGATACAGGCAGGCGATCATACGTACAGAGTCCACCGCACGAGAGCCGTGATAGGTGTACAGCTCCTGCAGATCATTTGAAAAGGGAACGTCCCCCGGAAAATGGAGCATCGGCTTCAGGTGTGAAAATTCGGTCTGAGCCAGCAGCATTTGCGCGTCGCCGCCCTTGAATCCGACCCAGGTATACTCCAGTGGAGCGCTCTGATCGGAATAATAGCAGACGTGGTCTCCGGGGTAAAAAAGAAATACGTCGTTTGGGACGGCTGGATAAGTTTTCTGGCCAATTTGGATCCTTCCCTTTCCGGAAAGAACCTGTAAAAGGATAAAATATTCCCGCGATTCCGGCCCCCATTGCTGCCCGGCGAAGCAGCGCTGAATGCCGGTCTCTTCCACATACAGCGCGTAAATAGAAGACTGATTCGGTGAAAAAAAGGAGTGGCTGTAAACCCGATCATCCTGCATGGCATGGCCTCTTTCTCTTCGGTGAGTAAATGTTCTCTTCCAGTATAGCCGTTTTTGAAAAGAACGCAAGGGGATGGATAAAATAATTCGAAAAGCACGTTTTTTCCATGTAACATCATTTTGACAACATGGAATCCCGAAGAATGTCTTTGTATAATTCAGCCATACAAAACAACGGTTGCAAAAGCCTCCACCGGTTGAAGGCAAACCGGTTGGAAGAGCGAAGACTTGTTTTTCGTCTATTTTGTGTACCGAATTTTAAGGGGTCGCATCCCCTTAAAAAATAAAGGAGGTTGTCCCATGAGAAAAAATCGTTTCCTGTGTCTGCTTCTTGTCTGCCTTTTGCTGCTGGGAATGGGCAGTGCGTATGGCGAGGAAAACAAGCCTGAGTCCCTGACTGTGATCTGTACCACTGATGATGTTGCCTATTTTGAGTACGCGGGCGCTCTTTTTGAGGAGCAGACCGGCGTGAAGATCAATCTGGTCAGCCAGAACTACGACGATACCAAGACCAAGGTGTCCACCTCCGTTGCGGGCGGCGTTGCCGACATCGCTTATGTGGATGTGGTTTGGCCTGCCGAGTTTGCGGCTATGGGCATTCTGCTGCCGCTGGATGAGTACATCACGCCGGAGAGCATCGCGGACGTGATCCCCGCCACCATCGATCAGCTGAAGTTCCAGGGCAGCACTTATGGCGTCCCCTTCGCCAACAACGGCAAGTGGATGTTCTATAACAAAAAAATGCTGGCGGACGGCGGCTACGACGCGCCTCCCACTACCTGGGATGAGCTGAAGGCCATGTCCATCGATCTGCAGCAGAAGGGGATCTGCAAATATGGTATCGCCTGGGCCGGCGTGCAGGCTGAGGGCCTCCTGTGCGACATGACCACGATGCTGTCCGCTTTTGGCGGCGCATGGACGGATGAGGAAGGCAAAATGACCTTCAACAGCGAGGCCGGCGTTAACGCGCTGAACTTTATGCGTCAGTCCATCGAAGAGGGCTGGGCGGATCCGGCTTCCACCACCTATACGGATCGTGACGCGCTGGATCCCTTCATTGCGGGCGATACTCCCTTTGTGATGAACTGGTCCTTCGCGTGGGTCCTGTCGAACGATCCCTCCCAGTCTCAGGTTGCTGGCAATGTTGGCGTTTGCCTGATCCCCGGCACGGAAAATGTCGTCAGCGGCAGCGTAACGGGCGGCGGCGGCCTGGGTGTGCTGAGCTGCACCAAATACCCCGAATATGCATGGAAGTTCCTGGAACTCTGCCTGAGCTATGACGTGCAGCTCAACGGCCTTGAAAACTGCAGCACCATGCCCTGTCTGAACAGCCTGTTTGAGGATCCTGCCATTCAGGAAAAATATGAGTATCTGGCAATGTTCTATCCCCAGTTTGCATATGCCAAGTCGCGGCCCGCTGTCGCCCGCTACAGCGAGTGGAGCAATATCCTTCAGCAGGCGATCAGCTCCGTGCTGATCGGCGAAACGGACGCCAAGACCGCTCTGGATACTGCTTTCGAGGAGATTCAGCCGTTATTCTGATCCGGTTTCCCTGCGCGGCGTCCGCAGCTGGTTTTTCCGGCCGGGGGCGGACGCCGCTTCTGCTCAAATCGTGTGTAACGGGAGGTAGCTTATGCATACACGCAGATCTCTTTCCGAAGGACAAACGGCGATGGTGCTGGTTACACCGGCTTTTTTATTGATCTTCGCCTTGGGCATCGTTCCCGTCGTTTGTGTAATTGTATTCAGTCTGGGTAAGGTGCAGCCTGCTTTGCTCACCTGGTCCTATATGGGTTTGGATAATTATGCCGAGGTCCTAAAGGACAGTTCTTTTTGGTCGTCACTAGGGATCACCCTGTATTTTACGGTGGTTTCCGTACTGCTTCAGCTGGTGATTGGATCCATGATCGCCATGCTGCTGAATCAGGAGTTCAGGGGACGTTGGTTGGTGCGAACCCTGGCTATGCTCCCATGGGCGGTGCCCACGGTGGTCAACGCCAACCTGTGGAAATGGATTTTGAACGCCAATTATGGCGTACTTAATAAGATTTTGATGGCTATGGGGATCATTCAGCAGGACGTTCTTTGGCTGAACGACCCGAAGCTGGCCTTGAACATGGTAGTGCTGGTGGACACGTGGCGGATGCTTCCGCTGGTTTTTCTGATGCTGCTCGCTGCTCTGCAAACAGTATCTCAGACGCTGGTGGAAGCGGCTCGCGTAGATGGCGCAGGAGCGTTCAAGCGTTTCTTTCATGTCTATCTTCCCGGGATGAAGCCCATGATTCTGGTAGTGCTGGTGCTACGTACCATTCAGGCCTTCAAGGTGTTTGACGTCATCTATACGATGACCAAGGGCGGCCCCAACAACGGCACCATGACCATCAGCTTTTTTACCTACTACGAAATTTACAAGTATTTGAATTACGGCAAGGGCGCTGCCATTTCTCTGATCATTCTGGTGATTATGCTGGCCTTTACGGCACTGTATAAGCGGCTGCTGCGCACAGACGATTAAAGGAGGAAACAAAATGCTGAAAAAAAGAGCCTTCCGCATTTTTATCTATTTTGCCGCAGTGCTGCTGGTGATCTGGAGTCTCGCTCCCATTGCATGGATGGTGATTTCCAGCATAACGCCCAGCAATCAAATGGTGCAGAGCGAACGGATCCTGCCGGACAACTTTACGGTAGACCGGTATAAAATGGTGCTGTTCGGTCAACAAATTGAAGGCGTTAACCGCAACGCTGCAGCCCAGTCCGCTGTATTTCGCCGCGCTCTGGTAAACAGCGTGATCCTGGCGGTATTGACGACGGTGATCAGCATTGCGATGGGAGCATCGGCCAGCTATGCTTTTGCCCGTCTTCAGTTCCGCGGCAGTAAAATGTTCCAGTTTACGGCGCTGTTTTTCCAGCTGCTCCCGCCCATTGCACTGCTGATTCCCTATTATGTGGCGGTCAGCAAAATGGGGATGCTGGATCATCTGTCTTCCTTGATCCTGGTCAATGTCAACTTTGTTCTGGTTTATGTGATTTGGGTCATGAGCAACTTTTTCCGCTCCATTCCGCGGGATCTGGAGAACGCCGCCCGGATTGACGGATGCAGCTGGCTGGGTGCTTACGTGCGCATCGCGCTGCCGAATGCGCTTCCGGGCTTCGTAGCGGTCGGGGCGCTTTCCTTCCTGCTCTGCTGGGACGAGTTTATGTACGCTTTGGTTTTTACTCAATCAGACAGCAGCAAGGTGATCACCGTGGCGGTGTCGGAATTTGGTACAAAGTTCGGCATTGACTATGGCATGATGATGACGGCTGGGGTCGTGGCTACGGTGATTCCGATGCTGTTCCTGCTTTTCTTCCAACGGTATATTATTTCAGGCCTGACCAACGGCGCTGTAAAGGAATAAAGGAGAGGGATTCTTATGGAGCTTGAACTGACCTTTCCGGTTCGGCAGGAAAAACACAGCGTCCGTCTTTTGAAGCCATCCGGCATGGAGGTTTTTCTTGATTTTCCCGTATGGGTTTCTCATTTGAACGGCAGCACGGACAAAGTGCGCTATGATCAGGTAGAAGAGCAGAAAGACGGAACCTGTCTCGCCAACGCCTTGATTCGCGCACGAAATGGCAACGAATATGAACTATGCGACCTGTGGCGAGTGGAAGAAAACTGCGTGACCGTGGAACGACGTTTTTCCGTCATTCGCTGCCGTCGGCCGGCTCAGATACGGGTCTCTACGGATTTTGACTGCGTTGAAAGAAATGCCGTTTCCTTTGACGATTACCGTTTCGTGATTCCCGGCGCCTTCTACGGTCGCAACGATACGGATGACGACGGGGTGGAGGATTATCAGGAGACCTTCCAGCAGGATTATAAGGACGATCGAAATCCCGGGCTGTCTGTACTCTGCTATCTCCCCGCCGGCAAGGCCTTTCTGGCGCTTCTGCGCAACGATAAGCCTGTGAGGGATTGCAGCATTACGCGGGAACAAATTCAGGCAAGACATTTTGTTCACGACACGGATATTGGCTCCATGGGTTTTGCGCCCTCCATGCACCGTGGAAACGGCGTATCGCTGCATGTGGATTATCCCTTTTGTGAGCGAAATTCCTTCTGCCTCAATATAGACGGCTCCGGCTGGTCTGCCTACCGGGAAATGAAGGAAGGAGAATCGTTTGCGGTTTCTTATTCCCTGCTTTTTGGCGGCGCGGATACGCTGACTGACGCCTCGTGGCAGGTAACGTCCTGGCAGATGGACCGGCTTTTGAACGATCGCGTTCCATTGCCCTTTACCTTGGAGGACGCGCGCAGGGAACGGCGTGAAATGATTTTCAACAGCTTCCGTGAATTCCCTGACCACACGGGGAATCCCGCCGGATTCTTTATCCACTTTTCTCCCCGGCAGCGCTACGGAACGCATCATTTGCTGGAGTACGGCTTTTCCGGTGCGCAGACGTTGAACTGCTTTGCAATGCTTTCAGCAGCCGAGGATGGCTGCGGGGAGGAATACAGAAGCCGCGCTCTGAAGACGCTGGATTTCTTTGTGGACTATTGCATTGATCGGTCCGGCCTGCCCAACGGTATCTACGATGTGGATCATGAGAAGTTCGTTTACTGGTGGACCGGCGTATTGTTTCCCTATCAATACACCAATTCCCGCAAGGAACTGGAGGGGTATCTGGGCGAACAGGTAGTGGGCGCCCTCTCGGCTATTGCGGAAAAGCTGAAGGAGAATGACGGCAATTACTGCCGCACCATGTGCGAGGCGATGCGCTATCTTCTGCTTTGCTATGAAAAGGAGAAAAAAGCAGGGCACAATCATTCCAACTGGCTGACGGCGGTAAAGGTCTTCTGTGATCGATTGCTGACGCTTCAGAATGAAAATGGCTCATGGTGCCGCGGCTATACGATGGCAGGCAAGCCGTTGACCCAGCCGCCGGAATGGTTTGGCGGCAGCGAAACGGAGATTGGCTCCGGCGCGCTGTTCCCGGCGGAGATTTTGATCCCCTTTTACCGTTTGACGGGCGATAAGCGTTATCTGGAAGCGTCTGTCCGCGCCGCTCGTTTCATTCTCAGACATTATGTGCCGGAAGTGCGCTATGTAGGCGGTCTGAACGATACGACTCACAAAAAGTCTATCAAGATTGACGCGGTAGGCGTAATGTTTGCAATGCGTACATTGCTTCTGGTATATGAGGAAACCGGGGAAGACGCTTTCCTGATGGGCGCCAGAGACGCCGCCCGGATTCTGGCTTCCTGGACCTATATGTGGAACATTCCTTTTGACGCAAAAACGCTGCTGGGTCAGTACGGGTTTCAGACCACCGGCTGGACGGGCTGCGATGTCATCCCTGCATGCAGCTATGTGGATGATGAGTTTGTGGAATTTATTCCAGATCTGCTGCGGATCGCGGAGCTTTGCGGAGATCGTCGTCTGGCTGTGCTTGGCCGGATTGTGACAAGGGGAATGCACCATGGACTTTCCATGCCGCAGGTAACGTACGGCTATCCCATGATGGGCGTACAGTGCGAGGGCTTCCTGACGTCTCTGTGGCTGAGCGATACGACCAGCCGGGAATTTGCGGGTGCTACCTGCAAGAACAAAGGGGATGACAATGATACGGTGAATGGGCTGATCAACGCTCAGGCGCTGTATAATCTGGATTATTTGGCAGAGCGTTTCGGCACGCTGGATTTTGACCAAATTCAGGAAGCGATTTTGAATGGAGGAAGAAAATGAAACTGGGATGTGCAATTGGCTGCTTCACTTATCCGCACTATAGTGCGCCCTATGAGGAACCGCTCCGGCGGGTGGCGGCGTTGGAGTTCGACGGCGTTGAAATGATTGCCGCCGAACCGGAGGATCTATCCGCTTATTATACTCCGGAACGTGTACGGGCGCTTGCAAAGCAGGTATCCGAGAGCGGCATGGAGGTATCGGAATTTATCTTGTACGCATCGCTGGTGACGGGGCTGGCGGAGCGGGAAGAAAGCGTCAAGCAGGCCGCGCTGGAGGTAGTCCGGCGTGGGATCGGGGTGGCTCAGGGGCTGGGCACGGATAAAATCAACATTGTCTCGAACTGGCCGAATGCGCTGAAAACGCCCATTGCCTATCCCCCCTGTTACTTTCACCCCAATGTCAACGGCGTTGAGCTGTACGATCCCAAGCTCCGTATGTCGCTGCCGGAGCATTACGATGCTTCCGGCGAGTGGGATAATTACGTCGATTCTCTTCGGCGGGTTACGGAGCTTTGCGCTTCGGAAGGCATGACCTTCTGCCTCGAGGGCCACGCAAATGTGATCTGCGGCAGTACGGATGGCTTTCTTCGCGCGGCGGACGTCATTCAGGATCAGCATTTCTGTACGAATTTTGATACGGCATGGCAGATGGTGCAGCGGGAATATCTTCCTTGGTCCGTCTATAAGCTGGGAAATCGGATCCGCCATGTGCATCTGAGAGATACGGACGGAATGCTGTGCTACACTCTGCCGCCTGGAGAAGGAATCATCGACTGGCATGGGTTTGTGCGTGCGCTGAAGGAGGTGAACTTCGATGGGTACCTGTCGTTTGAAATGGGGGGGATGTTAGAGCCGGAAAAGGTAGTACGTCGGGCCCGTGACTATATGCTCCGCGTTTTGCGGGAAGAAAATGTTTATTCAGGAAGGATGAGTGAAAGATGATTGCAAGCGTAAGCACCTGGAGCGCACATCAGCAGCTGCTGAGCGGAAAGCTGAGTGCGGAAGCCTTTTTGCGCCTGATCCGCGAGGAAGGGGCAGAAGGAGTCGAAATCGTTGATTTTGACTTTGAAAATCCCACGGCGGAAACGTACCAGAAATTTTACGATCAGGCGGAAAAACAGGGCGTCGAGGTAACGTGCCTTTCCATCGAGCATAGCCTGTGCCGCATGACTGAAAAGCGTCGGCTGGAGGACGTGGAAAAAGTCAGGGAATGGATGAGACTGGCTAAATCGCTGGGCGTACGAAATGTCCGGATCTTTACGGGGTGGATGGAAAACGAAGCGCCCTACCACACACAGCTCGAATGGGTTTATGAAGGAATGCGCCTTCTGACCGATGAGGCGGAAAAGCTGGATGTGGATCTGGTGCTGGAAAACCACAACAACGTCTGCCTTGCTGCGGAGGAAATTATCAGGCTCATGACGCAGCTTCGTTCTCCACGCTTGTTTACCTGCCCGGATGTGTTCAATTACAAAACCTTCCTGAATGATATGACTCCAGTCATTGGCGACGACGCCTTTGCTGAAATCGAACCGCTGATCCCCTTCGCCAAAAATGCCCATGTCAAAATCTGCGAAGCGGTGGACGGTGAGACGCAGGATCGGTATTTGGATATTCCCCGCCTGATGAACCTGTTTGAAAAGCATCACTATGACGGTCCTGTGGCTTTGGAGTTTATGTGGCCTTACCTTTCCCCTCAAAAGGACGCGACGGAAGAAATGCGCCGGGCGATTCGTGTACTCTGTCATCAGATCAAAAGCAGGAGGTAAATAGTTATGAAATCCATCTCAATGGCCGTGGTTGGCTGCGGTGATATTGCCCATATCCGGTATTTGTATGCCATCAGTCATAGAAAAGAAAAGTTCCAGATCGACGCGGTTTATGATCGCAATCCTGAGGTGTGCCAGCGCACGGCGAAGGAGCTGGGAGCGCAGGCGGAAAACAGCCTGGAGTCCCTGCTGGCTATTGCGAAAATCGATACGGTGATTGTGACCACCTATCACCCCAGCCATGCGTCCATCGCCATTCAGTGCATGGAGGCCGGGAAAAACGTAATCGTAGAAAAGCCGTTTGCCACTTCTTCCGCAGACGCACAAAAGGTGCTGGAAACCGCAAAACGCACCGGAAAACTGTGTATGCTGATGCCGTATGAGCTTTACCCGGTTTTCCGTAAGGCAAAGAAGCTGATTTCCGATGGCGCAATCGGACGGGTCACCAGCTGCGACGCCATTTTCTCTCATCAGGGCCCGCTGCATGCGCCGTGGTTTTTCAATAAGGCGGATGCCGAGTGGGGAGTTCTGGCGGATCTGGGGATTTATCCCCTGGGCATTCTGGCATATCTGGTGGGCCGTATACAGCGGGTCGGCGGTATGGTGGACTGCCTGATTCCCGAACGGACTGCGCTGGATGGCAGCCCCATTCACAGCACGGTGGAGGACAGCGCCGCAGCGGTACTCAGATTTGAAAACGGCTGCATAGGTACCATGCGTTCCAATTGGTGCACCGCAGCCGATAAAAACGGTTCTGTGTATCAGGCAACCTTGTACGGAACACGCGGAATTCTGTATCTGAATATGCTTTCTCATGAATTGGTCGTCTATTCCCCCTATCAGGCGGTAGAAGGCGGGCAAAAGCTCAATTATCTGGGATTTGAGGAAAGCTATCTGGTGCCCACCGAAGACTTTGATGATCATGAGCCGCTTATGGATTCTTATTACGAGCTGCACGAAACGGGAAAATTGGCGGACGATCCGGATTATTTGGAGCGCCAGCTGAATATTATCAAGGTGATTGAACAGATTTATCGTTCTTCCCACGATAAAGTGATCGAAACGTTGTAAGCAAGAGGCAAAGGGAAGAACGAAGGAACGCTCACAAGCTTTAACAGCTTGCTAAATCAATAACCTTGCGTAGCCTATGGAGGAGCCACAATGCGTAACGGCATGTGGCTTCTTCTGTTCTCCGAGGCAAATGGCCGAGGGGCGCCGCTTCCCCCTGGCTTCAGTTTCCCTTGACGAAGGCGACGATTTGCTCGTCCCACATCCGCTCCCTTTCCTCAAAAACCAGAACGCGCCGCCATTGACAAGGCGGCGGCGGCGCTCTACAATAAAGCCAGCATACGCAAGGGGGGAAGCAGGCATGGAACAGGAGCGAGGGTATTTCGTTCATCCCAGCAGCTATGTGGATGAAGATGTGATTGTTGGCAAGGGAACGAAGGTATGGCATTTCTGCCATCTGCAATCCGGCTGCCGTATCGGCGAAAACTGCTCGCTGGGGCAGAATGTGAATATCTCCAACAATGTGATCGTGGGCGACGGCTGCAAGCTGCAGAACAACGTTTCGCTTTACGAGGGCGTGATTCTGGAGGATCATGTTTTCTGCGGCCCGTCCTGCGTTTTCACCAACGACCTGACCCCTCGGGCCAAATATCCCAAGGGACATGCCGCCTACAAACAGACGCGTATCTGCGAGGGTGCGTCCATCGGGGCCAACGCCACCATCGTGTGCGGCCACACCGTGGGGGCGTGGGCCATGATCGGCGCGGGGGCCGTCGTGACCACGGACGTGCCGCCTCACGCGCTGATGCTGGGCGTTCCGGCCCGGCAGGTGGACTGGGTGTGCGAATGCGGCGCACGTCTGCACGGGAAGAAAATCTGCCCGGAATGCGGCCGTGAATGGGATAACGACGCGCTTAAAGACGAAAAATAAGAAATTTTTTCTACAAATAAAATATGCTTACGATTATAAAACAATGAGAGTAAGCACATTGCTTCATTCGTATCGTTGAAAAAACTTCGAGAATGTCGGAAACTTTTGATTGGCTGCCACTCCTGTGAAAAAAAGAGATAAGGGACAAATTTTGACCATCAGTCAGATATTCTCATTTATACTCCATTTGATGGGGAATGTAATGCTTCAAATTCTCTTGGCCATCATAAAGGTACGTTGACATAGCCAAACGAGGGGTGTATAAAAAATAGAGATAGTTCTTAAATCGAAAGAAGGTTCTTCACATGGGTTTGTTGATTCTTGTCATTGTGTTCGTTGGATTGTTTGTATTTCTGTTCGTTGCTGCTTTCAAACAGGCGAAGAAAGAAGAACAGGAGTGGGAAGAAAAGAAAGTCGCTCATAGAGCTTGGTTGAAAAAGTTCGGCTACGACAATTCGAAAGTGATTTCTGATAAAAGAGAGCATTTTGTGGATTTATGTACTGAAAAGAAAAAGCTGATTATCGATGAACGCTCTTATGCTTTCGATACTATTGTTTCCTGCGAACTGGTTACAAAAGTAAGCTCTACCACAACTACCGATGGCGGTTTAGCTGCGGCTGCTATCGGGGGGATCGTCGGCGGAAACGCTGGAGCCATCGCTGGCTCTAACATGGCTCCAAGAAACACCACTTTTAATACCGATGTAGAGGGTGTTAAAATCTATTTTAACGATGCCAACAATCCCTCCATGGTATTAAAATTGAAAAAAGAAGCGTCTATCGCCTTATATGACGCACTTTATGTTATTTTGGCTCAAAAATAAATGCAGCCCCGAAGCCTTCGAGCTCCGGGGCTGCATTTTACTGGACTTCTTTCAAAATTGCATCGACAACCTGATCCTGCTCTTCGCGGGTAATGTAGGGCGAAAGCGGCAGGGCGAGCACCCGGCTGCAAAGATCGGCGCTGACGGCACAGTCGCAGACCTGCTGATCGTGGATGGATGCAAAGGCCGTCTGCTGGTGCATCCCCCGGGGATAGTAGATCATGGCGGGGATCTCCTGCCCCTTCAGAACGGCCATGACCCTGCTGCGTTCCTCGGCGTCCCGCAGCAGGATGGAATACTGCGCCCATGCGGAGGTATATCCCTCGGGAATGAAAGGCGTGCGCACTTTATCCCCGAAACGGTGGGTATAGTAAACTGCGGCTGCTTCAATGTCGTGAAGCTCAAAGCGCTGGAAAGCCTCCAGTTTGACCTGCAGGATGGCGGCCTGCAGAGTGTCCAGCCGGGAATTGCGCCCCAGACGCACGTTGTCGTACTTTTCCGTGCCTTTGCCATGAACGGCCAGCGAACGGATCAGCGCGGCCAACTCGTTATTGTCTGTGAAAACTGCTCCGCCGTCGCCGTAGCAGCCCAGCGGCTTGGCCGGGAAAAAGCTGGTGATGGACGCATCGCCGAAGCTGCACGCCATTTTGCCGTTCAGACTGCCGCCAAACGCCTGCGCACCGTCTTCCAGAAGCAGCAGATCGTATTTTTGGGCAATGGCTTCGATGCAGTCAAAATCGGCGGGAAGGCCGAAAATATCCACCGCCACTATGGCTTTGGGTTTCAGCTGGCCCTGTTCCTGTACGGCCTGAATGCAGCGCTCCAGACAGTCGGGATCCATGTTGAAGGTGTCCTCCCGCACGTCCACGAAAATGGGCGTGGCCCCTTCGCAGGCGGGGCACTCGGCGGAAGAAAAGAACGTGAAGTCAGATACGAACACCGCGTCTCCCGGGCCGACGCCCCAAGCGTGAAGGATCAGACTCAGCGCGTCGGTGCCGTTGGCGCAGGAAATGCAATGCTTCGCCCCAGCGTATTGTGCCAGACTTTCCTCCAACGCCTTGACCTGCAGCCCGGAAATATAATGCGCATCCTCCAATACCCCGGCAATGGCGGCGTCCATCTCCGGCTTGAGCCGTTCATACTGACGGTGCAGATCCCGAAACTGCATGAAAAGCCCCCTCCTTACAGTACTTCTACGTTATCGCCGAAAGCGTTGTGCTTGCGCATCACGTTTTTGGTGTCGAAAACAGCCTTGGCATTCTTCTGCACCATGGCATAGTCTACGTTGTTGTGACCGGCGGTCACGACCACCAGATCGGCCGCCTGAATCAGTTCGGGGGTCAGCTCTTTCTCGCTGTAATAGACCTGACCGTCCTCTTTATACTGGGCGACCCACGGGTCGAAGTAGGTCACTTCCGCGCCTTCTTCCCGCAGCAGCTTCAGCACGCGGATGGCGGGACTTTCCCGGCAGTCGTCGATGTCGTTTTTGTAGGCCACGCCCAGCGCCAGCACCTTTGCGCCGCACAGGGCTTTCCGATGCTTCCGGCTCAGTAGCCGCATAGCCCGCTCCACACAGTAGCGGGGCATATTGTCGTTGATGATCATGCTGTTTTCGATCATGCTGGTATGGAAGCCATATTCGCGGGCCTTCCACGTCAGATAATAGGGATCCAGCGGGATGCAGTGGCCGCCCAGACCGGGGCCGGGATAGAAGGGCTGGAAGCCGTAAGGCTTGGTGCTGGCGGCGGCAATCACTTCCCATACGTCGATGCCCATGCGGTCGCAAAGCTGCGCCAGTTCGTTCACCAGACCGATGTTGATGTTTCGGTAGGTGTTTTCCAGAATCTTTTCCATTTCCGCAATGGCGGGGGAGGAAGCCTCGAACACGTCGCTGTCCAGAACGGCCCGGTACATGGCGGCGATGACCTCGGTAGCGTCCCTGCCGATGGCTCCTACCACCTTGGGGGTATTTTTGGTCTTATAGATCAGGTTGCCGGGATCGACCCGCTCCGGGGAGAAGCCCAGATAGAAGTCCTCGCCGCATTTGAGGCCGGATGCTTCTTCCAGAATGGGCTTGAGCAGTTCTTCGGTGGTGCCTGGATAGGTGGTGGATTCCAGCACGATCACACTGCCCCGGTGGATGTGGGGGGCGACGGCGCGGGTGGAGCTTTCCACATAGCTGATGTCCGGCTCCTGATGAACGTCCAGCGGCGTGGGAACGCAGATGGCCACAAAGTCCGCGCTGGCGATTTTTTCAAAATCGGTGGTGGCGCTGAGCATTCCGCTTTCCACGATTTGCTTGAGATCGCTGTCCACTACGTCTCCGATATAGTTATGGCCTTCGTTCACCAGACGGACTTTTTCGCTGTTGACGTCAAAACCGATGGTATGAAAACCAGCCTTGGCCTTTTCGACGGCCAGCGGGAGACCTACATAACCCAGACCGACCACGCCGACGCGCATTTCCTTGCGGGCGATCTTATCCAGCAGTTGTTCCTTTAAGGTAGCCATGTCTTTATCCTCCTTCGTGTGTTTAACGGTCAAAACGTCCGGCGAAATCCGTGGACGCGCAGTGCCCCAAGGGGAGAGAAACGGGCTTGCCTTCAGCGGCGCTCTGATAGATCGCCAGCACCAGCTCCAGCGCCCGCATTCCCGCTTCGCCGTCCACATAGGGCGGACGGTCGTTCTGAATCGCTTCGATCACATCCCTGTATAGGGGCGTGTGCCCGAACCCGTAGACGTTGGGGGGATTTTCACCGAAATTTTCCTTGATATAAGCGGGATCATCCTTTCCATCCCGGAAATCCCAGCTTTCGATCACATTGACGCTTTTGCCGCCAGCCTTGACGGTGCCGTCTTCCCCGAAAAGATAAAGAGTTTCTTCCAGATTGTGGGGATAGACGTTTGTCGTGCCCTCGATCATGCCGTAGCTTCCGTTGCGGAAACGCACCAGCGCCATCCCGATGTCCTCCGCCTGAATGTAATCATGGGTCAGCCGATCCGTATAGGCCATGACCTCGCTGATTTCGTCACCCATCATCCAACGCAGTAGGTCGATGTTGTGGATGCACTGATTCATCAGACAGCCGCCATCCTGCGCCCAGGTGCCGCGCCAGGGCGCTTGGGCATAGTATTCTTCGCCCCGGCTCCACAGAATGTGAGCCGTGCCGTGCAGCATTCGGCCGAAACGGCCTTCTTCCACAGCGGAACGAATCTTCTGCACCGCCTTATTGAAACGGTTCTGATGGTTGACGCAGAGCTTCACATTTTTTTCTTTGGCCTTTGACACCAGCGCCCGGGCGTCGTCCATGGAAAGGGCGATGGGCTTTTCGATGATGACGTTGCATCCCGCATCCAGACAGTCCAGACCGATCGACGCATGTTTTCCGCTTTCCGTCGCAATGGAGACCAGCGTGGGAGCGCCGTCCCGGAGCATCTCGCGGTAGTCCTCATACATCCGGACGGAAGCCCGCTTTTCTTCAGGCAAAAAGGAAAGAATCTTCTCAGCGTGTTCCCGGACAGGATCGCACAGAGCGACAACCTCCAGCGCATCCGCGTTGTTCATGGCCGCGGTGATATGATTGGGCGCGATCCGCCCGCAGCCGATCAGCCCGTACGTTAGCTTTTCCACGTTCAGCCGTCCTCTCGTGCGTTGCTTCAGGATAGAGGAATGCCGATGCATTCCGTTTCCAATGTTTTATTATCCAACAAAATCGGCAAAACGTCAATCCCTTTGACGGGTTTCTCAAACATCCATCAACTCCACCGCCACGGCGTTTTCCAAAAGCAACCCTTTGGCCGTCAGCCGATAGCCGCCGTCCGCCGTCCACAGACCCAGTCCATTTTGGACGGCTTGCTCCAGCGGCGCTTCGTAGACACTTCGGATGGACGTGCCGAATCGGCGCTGAAAATCCGTGCCGCTGATTCCCGAGTTCATGCGCAAACCCAGCATCATGGCCTCGAACATGGCTTCTTTGCGGGAGATGGGTTGGCGGCTCTCCGCAGCCGTATCTTTTTCTTCCATGGCGCGGCAATAGTCAGCCGTATTGGAAAAATTGGAGGCGCGGATATAAAATGCCCCGGTTTCTTTTTCTTCGTCCCGTGCGGGCAGCAGACTATGGGCGCTGACCCCCAGCCCCAGATAGTACGCACCCTGCCAGTAGCCGATGTTATGGAGGCATTCTGCACCGGGCCGGGCGAAATTGCTGATTTCATACTGCTGGTAGCCGAGACAGGAAAGCTCCTGCAGCCCCAACTGATAAAAATCGGCCGCTTCGTCCTCGTCAGGGATTCGAACGGCTCCCGAAGCGGCCCTGGAGGCCAGCGGCGTGCCTTCTTCTACAATCAGACTGTAAGCGGAGATATGCTCGGCCCCGAGAGCTGCCACCCGGTGAATGCTTTCCCGGAAGTCGGAGAGACTTTGCCCGGGAAGGGCGAACATCAGGTCGGCGCTGAGACGGGAGAACCCCGCTTCCCGTGCCAGCTGAAACGCTTCTTCCGCCTGAAGGAAGGTATGGACGCGTCCCAGGGAACGCAGCAGTTCATCCTGCACGGCCTGCACGCCCATGGAAAGACGGTTCACGCCATGGCGCCGAACGCATTCCAGCCATTCAGGAGTCAGGGTTCCCGGATTGGCTTCTGAAGAAAATTCCACGTTTGGCTGGAACGAAAAGGCAATGTGCAGACTCTCCAGCACGGAGGCCATCAGATCAGGCGGCAGGATAGACGGCGTTCCACCGCCAAGATAGACGGTTGAAATTTCTGCATTGGGATATTCTCGGCCCGCCTGCACGATCTCCCGGCGAAGGGCGGCAGTATAGCGTTCCATCTCAGCCCGGCTGCCGGGGGCGGAACAAAAATCGCAATACAAACATTTGCTTTTACAAAAAGGAAAATGCAGGTATAATTGTAGGGTCAAGCTGGGCTTCCTCCCCTTTGGTCGGGATAAGTTCCGTTTGAGAATGCCTGCGAAAGCATCTGGCGGATTCAGCAGTATTATAACATATTTTTAAGGGAGGTACAGCCCAATGGCTGCATTGGAAACGGGATTTCATGATCTGGTGATGATTTGCATTCACCTGATCGAACTGGCGGGAATTGTGGTGATCGTGGTCAGCATGATTCGTGCGCTGATCGACTTTATTCGCAAAAAGGACTCCACCCGCATCGAACTGGCGCAGGGAATCATGCTGGGCTTGGAATTTAAGATCGGCAGCGAGGTGCTGCGGTCAGTCATCGTCAGCGGATGGAACGAGCTTGGCACGCTGGGAGCGATCATTCTGCTGCGGGCCCTTCTGACGCTGCTGCTGCACTGGGAGATAGGCGCGGAAGAAAAACGCCAGCGGGAGCGTCTGCGCCCGGAAACCGTACCCGCCGAGGGAGAAAAAATATGAAACGGACGGAATCGGTGCTGGTAGGACTGGTCTGCGCGGTACTGGCGCTGCTGTTCGCCTATCTGTGCGTGTATGGATCGATCTTTACCAGCACCATTGCAGAAAAACACTATACGGTTGAGACGATCGTTCAAGTGCAGGATCAACCGCTTTTCAGTCTGCTTGGTCTATTGGTGGCCTGCGGCATTTTGTGGCTGTTTTCCAAGGTGGAAGGAAAAATCCCCCTGCGGGCTATGGTGATTTTTTCGCTTGTCTGGGCGGCTCTGCTGGGAACACTGTGGGTGTTGGCCGTTCGGACGGAACCCCGGGCGGACGCGGCCGAGATCGTGGACGCAGCCCGTCAGGCCATGAGTCGGAACTATACGGAGCTGAAGCGAAAAGACGGCTACATGAATCGGCACCCCTATCAGCTGGGATTTATGGCTTTTTCTCAGCTGCTGCAGACGATTTTCGGCCCCAAAAACTATCTGGCGCTGCAGCTGGTCAACGTGGCTTTCCTGACGCTTGCCTACGGCGGAACGCTGCGGCTCCTGTGGCTGATGACGAAAAAAGCCCGAACCGTCCGTTATGGAGCGCTGCTCTTGCTGCTGTGTCTGCAGCCGATTTTGTATGTGACGTTCCTGTACGGCAATATGGCCAGCATTGCCTGTACGCTGTGGGCTATGTGCTGCCTGTGCCGCTTGGCCCGCGATGGCGGTGCGTGGCGGCTGATTCCCGCCGGGCTTTTGTGCGGCTTGTCCGTCATGATGAAGCCCAATGGCTGGATCCCCGTGATCGCCATGCTGATCGTGACGGGACTTTGGTTCCTTTCGGAGAAAAAATGGAAGCTGCTGCCGCTGCTGTTGCTTCTGGCAGCTGGCCCTTTGATTTCTACCCAAACGGTGAAAAGCATTTATTCGGCAGCGTCCGGGGCTGACCTGAGCAAGGGCGTGCCCATGACGGCCTATCTGGCTATGGGCCTGCAGGAAAGCAACCGCGCGCCCGGCTGGTACAATGAATATGTGGAACAGGTCTATGAAAACGCCAACTATGACCCGGAAAAGACGTCTGAACGGGCAAAAAAGAATATTCGTGCCCGGCTGGAAGAATTTGCGAAAGACCCTGCCTATACGTTCCAGTTTTTCTATGAAAAAATGGTCTCTCAATGGAATGAAACCACCTTTGAGGCCGTTTGGATCAGCCGAACCTGCCCTTATGACGAAGAAAACCGCTCCTATTTTGGCGATGTAGCGCTGAATGGTCATCTGCGTCCCGTGCTGGAAAAATGGATGGACGGTTACACACTGGCATTGTACGCTCTGTTTTCTTTGACCATGGGAGCCTTTGCCCGGAAACTGCTCCGCCGCCCCAAAGAAGGAGAGGAACCGCTGCCGCGCCCCTTGGGGCTGGGGCTATCCCTGTGCGCGGTCACAATGACAGGCGCATTTTTGTATCACATGATCTTCGAGGCGAAGTCTCAATACCTGTTCATTTACCTTTTCCTGATGATCCCCGCAGCTGCGTGGGGCTTGAGCTGCTTTTTTGCAAGGCCGCGCTTCACGAGGAAGGCCCGTTCATAATTCGGATGTTTTCCGAAGGAACGTCGCTGTGAGCCACACAGATCGAAAGGATGGTCATGCTGTCAGGGCCGCTCAGTTCCCGCGCCCCTACGTTAATGGTAAGTGAGTCGTTCTGCATGATGACCAACGCCGGAAGATAGCCCGCTTTCTGCAAGGCTTCCTCGATGGCCAGTTCGGTCTGATGGTTTTGAACCATGCGGGCCAGCTGCTCCGCAGCCTGATCCCGAACGGCCTGCTGCAGTTGGTCGTTTTCCGTTAAGGCCTGAAGCGCCGCCGCATCTTTTTCGTAGGAAAGTTCCCGTACATCCCGCCCGGAGACGGTGGGCGCAGGAGAAACGATCACTTCTTCAGGCGGCTCCTGAGAAATGGGAAGCTGCACTTTTTGCCAGAAAAGGACCCCGGCGGCGATGAGAAGTGCCGCCAGCAATCCGAGCCGGGCTGCGTGCCCGGCATTCTTTTTGGGTTCCAGAACAGAAGAAGTCTTCATCGCCCAGCCTCCATTGAAAAAACGTCCACTGCCGCTTCCGGCAGCCCCAGTAAAGTGCGGACGGCCCGGATCAGGCTGAGCCGCACTTCCAGATCGTCTGCGCCCTCTGCCACCACAACGGCTCCCACAGGCGGCGCAGAGGAAGAAAAACTGTCCGCACCACTGTTGTAGTAGACGGCGACTTCCACTTTCCCCGCACCGCTGATGGCACTGAGCACCTGTGCGATCCGTTTTTCTTCGCTGGTTCCGCTGCCACCTGCACTGCGGCCGCTCAATAGAAGAAAGCAAAGCAGGCAGCACAGCAGGACAGCCGCCAGAAGAAACCAGCGGTTTTCTTTCAGTCGCTTCATGTTCCCTCCGCTTCGCCGGACTGAACCACAGTGATGCGGCTTTCCTCCACCTGCAGCGTCTGCGCTATTTTCTGCCGCAGCTGGTCGGCAGTCAGAAGAAGGCTCTGGCCTTCCCGGGGAGAAAGCATCACCTCCGCCTGAAAAAGCGCGCCGTCCATATCCAGCCAGACTTTTCCCTGTGCGTCATAGCCCGCCTTCCCGGCCAGACGAACCAAAAACGCCTCCGCTTCCCGGGCGGCGGATTGCAGCGCCAGCCGCCTTGCCGGCTCGTTGCCTCCACCTTGCTGAAAAAAGGCGAATGTTTCCCGGGAAGGTTCCGCTGCTGTCGGCAGCAGCGCACTCAAGGAGGAAAGCAGCGACGCGGCCATCATCAGGCTGACGGTGAGCCGAACCGCCCGCCGCTGTCGGCCCTCCGGCAGCAGCATTTCGCAAAAAGCCCACAGAACCGAAAGCACCGCCATTTGCCGAATGAAAGCGTTCATTCTTTCTTCTCACCTCAGCATGACCGTCATGGTTCCTACGGTCAGCATTTCCGCACAAAGCAGCATGAACATGGCTCCTACGCTCAGTTCGATAATGAACAGAAGCGAAAATACCTCCCCAAATTCGCCGATGCAGCGGCAAAGGGGACTATCTGCCACGGGCTGCAGCACCGCTGAAGCCGACCGATACAGAAACAGCGCCGCCACCGTGCGCAGAAGGGGCGTCAGCAGCTTCAAAAGCAGCACCAGAAGCCCCAATACGCCTACCGCGTTTTCCACTAACAGGGAGCAGCCAACCAGCGTATCTACAGTGTCGGCAAACATCCCGCCCACGATGGGGATAAAATTATCCATGGCGTATTTTGCCGTGCGGATGCTGACACCGTCTACAGCCGCAGCGCTGAGCCCCTGCACGGACATTACTCCGATAAAGACAGTGAAGCCAAACCCCAGCGTCCAGTTGGCAATTTGCCGTATCAGACGGCAAAGACGGCTCAAACGCACATTATCGCTCAGCCCGCCTGCCATGGTCAGAACGGCGACCCCAACGGCAAACGGCATCGTCACATGCTGGATCAGTGTGGTCATGGAACCGGCTGCGGCCATGACGGCGGGCTGGTAAAAGGCCGAGCTGGCCGTCCCGCCCACAGCGGCTAACAGCGTGACCAGCAAAGGGAAAATGGCCTGCATCCACCCGGACATATCGCCAACGGACTGGGAGCAGAGCTGAACATAATCCTTCAAGTCGGCGCAGAGAAAGCCCATGACGGTCAAGAGCCCCGTATACCGGGCAGCCTTGCCGGCCCCGCTGTTTTCCGGGAAAAACTGTTCGCCCACGGCGGAAAGCAGCGCGGGGATCCACAAGCGGGTCATGCGCCACAGGGTTTGACGGAAAACGCCCGCCGCCTCCGCAAGAAGCCATTGCAGCACGCCTTCCGGGTTCAGAAGTGCCTTGCCGGAGGCCAGACGCTCCAGCCATTGACCGGGTTCGCCCTCCAGCATCGGCAGCCCGTTGGAAGCCTGTTCCAACGCTTGCAGATCCAGCTGTCCAAGAACGTCCTGGAGCCCGCTTTCCAATGCTTCGGCAACGACGGTCAGCGGAAAGAACAGAACCAACAGCCCTAGGACAAGAAGCATGCGTTGTTTCATGGAGCCAGCTCCAAAATCAACTGTAAAAGCTCTAACAGCAGGGGCACGGTCAGGATAAAAACGCTCAGCTTTCCCAATAGCTGCACTTTCAGTGCCAGACTGTTTTCTCCCAGATCGGAGCATGTTTGTGCGGTCAGTTCGGCGGTGTAGCTCATGCCCAGCACCTTCAGGAAAACGGACAGCGTTCCTTCCTGAAAACCAGCCATCGCCGTCAGCTGCTGAAGCTCCTGCCGAAGGGAAGAAATGCTGCCCAATGCCCCGGTCAGCAGAATGCAGCCAGCCGCCAATGAGCAAAGGGATGCGATCTGCGGCTGCTGCTGCCGTACTACCAGACACAAAACCGCCGCCGAGACGGCAAGTCCCATCCATTGCAGAAATTCCATGGCTAATACAGCGCAAAAATGCTTTTCAGGCTGGAAAGCAGGTCGGAGATCAGATTGACCACCAGAAACAGACCGATGACCAGCCCGACCACTGTGACCAGCGTCCCCAGTTCCTCCCGGCCCGCCCGGTTCAGCACCTGACTGATGACAGCCACCGCTACGCCCAGCCCCGCCAGCTTGAAGAGCAGATCTACCTGAATCATCGCCTTGCCCTCCTAAATCGTTACCATAACGCAATGCCCAGCATCAGGCCGAACAGAAGCCCCAACTGCATGAGCAGCTTGCCGCCCTTTTCCGCCTGCTCCCGGGCTTTTTCTGCAAGAGGACGCAGACGGCGGATGGCGCTGGATGCCGCCTGTTCCCGCATGGAGGCGGTGCCGGTGCCCAGTTGAGCGAATAGACCGTCCAGCACAGCCTTTTCTTCAGACTTCTCTGCGGAGAGCGGAAGGGCAGAGGTTGCCTGCTGGTATGCGTCCCGCAGACCGAGCAGCGGGTGCTTTTCCAGAATTTCCGCCGCTTTTTCCAATCGGTGGGAAAAAACGCCCTCGTCGCCGTCAGACGCGCAGACGCGAAGCAGCGCGGGCAGCCCCAGACGTTCCTCCAGAATCAGCAGCCGCATTCGAGCCAATAATTCCATTTCATTTTCTAACAGCCGCAGCCTGGCGCAGCGACGTTCCTTCAGTCCTGCCCCCAACGCCGTCCCCAGCGCCATGCACAAAAGCGCTCCTGCTGCCCCCAACATTATGCATCCTCCTCGGAAACCACGGGCTGAAAATCACGGTCATAGATTCCGGCCAGCTTTCCGACTTCGTGAACGTCCAACACGGCGTAGCGTTCGAAGGCCCGATCGCGGATGAGCGGATACAGCGTGTTTCGGCCGCAAACACTGTCCAGATCACGGCCGTGGACGGTAGCCAGCATGCTGACCCCGCTGCGGATGGCTTCCAGCGCCGCCTGAGCATCCAAGGTGTCGCTCAGCTCGTCCGTGACCAGCACCTCCGGCGATAAGGAACGGAGTAACCAGCGAAGCCCCGCTTCTTTTCCGCAGCCGTCCAGCACGTCTGTACATGGCCCTACTTCCAGTTGAGGAAGCCCGTCGCACATGGCGGCGATCTCGCTGCGTTCGTCTACTACGCACACCCGCCGTCCCGCTTCACTTAAGCGGCGTAGACTGTCCCGAAGCAGGGTCGTTTTGCCCATGCCAGGCAGACCAACGATCAGAGCGGAACGGCAGCTCCCGTTTTCGTCCGTTAACTGGCCGATCAGCCCGTCTGCCGCGCCCCGCCATTGACCCGCGATGCGGATGCAGAAGGAGCTGATGTCCCGCAAGGCGCGGATGCTTTGTCCCTGACAGATCACCCGGCCGCACAGCCCCATGCGGTGCCCGCCCCGGAGGGTGACAAAGCCGCTGCGCTGTTCCTCGGCCCGGGCGTACAGTGCGTGTTCGCACAGCGCTTCGGCCATTTGGGCTACCTGCTGGGGCGTGGGCTCGCAGGGACAGATGGTTTCCCCCTGACGGGTGGAAAGGCGGATGGATTGCCCAGCACGAACGCGGATCTCTCGCAGACTGCCCTCTGGCAGGGCATTCAGCGGACGGGCTGCCGCCTTGGGCAGGCAGTGGGTGAGAAAAGCAATCGTTTCATACCATTTCATGGTTCCAACCTCCGAAGCCACATTTATTCAAATAAAATCAATCCGATAGCACGGTAAAAGGCCGCGTCTACTTCGTCGCCATCCTGCAGCCCCAGCGCCTTTCGGGCCCGGCGGACAGCAGCGGTCGTTCCGGCTCCGTATACGCCGTCGGCGTTTTCGTACAGATAACCAAGGGAGATCAGCCGCCGCTGCACCGCCGCCACATGACTGTTTCGGTCGCCAGGGCGCAGCGCCCGCAGGCTGGAATCCAACTGTCCGTAGGGCCCGCCCTGAATGACCACCTTGCTCCAGTTACCTATCTTGCCGTAAAGCTCCTCCGAGTCCTGAACGAACATGCGAATGCAGCCGTGACTGGCGTTGGAACCAATGCTTCCGGGCCGGTTGGTGCCATGGATGCCGAACTGCCCCCAAGGCACGTTCAGTCCCAGAAAACGGGTGCCGAATCCGCCAAGTTCTCCTGCGAAACGATGGGTAATATAGAAAACCCCGATAGGCGAGGGCGTTTCCCAAGTGCCAGAGGCAATGGGGTAGCGCTTGAGCACTTCTGTTCCCTGATAAAGCGTCAGCGTCTTCTGGGGTAAGTCGATCCAGATCCAGTTGCCCTCCGGCACGTTGGCCCGCCGGGCAGATTCTGATGGAGAAAGTACCGGGCTTTTCGTTTCTTCCGAAACGGCGGCCTGCAGGAAAAGAGAAAGGGACAAGATGGCCAGCAGCGCGAAAGTGCACAGGGCTTTTTGACGGAATCTCCGCTGCTTCATGTCTGTCCTCCCTCTGTTTTCTCTGGACTTTATGCGTCCGTCCCGGCAAGTATGACGGAGAATCGCTTTACAACCGCGCCGGAAACCGATATAATGCCAGTGTTGCTTTTCCGGCGGAGCCGAGCGCAAGCGCCGGCGACTGCCCATCGGAAATGCCGCGAAACGGTTCCCCAGAATCGTCGGGTATCCCACAAGAACTCGAACGGAGGAAAAAAGAAAATGAAACAGGAAACCATTCTGGAAAAACGCCGCCGTCAGAGCGACCGCATCCGTCAGATGACCGTCGCCGCCATGCTCAGCGCCATTACCGCGCTTCTGGTATTTACCCCCATCGGAATGATTCAGCTTCCGCCGCCTCTGCTGGCAGTGACCACGGTACATGTGCCGGTGCTGATCGCCGCGCTGGTGGAGGGCTGGTGGGTCGGCGGCTTTGTCGGATTGGTGTTCGGCACATGCAGCTTGATTCGCGCATGGGAGTCCGGCGCGGTGGGCCTGACGCTGTTCTTCCGCAATCCGCTGATCAGCGTCCTGCCGCGCATTTTATTCCCGCTGGGAGCTTACGCGGTGTATCTCTTGCTGAAAAAGCTCTTTCGGGACGGACAGGTACGAGATAAGATCGCCGCAGGCATTGCCGCCGCAGTGGGTGCGGTTCTTAATACCGTGCTGGTGCTGGGAACACTGTACTTGATTTACGGTGCGAAATTGACGGAAATAGTTAATAACATGATCTCTACCGGTGAAACAGAAGCTCATTATCTGGATCACGCGGGCGCGTGGCTGGTGGCGGCAGTCGGTCTGCCCAATGGCATTGCCGAGGCCGTTGTAGCCGCGCTTCTGGTGCCCATGGTCAAAGTGGCGGTGGACGCCGTTACCAAGCGTAAAGGAAGGAAACAAGCATGATCTTAACCATGGACGTTGGCAATACCAATATCAAGACCGCCCTGTTTGACGGCGTGGAGATGAAGAAGTACTGGCGGCTGTCCACTTCCAGCACTCATACCAGCGACGAATACGGTTTTCTGCTTTCCGGGCTGCTGGAGCGGGATGGAATCGACTGCAGCGACATCGAGGGGATCGTGATGTCCAGTGTGGTGCCTACCATCAATTTTACACTGGAACACATGTGCAAGAATTATTTCGGACAGTCGCCCATGATGGTGGCTCCCGGCATCAAGACCGGAATCAATCTGAAATATGAGAATCCCCGGGAATTGGGCAGCGACCGTATTGCCAACGCTGTGGCCGTGCAGGCGGAGTATGGTGGCCCCTGCATTTTTATCGACTTCGGCACCGCCACCACCTTCGGGGCCATCGACGAAGAAGGTTCCTTTCTGGGGGGCTGTATCTGCCCGGGTCTGAAGCTGACCAGTGACGCGCTGGTTCGCGGCACGGCCAAGCTGCCTCGGTTCGAGTTGGTTCGGCCTGAACACGTGATTTCCCGCACCACGGTGACGAATCTTCAGTCCGGCGTGATCAACGGCTTTATCGGCCAGATCGAGTATCTGGTGCGCAAGTTCCGGGAGGAGCTTCACGCGCCGGAGGCGCTGGTGGTGGCCACCGGCGGCATGGCGGTGATCGTAGCCGAAGAAGGCGGCATCATCGACAAATTGGACGGGATTTTAACCCTGAAGGGGCTTCGGCTCCTGTATGAACGCAACCGCTGACGAGAGGAGAAACAGAAGGATGGAACCGACGGTCAAAATCGGATTTTTCGGCTGCGGCAACGTTGGCAGCGGCGTATGGAAGCTGCTTACGGGCTTTTCGAAGGAGATCAGCCATCGCACGGGGCTTCACTTTGAAGTGAAGCGGGCGCTGGTGCGGGACGTGCATAAAAAAAGGGAAATCGAGCTGCCGGAGGGCGTGCTGACCGACCGGGTGGACGACCTGCTGAACGACCCGGAGATTTCCATCATTCTGGAATTTCTTGGCGGCGAGCAGCCCGCGTTTCAATGGGATCTGGCGGCGCTGGAAAAGGGCAAGACGCTGGTGACCGCCAACAAGGTGGCCTTCGCCCTGCACTGGCACGAGCTGCAGCAGGCCGCCCGGAAAAGCGGCGCGGGTCTGTACTACGAGGCGGCGGTGTGCGGAGCCATCCCCATCATCCATACCATGGAGGAAAGCCTGCAGGCCAATCGAATCAGCTATCTGTACGGCATCATGAACGGCACCACCAACTACATTCTTTCCCGCATGAGCCGGGAGGGGCTGGAATATGAGGACGTGCTTCGGGATGCACAGCGGCTGGGACTGGCGGAGCCGGATCCCTCTACCGATGTGGAGGGCTACGATGCGGCCTACAAGCTGAGCATTCTGGCCAGTCTCGCATTTCATGGACATGTACCCTTCGATTTTATCCATGTGGAGGGCATTACCCATGTCAGTCAGGAGGATATCCGCTGCGGACAGGAACTCGGCTATACGCTGAAACTGCTGGCCATTGCCAAACGGGACGGAATGCGGGTGGAGACCCGTGTAAATCCGACTTTTATTCCCAACAACCACCCCATGGCGAATGTGTCGGACGCGTTCAACGCGGTATATCTGCAGGGTCATGCCTGCGGCGAAATGATGTTCATGGGCCGAGGCGCAGGGGATATGCCCACGGCCAGTGCGATCGTTAGCGACCTGCTGCGGGCTTCTTCTACGCCGGTGCATCGCTATCCCACCTTCATCACCGACCCGGATAACGCCGACGGGCTGCAGAAAAATGACGACTGGCGCTGCGCCTTCTATGTGCGCACCATGGCCATCGACGCACCCGGCGTTCTGAGCCGGGTGGCGGCTACCTTTGCCGATCATGGGGTCAGCATTGCTGCCATGCAGCAGAAGGGCGAAAAGCGGAACGGGCGCATTCCTATGGTGTTTATTACCCATCGTGCCTATGAAAAGGACATGCAGCAGGCGGTTCGGGAAATCGACCAGGCCATCGCGCAGGTGGAAAGCCTGATTCGGGTGGAGGGATAAGCATTGGATATTGCACAGGAACGACTGAAACGGACGGCACTGCTGCTGGATTCCGAACGGATGGAGCGGCTCCGCAACGCCCATGTGTTGCTGTTCGGCTTGGGCGGCGTGGGCAGCTACGCGGCGGAGGCGCTGGCACGGCTGGGTATAGGACATCTGACCATCGTGGATAACGATACCGTGGCACCATCCAATCTGAACCGACAGCTGCCTGCCTTGGAAAGCACGGTGGGACAGCAGAAAACCGATGTGGTAGCGGCAAGACTTCGGGACGCTGCCCCGGGAATGAGGATCACAACCGTCAACGCCTTTTATCTCCCGGAAAACCCGGTGGAGATTCCGGCGGACTGCACGGTGGTGCTGGACGCCATCGACACGGTTTCAGCCAAGCTGCATCTGGCGGAGGTCTGTTATGGGCGGGGAATCCCGCTGGTCAGCTGCATGGGCATGGGCAACCGGCTGGATCCCACGCAGATTCGAATCGGCGATCTGTACGACACCAAGGACTGCCGCCTATGCCGGGTGATGCGGCAGCAGCTTCGCAAACGGGGTGTGCCGGCGTTGCGGTGCGTCTATTCGCTGGAAAAGGCGAAAATCCCAACGCCGTCCCCGGAGGATGAAGCCGAAACAAAGGCAACCGGCCGGGTGGCACCCGGTTCTGTCAGCTTCGTGCCGTCGGTGGCGGGACTTTATCTGGCCTATGAGGCCGCTCGAATCATTTGGGAAGGAAACAAGATAAACGATGAAAATCCCCGCGATTGAAACGACTCGGCTGCTATTACGCGGTTTTACTAAAGAGGACGCTCTGTGGGCCTTCCGCATCTGGAATGACCCGGAGGTGGGAAAGTACCTGCCGGACGAGCCTATGCTGGAACCTGACCCGGAATACATTCGGGAACTGGAAGAACTGGGCGACGACGAGGAATGTTGTTACCTGATCCCCGTAATGAAAGAACACCCGGAGCAGCGCGTCGGCACTTGCAGTTTTCTGCCTCTTGACGAGGGAAAAACTTATGATCTGGCTTACTGCGTTCACCCGTACTTTTGGAAGCAGGGCTATGCCACGGAAATGGCGCAGGGCATGATAGAATACGCCCGCCGTCAGGGGGCGGAAAAAGCCACCATTTGGGTCAGCGCCGAAAATGCCGCCTCCTGCCGGGTGGCGGAAAAATGCGGCGGCATTGCAGCAACTGAAAAAACGTACCACAAGCGCAATACCGATCTGGTAATGAAAGAGATTCGGTATGATATAACGCTCTAAGCTTTTTCCGAAGCGCTCGTCGCTTCGGTTTTTTAAGATAAAATGTTGACAAATCAACAAAACAGTGTTAGAATCATAACTGCTTGTTGATTCGTCAACAGGAAGGAGGGAAACATGGAAGAGCGCTTCGCGGCCTTTACGGTGCTGATTGCCAAAATCAACCGCAACATTCGCCGAATCAAAACGGAAGAAATGGCGGAATTCCATCTGAAAGGCCCTCATGTGGCCTGTCTGTATCACCTTACGACGGCAGGGCCGCTGACGGCGGGGGAATTGTGTGACCGCTGCGACGAGGACAAGGCCGCCATTTCCCGCTCACTGGATTTTTTGGAAAAGGAAGGCTATCTGGTCTGCGACAGCAGCGCCAGAAAGCGTTATCGATCGCCCCTCCGGCTGACGGAGAAGGGAGAGGCGACCGGCCGGAGAATCATGGAGAAGATTGACCGGATCGTCAGGGAAGCAGGCTCCGCCCTGACGGAGGAGGAGCGGGCCGTGATGTATCGCGCGCTTTCCGCCGTCAGCGAGCGGCTGGCCCAAATGGGGGAAACCAAAACGAACGAGGCGGCCCTGCGGGCTGAAGAAAGGAAATAGAATGAAAACGAGAATCATTGTGGACTCCACGCTGGACATGACGGAGTCCTTTTGTCGGCGCGCCCGGGTGATCCCGCTGACCATTCATTTTGGGCAGGAGGTGCTGACGGACGGCGTTACGATCACCCGAAGCCAGTTTTACGAACGCCTCGTGTCCGTGGAAGCCATGCCGACCACCAGCCAGCCTTCCCCGGCGGCGTTTGAGGAAGCCTACGAAGAGATTGCCCGGGCAGGGGAGAGCGCCGTGGTCATCACCATCTCCTCCAAGCTGTCCGGAACCTGCCAGAGCGCCCAAATCGCCGCGGAGGGATATGACAGCATTTACGTGGTCGACAGCCAGAACGCGGCGAACGGAGCGGGCATTCTGGCGGAGTATGCCATCCTCTGCGCGGAAAAAGGCATGGCGGCCCCGGAGCTGGCGGCGCATCTGAAGGAAAAGCGAAACGAAATCTGCGTCATCGGAGTGCTGGATACGCTGGAATATCTGAAAAAAGGCGGCCGGATCTCCAAGACCGTCGCTTTCGCGGGCGGCGTTTTGAACATCAAGCCGGTTGTGACCATCGAGGATGGAAGGGTCGCTCTGATTGGAAAGGCGCGGGGCTCCAGGCAGGGGAACAACCTGCTGGTGAAGAAGATTCAGGAAGCGGGCGGCGTGGACTTTACCATGCCGATTCTGCTGGGCTATACCGGACTGGACGACAGGCTGATGCAGCAGTACATTCAGGACAGCCGCGAGCTTTGGCAGGATGGAACGGAACGGCTGGACAGCGTCTGCATCGGCAGCGTGATCGGAACCTACGCCGGGCCGGGCGCGGTGGTGGCCGCTTTTTTCCGCAAGGGCGGGAAATGAAGAGGACGATAGGCATGGAAGGAGCTTTACGAAAGAAGGGCGAAAACAGAAATCGCCGCTTTCTTCCATGAGTGACGAAAAAAACAGAACATTAGCAGGGCGGGGCGGAGCACGGGCTTGCCCTGCCTTTTTACGTCCCGAACGAACAAAACAGAAAAAAGTTTATGAAATTGTCAGAAAATTATCAATCCCTCCGTCTGTCTTTTTTGGATGTTTCGTGGTATGATAGTCACGCAGAATTTACAGAGCGTGTTCCATCGCGCAAAACAGAAGTTGGAGGGTTTGTTTTGGACAAGCAGATCATCGTCATTGGCGGCGGCGTGGTAGGCTGCGCGGTCGCACGGCTGTTGTCCCGCTACGAAGCCAAGGTGACTGTGCTGGAAGGCGGCGAGGATGTTGCCCACGGCGCAAGCAAGGCGAACAGCGGTATCGTTCACGCGGGCTTCGACGCAAAGCCAGGCTCCCTGAAGGCCAGACTGAACGTGGAAGGGGCTCAAATGTACCCGGCGCTGTGCGCAGAGGTGGACGCGCCCTACAGCCGTCCCGGAGCCATGGTGCTTGCTTTCAGCGAGGAAGAACGCAAGACCATCGAAACCCTGTACGAGCAGGGGGTGAAAAATGGCGTCGAGGCGCAGCGGATCATTGAACGGGAGGAAATCCTTCGGTTGGAGCCCAATACCAATCCCGAGGTTGTCTGCGCTCTGCTGGAACCCATGAGCGGCCTTACCAGCCCTTATGAGCTGACCTGCGCCCTGGCGGATCACGCGGCGGTGAACGGCGCGGAGTTCCGTATGAATACCCGGGTGGAAAAAATCGAGAAGACGGAAAACGGCTTCCGGCTGACCACCAATCAGGGCGTGTTCGAAGCTGAGCTGATTGTGAACTGCGCGGGCGTACATTCCGCCGAACTGCATAATCAGCTGTCCGAAAAGAAGCTGAATATCATCGCCCGCAAGGGGGAGTATTATCTGCTGGATCACCAACTGCCCCTCCTGTTTGAACATACCATGTTCCAGTGCCCCACTAAGATGGGCAAGGGTGTATTGGTGAGTCCTACGGTTCATGGCAATACCCTGCTGGGCCCCAGCGCCGAGGACGTGCCGGATGCGGACGATGTAGCTACTACGGCCGAAGCGCTGAAGATGGTCAATGAAAAGTCCAGGCTGACCTGGCCTGCGATGAACCTGCGTACCGTCATTACCACCTTCGCGGGCATTCGCGCTCATGAGGAAAACGGCGACTTCATTATCGGCGCTGTGGAGGGTGTGCCCGGCGCGTATGAAACCGTCGGCATCGAAAGCCCCGGCCTGAGCGCCGCACCTGCCATTGCCAAAATGCTGGCAGGTCAGATTGCCGAAGAAAACGGTCTGACCGAAAAGAAGGAATGGAAGCCCGCTCCCAAGCGGGAAAAGCCCTTCTATGCCATGACGCTGGAAGAACGGGCTGAAATTGTGAAGAAGAACCCCGAATACGGCGCGCTGGTGTGCCGCTGCGAGCAGGTGACGGAGGCGGAAATTCGGGCTGCCATCCGTCGGCCCGTTGGCGCGACTACTATCGACGGCGTAAAGCGCCGCACCCGCGCCGGCATGGGCCGCTGTCAGGGCGGCTTCTGCAGCCCCCGTGTGCTGGAAATTCTTTCCGAAGAACTGCACCTTGATCCCACCCAGATCACCAAATGTGGCGGCGAGAGCCGTCTGCTGGTGGGCACCGTCGCACAGGCCATGAAGGGGGACAGATAACATGCTGAGTCAGGAACTGAAAAATCAGGTGGAAAAGGTAGACGTGCTCATTGTGGGCGCGGGCCCTGCGGGCATGGCCGCTGCGATCGCCGCCAAAGAGGCGGGCGTGGACAATCTTCTGGTGCTGGAGCGGGAAGCCAACATGGGCGGCATTCTTCGCCAGTGTATTCACAATGGGTTTGGCCTTCACCGCTTCAAGGAAGAACTGACCGGCCCGGAGTATGCGCAGCGGGATATTGACAAGGTAAAGGAACTGGGCATCGAGGTTCGCTGCGGTACTACCGTTCTTTCCATTGACGAAAACCGTTTTGTCACCGCTGTCAGTAAAGAAAAGGGCGTTCAGCTTTTCGAAGCGGGCGCACTGATTCTGGCTATGGGCTGCCGGGAACGTCCCCGGGGCGCACTGGCGACCCCCGGCACCCGCTGCGCGGGTATTTATTCCGCCGGTACGGCTCAAAAATTCGTCAATCTGGAAGGCTATATGCCCGGCAAGCGGGTGGTCATTCTGGGCAGCGGCGACATCGGCCTGATCATGGCCCGCCGCATGACCCTGCAGGGTGCCAAGGTGCTGGCCTGCGTGGAATTGATGCCTTATTCCAGCGGCCTGAACCGCAATATTGTTCAGTGCCTGCACGACTATGACATTCCGCTGCTTTTGAGTCACACGGTGATCGACATTCAGGGCAAGGAACGCCTGACCGGCGTGACGGTGGCCGAGGTGGACGCAAAGCGCCAGCCCATCCCCGGCACCGAACAGCACTTCGACTGCGACACGCTGCTTCTGTCCGTGGGCCTGCTGCCGGAAAACGAATTGACCCGTCAGGCAGACGTGGAAATGAGCAACCTGACCTCCGGCGCAGTGGTGGATGATACCCTGCAAACCAGCAAAGAGGGCATTTTTGCCTGCGGCAACGTGCTGCATGTTCACGATCTGGTGGACTTCGTCAGCGCCGAGAGCTTCAAGGCCGGAAAGGCGGCTGCGGAGTATGTTCAGGGCAAAAAGCGCGTGGGCACGTATGTTTCCGTCAAGGACGGCGACGGCGTTCGCGGCGTGGTGCCCCAGAAGCTGCTGATCCCCGACGGGGATGCGGAAAACGTGCAGATCATGTTCCGGCCCTCCGGCGTTTATGAGAACGCCTATATCCGCGTCACGGACGGCGAACGGGAGCTGATCAAACAGAAGAAGCGTATCCTGACCCCCGGCGAAATGGCCGAGCTTGTCCTGAAGCCGGAAGTGGTCAAAGGCCTGTCCGGCGCGGATGTGACCGTTTCCATCGTGAAGGAATAAGGAGGAAGAATCATGGAACAGCAGATTACTTGCATTAACTGCCCGGTAGGCTGCCGGCTGCAGGTCGTGCTGGAAAACGGACAGGTGGTATCGGTCAGCGGCAACAGCTGCAAGCGCGGCGAAACCTATGCCAAGCAGGAATGCACTGCTCCCACCCGCATGGTGACGGCCGCCGTTCCCCTGCAAAATCGGAAAACGCCCGTCAGCGCCAAGACCCGTACCCCGATCCCGAAAGAGAAAATTTTCGACTGCATGGCTGCTTTAGGCAATCTGCAGCTGAACGCGCCCGTCCATATGGGCGACGTGATCTGCCCCGATGTGTGCGGCACCGGCGTGGATGTGATCGCTACCCGGACGGTGGAGTAATTCAAATTGATCTTTCAAAAAGCTGCGAAGAAAGTCGCAGCTTTTTTGATATAAAGGTGATATTTTTACGCAAAAATACGAACAATATCTGAAAGCAGGATGAAAAAATCACAAATAATTACGAATATTTTGTGAATTGACTTATAAAAGATTCGGATATATAATGATGCCGTTGAGACGGGGTGGCCAACCGTTTGAACATCGTTTTTTGGACGATTGACGATAAGACAGATCAAATGGGAGGAAAAACGAAATGAAAAAGGTTCTTTCCATGCTCCTGGTCCTGCTGATGATGTGTTCTGCAATCTCTGCTGTGGCGGAGTCTGCCAACCCTGTTCCGATCAAGGTGCTGATTCTTCCTAAATTTGAAGTGGGGGAACTGGCCGGCGATTTTCCTGGCGAAGCGCAGTATTACTATGAAGCCTATTGTCAGGGTGGCGATGAATATGAAGTGAAGGGCGGCTTTGCGGACAATAAGCTCTATGTGAAGGACGGCGTGGCGCTGTACGTGACTGGTATGGGTAAAGTCAACACCGCGTTGAGCTTGAATGCTGTTTTGACGGATGAACGCTTTGATTTTTCAGATGCGTACATTTTCAGCACCGGCTGTGCAGGTTCTGCTTATGAATATGGCGTCATGGGAGATGTATTTGTCATTACCGCTGCAGTGGACTATGATTTGGGACATCATGCTGATGTACGCGAACTTCCGGAAGGAAGCGTCACCACGTGGTTCCATGACTCTGGCTATGACAGTTCTTCTTATAAAATCTTTAATCAGGATCTGATGGAAAAGGTCTATGATCTGGTGAAAGATGTTGAGATTTCTACAACGGAAAAAACGCGTAACTTCATGGCTGCTGCATTTGATAATGCTGAATGGGCTGTTCGCGATCCCAAGGTGCTGCGCGGCACCACGGTTTCCGGCGATAATTATTGGAAGGGTTCCTATGACCATGCCAACGCGCTGCTGATGACGGAAACCTATCAGTGCCCCGATCCCTTTGCACTGACGGAGATGGAGGACGTTGCCCTGGCTGTTGCGGCTGAACGCTTGGGAATGCTAGATCGCTTCATCGTGATTCGCGATTCCGTCAATATGGATGTATTTATGAATGGCGCGTCTCCCGAAAGCCTGTGGGATCCGAATTTCGATGAGTCTCTTGCTTCTGACGATAGTGTAGAGGCGGCTGACATCTTTGCCACCGCTATGGAAAATAACTATAAGGTTGGCAGCGTGGTAATCAATGCCATTCTGGATGGAACGCTTTAAGAAAAAATGATTCAAAAAAGCCGCAGCATATACTGCGGCTCAGCCTGTCAAAGAAGCCAGATGCGAGTCTGCAATTTGGCTTCTTTGACAGGCTGAAGCTGCGAATTTCTTCGCAGCTTTTTCTTATGGCACGTCTTCCCAGCGGAGAATCTCCATGGCTGGCATGGCGTGGCCGTTGTCGGCCTGCGTGGGCTTGGGAAACATTTCGCCGGTCTGCGCATGAAAGTAATAATCGCCGTAGGGTTCCGGGATCATCAAACGACCTTCCTTTGTATTGGAAGGCAGATAGGGCAGAACGGCCTTGTCTGTATGGGGATCGTCAGTATATCCGCCCTTGATGCGCCAAACGGGCTGCAAAAGAAAATGGTTGCCGTCCATTTCCGGAGCGGCGGTGCCAATGTAACAAAATTCCATTTCGTCAATGCTCCATAAATGACCGGAAAGAATTTGTTTGGTCAGCGCCTGTTTGATGGCTTCGAAGGAAAGCAGGGGAACATCCCCGGCCAGCAGACCGATTTCCTGATAAGGCACCACGGTGAAGTTATAGCAGTTCTCGTTGTGATAATTGAAAACCATCCGGGGATAAGGGCCGTCACCGTAAGGCAGCGTTGGAATACCGTGGAACATCTGCCAGCCCCAGATGGCCCAGCTGCCGCTTCGGGTCATCGGTTCTACGGGGATGCGCTGACCATCTTTTTTCTCCTTTACCTGCCAGAGAATATTGCACTGGTCTCCGCTCCAATAGTAATCGTCCAGCGATAAGCCAGTAAAGGCACGTACAGGTTCGTCTGCAAAGGCATAAAATTCCTCAAAAGTCATGTCCAGTCCCTCCGGCGTCCCGGCGGGCGGCTGCTGGTAGCGGTACTCAGTGCGTTCTGTTTGGGTATGATACCCCGAACCAGCACCATAAAAGAACTTTTTATCTGTGAACCATGTTTTGCCGTTGATATCGATATTCACGTCCACATAGGGACGTTTGGTGCTGATGTCTACGACGTTGCCTTTCCCGGCATAGTGTGCGATCAGCGTCTCATTCTGATTGATCTCTCCTAAGGTGATCTCGGGGATGGGGCAGACGTCAGTCTCCGGCATCCACGGGATCACGGCGTTTACGACGACTTCTCGTCCATCCACTGTAAAGCTTTCCTGCCAGCCTTGGAGAGCCTGCTCTCGTAAAGCAGGAAAGGAAACGTAAGGGAAAGAAATATTTTCTTCCGCGTAGACGATTCCCGCTGTCAGTAGGATCCCCAAAAACAAAGCCGCAAGAAAAGAAAAAAGCCGAAGTCTCATTTTGGTAAAACTCCCTTCTGTTCCCGAATGTGGAGGGAAAATACATCCTCTCAAAATAAAAGACGTTTGGCCACACCGAAAAGTTTTTCGGAGGAGCCTCCGAATTTGCAAAAAAGAGGAGAACGTAGACAAGATGAGCATGACGCAATCCCTTATGGCAAAACGCTTTCAGCCACTTGTGAACAAATCATAAATTCCCCCGAAAAAAGTGCGAAACCTATTGACAAAACCATAGGAGTGGAATATGATATGCCATGTTAGCACTCGATGGTGATGAGTGCTAACAAGAACCGATCAAACGGAACCTTGTGAAAGGAGGCTGCGACAGCATGATGATGGACGCAAGAAAGTTCCGCATCCTGCAGGCGATCATCGACGACTACATCCTGACGGCGATTCCCGTGGGCAGCCGCACCATTTCCAAGAAGTACGAAATGGGTTTGAGCTCCGCCACCATCCGCAATGAAATGAGCGATTTGGAAGAACTGGGTTATCTGGATCAGCCTCACGTCAGCGCAGGCCGGATTCCCAGCGCGAAGGCTTACCGTCTTTACGTGGATCAGCTACTGCAGCGCGGGATGATCGCAGCGGACGATACGGACAGCGTTTGCCAGTATTTTTCCAACCGCACCCATCAGATGGAGGACGTCATCAGCCACGCGGCGCAGGTGCTTTCCGGCCTGACCCATTACACGGCGCTGGTGACCACGCCCAAGGGAGCGGAGCTTCGGATCCGCAATCTGCAGCTGGTGCCGGTCAGCTCCACCTCCGCACTGGTCGTCATCGTAACGGATGGCGGAATCATGCGGGATACGGTGGTGGACGTCGGCAAAGATATGGATGCGGATACGCTCTATGCCATTAGCCGGATGCTGACCGAAAAGTTGAGCGGGCACACTCTCACCGAAGCCCAGGCATTGCTGAAGGCAATTCAGGGCGGGATGCAGGAAAACCGTGAGCTCTTCAACGGAATCATGAATTTCATGGACGCTGCGGAGGGCAAGGGCGGAAAATCCCATCTGGCGCTGGGCGGTGCTAGCAATATCCTGAATTTTCCGGAGTATAACGACGTGGAGAAAGCCAAAAACTTCCTCAGCGTACTGGAAACCAAGGATCAGCTGGTAAAGCTTCTGGAAGATCACAGCGAAATGGCCTTTACCGTGCGAATCGGTCCAGAGACAGGGATTCCCGAGCTTGCGGACTGTTCGCTGGTGACCGCCACCTACCGCTTGGGCGACAACACCCACGGAACCATCGGTGTGATCGGCCCCACGCGTATGCAGTACGGCCACGTGTTCAGTGTGCTGAACGCCATGGGTAAACAGCTCACCGAGCTGTTAGGCAAAGAGAAGGAGTGACTGAATTGTCGAAGAAGAAGCGCGGCGAGCATATGGAAGAGCAGCAGACCGCCGAAATGGAAAAAGCCAGCGAAAACGAAGCGCTGGAAACCGTGGAAGCAGAAGTGGAAGCCGCTTCCGACGAAGAAGCGGCTCAGGAGGCTGCCAAAGAAGAAATCGCCGAGGATACGCAGAAAGCGGAGGCTGCAGAAGCGTTGACTGCCGCGTTGGCCAAGCAGGAGGAATACTTGAATCTGGCCCAGCGGGTCAAGGCTGACTTCGAAAACTTCCGCCGCCGTAATCAGAACGTGCGAAAGGAAGCCTATGACGATGGCACTCGGAGCTTTGCCACGACGCTTTTACCGGTTCTGGATAATCTGGAACGAGCTATCGCTGCGGCGGAAAATTCCTCTGACACTGCGTTGAAAGAGGGCGTGGAAATGGTCTACCGCCAGATGTGTGATGCGTTCACCAAGCGGGGCATCACTTCCATCGACCGGCTGGGGCAGCCCTTTGACCCCAATCTGGAAAACGCCGTGATGCAGGGCACACCTGAGGACGGCGAACCCGGCACCGTGTGCGAGGTGTTCCAGAAGGGCTATCAACTGGAAGGAACGGTTCTCCGCCACGCCATGGTGAAGGTCGTTCCCGAATAAACCATTCATTTAACAACCCGTGGGATTCGTCCCACTTACTACATACAGTCAACAAGTTTTGGGAGGATTTTGATTATGTCTAAGATTATTGGTATCGACCTTGGTACGACCAACAGCTGCGTCGCCGTGATGGAAGGCGGCGAACCTACCGTTATCCCTAATGCCGAAGGTGCGCGCACTACTCCTTCTGTGGTTGCTTTCACCAAGGACGGCGAACGTCTGGTGGGCCAGATCGCAAAGCGTCAGGCCGTCACCAACCCCGACCGCACCGTGATCTCCATCAAGCGTGAAATGGGTACCGCTCACAAGGTGACCATCGACGGCAAGTCCTACACGCCTCAGGAAATCAGCGCCATGATCCTGCAGAAGCTGAAGAGCGACGCGGAAGCCTATCTGGGCGAAACCGTTACGCAGGCCGTCATCACCGTGCCTGCCTATTTCAGCGACAGTCAGCGTCAGGCCACCAAGGACGCCGGTCGTATCGCCGGTCTGGAAGTTCTGCGTATCATCAACGAGCCTACCGCCGCGTCTCTGGCTTATGGCCTTGACAAGGAAGGCAGCCAGAAGATTCTGGTTTACGATCTGGGTGGCGGCACCTTCGATGTGTCCATTCTGGAGATCGGAGATGGCGTGTTCGAAGTGCTGGCTACCAACGGCGACACCCATCTGGGCGGCGACGACTTCGATGAGCGTCTGATCAACTACATTGCCGATGAATTCAAGAAGGAAAATGGCATCGACCTGCGGCAGGATCGTATGGCCTACCAGCGCTTGAAGGAAGCTGCCGAAAAGGCCAAGATCGACCTGTCCGGCGTGATGTCCACCAACGTGAACCTGCCCTTCATCACCAGCGACGCTACCGGCCCGAAGCATCTGGATGTTACCATCACCCGTGCCAAGTTCGACGAACTGACCCACGATCTGGTGGAAAAGACCATCGACCCCGTGAATCTGGCCCTGAAGGATGCCGGCCTGACCGCCGCGCAGATCGACAAGGTCATTCTGGTGGGTGGTTCTACCCGTATCCCTGCTGTGCAGGCTGCTGTGAAGAAGAGCACCGGCAAGGAGCCCTTCAAGGGCATCAACCCCGATGAGTGCGTGGCCGTTGGCGCTGCCATTCAGGCTGGCGTTCTGGGCGGCGAAGTGAAGGATGTTCTGCTGCTGGACGTGACGCCCCTGAGCTTGGGCCTTGAGACCGAAGGCCACATCTTCACCAAGCTGATCGAGCGTAACACCACGATTCCTACCTCCAAGAGTCAGGTATTCTCTACTGCTGCCGACGGTCAGACCGCTGTGGAGATCCATGTGCTGCAGGGCGAACGCCCCATGGCTTACGATAACAAGACGCTGGGACGCTTCCAGTTGACCGGCATCCCCGCCGCTCCCCGCGGAGTGCCTCAGATCGAGGTCACTTTCAACATCGACCGTAACGGCATTGTGAACGTGTCCGCCAAGGACAAGGGCACCGGCAACGAGCAGAAGATCACCATTACCGCTTCCACCAACATGACGGAAGACGAGATCAACCAGCGCGTGAAGGAAGCCGAACAGTACGCCGAGCAGGACAAGAAGCACAAGGAAGAAGTCGAAACCATCAACCATGCCGACACCATGGTATACGAGATGGAGAAGCAGCTGCGTGAAAACGGCGACAAGCTCTCTTCTGAGGATAAGGAAACCGTCCAGCATGAGATCGACGAACTGAAGAAGGTCAAGGAAGGCGGCGACGCCGAGGCCATCAAGTCCAAGATGGAAGAAATGAGCCAGAAGATCTACGCCATCTTCGGCAAGCTCTATCAGCAGGAGGGCGGACAGCCCGGTGCTGACGCTGGCAATGGCGCTGGCCCGCAGGTCAACGACGACGGCACCATCGATGCGGACGCTGAAGTCAAGTAACGAGGGACGGTGCTCCTCGACCCCGATTCGCATTGGAGATAGCAAGGTTTGACAGACACTCTCCGCGCGAAACGGATGAAAGAAACCATCGGTCGAAGAAACGGCGACCGGACAGCCGAACGCCGTTCAGGGTATGAAGTGTTTCATACCGGGGGTTTGAGGGCTATGCCCCCAAACCCTCTTCGGCTGTTATACGATTGATTGAATGTAAGTAGGTGAGCTTTTGGCAAAGCGCGATTATTATGAGGTTCTGGGCGTTTCCAAGAACGCCACGGATGCGGAGATCAAATCGGCGTATCGCAAAAAAGCCAAGGAATGCCACCCCGATCTGCACCCTGATGATAAGGGCGCCGAAGAACGCTTCAAGGAGCTGAACGAAGCCAACGAGGTTCTGAGCGACCCGGAGAAGCGGAAACGCTACGATCAGTTCGGCTTTGACGGCCCCCAGATGGGCGGCGGCGCAGGCGGGTTTGATTTTAACGGGTTCGGCGGCGAAGGCGGTATGGGCGGCTTTGAAAGTATCTTCGATACTTTCTTTGGCGGCGGTTTTGGCGGCGGCAGCCGTCGGAACGGCCCTGTTCAGGGCAACGATCTCCAGCACCGAATCTCCATTACCTTTGAGGAAGCGGCCTTTGGCTGCGAAAAGCAGGTGGACTTCTTCCGCAATGAGCTTTGCGACACCTGCGGCGGAACGGGCGCAAAGCCCGGTACGCAGCCCCAGACCTGCCCGACCTGTAAAGGCTCCGGTCAGGTGCGCACGGGCGGCGGCTTTATGGTCACGGTTCGTACCTGCCCGACCTGCGGCGGCGAGGGCAAGATCGTAAAGGATAAGTGTTCGGCCTGTAATGGCACGGGCCATGTGCGTCGCAAGCGCACGCTGAATATTCGAATCCCTGCTGGGATTCAGGACGGCGTGAGTTTAGTGAAGCGCGGTGAGGGCGAGCCCGGTATGCGGGGCGGCCCGGCGGGCGACCTGTATATCACCGTCACGGTGAAGCCGCATAAGCTGTTCAAGCGCGATGGCAACAACCTGCTTCTGGAAATGCCGATCAGCTTTACGCAGGCGGCTTTGGGCGCGGAAATCGACGTGCCTACGCTGGAAAAGCCGGTCAGGCAGCGCATTCCCGAGGGAACCCAGACGGGCGCACAGTTCCGTATCCGCGGTCAGGGCATTCCCAGTTTGAAGAACGGTGTGAAAGGCGATCTGATCCTGACGGTCGTGGTGGAAACGCCAAAACGGCTGACGGAAAAGCAGAAAACCCTTCTTCGGGAACTGGAAGAGAGCATGACCGGCAAGGAATACGAGGGAAACAAGTCCTTCCGGGATAAGCTTCGCGATCTTTTTAATTGAAAAAGCAACCCCCTTCATGCGATTCATTTCACATGGAGGGGGTTTCAAATTAGGATATGTAAAGAAGCGAAAGGCGCTGCCGCAGGCCTAAAGCTGCTGAGGGCTATTCGTCCTCAAAGGGACGGCCGCAGCTGCCCCGGCAGACGATTCGGGGCTCAAAAAGGACGGTCTCCGGGGCGGAACGCTCTCCGTGGATTCGTTTCATCAGCAGAGCCATGCCGCTTTTGACCATGTCGCTGATGCTGTAGTCCACACTGCAAAGAGGAGAAGGCAGCCGCCAGGTACCCTGAATGTTGTCGAAGCCGACGATGGCGAAGTCCCTCGGCGTTTTCAGGTTCAGCGTCCGCATCAGCAGCCGGGCGCTCCATGCCTCCATATCGCAGAATACGAACAGCCCATCCACGCCCTGTGCCTTCCATTCCAACAGCTGCCTGCACACGGCTTCGTCGTCCGGACAAACGGCGATGGGGCAATGCTCAGGCGAAAGACCCGCCTCGCGGCAGGCCCGAAGAAAACCGGCCCGCCGCTGCTCGCTGCTGAAAACCACGTCGTAGCTGTTGAGAAAGGCGGGGCGGCGTCCGGCGTCCAGCAAATGCTTTGTGGCCAGATAAGCGCCCTTCTCCTCATCGCAGATAACGCAGTCGTCCTGCCCCTCCTTCAGATAGCGGGCCATGAGCACATAGGGGATGCCCACGGCCTTCAGCCGCTCGATGGTGCGCTGGGAGCCGCAGCAGGGGAACAGCAGGATCCCGTCTACCTGTCGGCTGATTGCGGTTTCGATCAGCTGATATTCCAGCTCTGGATCGTCCCGGGAGCAGAAAATCAGCAAGGAATACCCTTCTTCTGCGGCGGCGTCCTGAATGCTGTCCGTCATGCGGCCGTAATAGGGGTTGGACATTCCGCCGACGATTACCCCAAGCGTTCTGGTATGCCCGGAGCGAAGGGAGCAGGCCATTGCATTGCGGACGTAGCCCATCCTTCTGGCTGCGTCCTGAATTTTTTTGCTGGTTTCGGCGGATATATCGGGCTTGTTCTTCAGCGCCCGGGATACGGTATTGGCGGTATAGCCGGTGGCGCGGGCTACATCCTGCAGCGTTACGCGCTTTTCGGAAAAGCTTGGCATGGGAAGCACCCTCCTCGGTACGGCAATCGGTTAATGTTGGAGATTTTAACATAGCCCGGCGAATTTGTCAATTTTGGGTATTGACAACCTAAAGATTACATGATACTATAATTACACAAAGAACATTAACGTTAATGTACCGAGCCCGTTGCCTCATTTTTCCCGTTTTCTAGCATCCGATTTGAAGAAGCGTTTACAGCTTCTCAAAAATAAGAAGGAGGGTATACCCATGAAAAAAATCATTGCTACTATCCTCGCACTGTGCATGATCCTCGGTCTGGCCGGCGTGGCCAACGCCGAAGCCACCACGCTGACGATGTGGACCTTCATCGCCCAGCATCAGGAGTTCTACGAGAGCATGGCGAAGCTGTGGAACGAGCAGAACCCCGACCGGCAGATCGACCTGCAGGTGACCACCATCGGCTACGACGATATGCATAACAAGTATAAGATCGCCCTGCAGGCCGACGAAGGCGCGCCCGATCTGTGCGACGTGGAGCTGGGCCAGTTCCCCAACGTGCTGACCTTCAGCGACAAGCTGACCGACCTGACCCCCTATATGCAGGATTATATGCCCGATCTGGTCAAGGCCCGCTTTGAGATCTACGCCAAGGACGGCAAGTATTACGGCGCTCCCACCCACGTTGGCGCCATGGTCGCCTTCTACGATGTAGAGCTGCTGGCCTCCGCCGGTGTGGACTACAAGGAGATCAAGACCTGGAACGACTGGCTGGAGGCCGGCAAAAAGCTGAAGGCCGCCGTGCCGGACGCCTGGATGGGCACCGTGGAAACCAGCACCCAGTGGGTCGCCAGCCTGATGCTGGCTCAGCAGGGCGCGGACTGGCAGGACGGCGAAAAGGCCTTCGTGGATACGCCCGAGGTAGCCAAGCTGGTGGATATGCAGAAGTCCTGGCTGGAAGCCGGCATCTGCGAGACCTGCCCCGGCGGACAGCCTGATACCGAAGAGGGCAAGGCTTACATCGCCAACAACAAGATCGCCTGCGTCATCATGCCCTTCTGGTATATGAGCCGCTTCACCGGCGAAATCGGCGATTCCTGCAAGGGCCGCTACGTTGTAGCCCCCTGCCCCGTGTTTGAGGAAGGCCAGATCCGTTCCATCGGTCAGGGCGGCACCGGCACCGTGGTCTACGCCAATGGCGCTGATACCGAACTGGCGGCCGACTTCCTGGTGTTCGCTAAAATTTCTCCCACCGGCAATGAGAAGATTTGGAGCTTCCTGGGCTTCGACCCCATCAACACCGCCGTTTGGGATGACGACGCCATCATGAAGACCGACGACAACGCTTTCAACCAGTACTTCGTCGGCTATCCCGTGGACGCGCTGATCGACGTTCGCAACGAGATCGGCTACGTGATGTCCACCTCCATCAGCCCCACCATTAACAACTATCTGGGCACCACCCTGTGGAACGAGGTATATGTGGACGGCGTGGACACCGCAGAAGCGCTGACCACCGCTCAGGAGTCTATCGACAGCGATCTGTTCTGATCGGCTGAAATCATTATTGCCGTACTATGGCAGGCTGGGCGCATGAGGGCTTGCCTCTCATGCGCCCTTCCCCTTTGAAAACCGTCGCGCGCGCCGCGCTGGCTGCCGTGCGTGAAAGGAGCGCTGAACTGTGCAAGCTCAAACCCGAAATTCTCAGAATCAAGCGCAGCTGCATCGCAAGCGTATGAAAACGCTGCCGATTCTTCTTGTTGGTCTCATCCTGATCGTATTGAGCGTGACCGCGTTGTTTTCCCTGAGCGGAAAAGCCGTGCGCTTCGATTCCGCCTATGATAAGGGCGGGGATCTGAGTGCGTTTTTCTTTGAAAAGCTGGAGGAAGGTCAGCAGTACTCCTTCTTTCAAAGCGTTTGGCTGGGTCTGGCCCGCTACCGTATCTGGCCCGCCGTGGCCGGAGTCCTGCTGATTGCCTTGTATGTTTTCTTCAACCGGGAGATTCTGTACTCTCAAAAGGTGGCCCCCTATGTGTTTGTCGCTCCATTCCTGATTACGTTTCTGGTCTTTTTCCTGTATCCGCTTTTTTCCACCATTCTGATGAGCTTTCAGTCCATCACCGGCTCCGGAACCACCTGGATCGGCTGGAAAAACTACACGGATATGTTCTCCAACAAGAATTTTTATACGGCGGTGGAGAATTCGCTGATCTACATGGTTCTGACCTGCGCGCTGCTGATTCCCTTCCCGCTGCTGTTTGCCTATATGCTGAACTCCAAGTCCATGAAGCTCGCCGGGGCGTTCAAGACCATTTCCTTCATGCCGGTGCTTTGCTCCGTGGTGGTGGCCGGTATCGTGTTCCGCATGATGTTTTCCGAGCTGCCCGGCGCGCTGATGAATCAGGTGCTGACGCTCTTTGGCGGTCAGCCCATCGCGTGGCTGAAGTATAATCGCTGGACGGCCATGTTCGCCATGGTGCTGCTTTGCTGCTGGCGCTGGACGGGCATGAACATTCTGTATTACATGGCGGGCCTCAAATCCATCCCCGCCGAGCTGTACGAGGCGGCGGAGATCGACGGTGCGGGAGCGGTTCAGAAATTCCTGCATGTGGGCTGGCCGCTGCTGAAGCCGACCACCATTTACGTCCTGACGATTTCCATCTACGCCGGTCTTTCCATGTTCACCGAAAGCCTGATGGTTTTCGGCACCAACAATTCTCCCAAGAACTACGGACTGACCATCGTGGGCTACCTGTATCGCTACGGCTTTGAAAAGGTCGATAAATTCGGCTTTGCCAGCGCCGTAGGTCTGGTGCTGCTGGCAGGCGCGATGATCATCACCGTGGCCCAGCTGTACCTGACAGGAACCATCGGCCGTCGGAAGGAGGCGTAAGGATATGCGTAAGGAAAAGAGCGAAAAGAACGTCGGTTACAATCCTGCGGCGCGGTTCTTCCTGATGCTGTTTTTTGCGGTAATGGCCATTCTGATCCTGATCCCGCTGTACGCGCTGCTGCTGGGCACCTTTAAGGGCGGCGCGGAGCTGTTCGTCAGCGGCCTGAATCTGGATCCCACGCCGGAGAAGCTCCATCTGCGGGCATGGCGGTATCTCTTTACCGGCGTTATGAGCAACGGGGAATATCAGCCCCACGATTACTTCATCTGGTATAAGAACAGCTTTTTGCTGGTTCTGGTGCAGGGTACGCTGACGCTGCTGATTTCCTCCATGGTGGCCTACGGCTTCTCCAAGTATCAGTTCCGGGGCAAGAACGTTCTGTTTCTCTGTGTGCTGCTGGTGATGATGATTCCGCTGGAAATTCTGATGCTGCCCATGTATACGCAGATCAACGCCATGGGCCTGCGGGACAGCTACGCTGGTGTGATGCTGCCGTTTTTGGCCAATATGAGCGCCATCTTCTTTTTCAAACAGTTTTTGGAGGGCGTGCCGGGCGATCTGCTGGATGCAGGACGAGTGGACGGCTGCACCGAGTACGGCATTTTCTTCAAAATCATCATGCCGATCATGAAGCCCGCGTATGCCTCCATGGCCGTGCTGGTGGGAATGGGCGCGTGGAACGGCCTTCTCTGGCCGCTTCTGGTCATCTCCAGCATGGATAAATACACCATTCCGCTGGGCCTGAACACTCTGTTTACGCCCTACGGCAACAACTATGATCTGATGATCACAGGCTCCTGCTTTGCTATTCTGCCTCTGTTGCTGCTTTATCTACTGGCACAGCGCTTCATCATCGAGGGCATGACCGCCGGCTCGGTGAAGGGCTGATGGATAGATTGAACCCGTAAAGGAGAAAAAACATGAAAAAAGCCACAATGATTATGGATCGGGATTTTACCATCGGAAAAATCGACCCACGAATTTACGGTTCCTTTATTGAGCATCTGGGACGCGCCGTGTACGGCGGCATTTATGAGCCGAGTCATCCCACGGCGGATGAAAACGGTTTCCGTCGCGATGTGATCGACATGGTACGCAAGCTGGGGGTGCCGGTGGTGCGTTATCCGGGCGGCAACTTTGTGTCTGGCTTCAACTGGGAAGACAGCATCGGCCCCCGCGATCAGCGCCCGAAGCGGCTTGATCTGGCATGGTTCACCACGGAAACCAACGAGGTCGGTCTCCATGAATTTGTGGACTGGGCCAAGAAAGCGGATACGCAGGTCATGTACGCCGTCAATCTGGGCTCCCGGGGCGCGGACGCCGCCCGGAACGTGGTGGAATATGCCAATCATCCCTCCGGCAGCTACTGGAGCGACCTGCGCATTCAGAACGGCGCGAAGGATCCCTTCGGCATCAAGCTCTGGTGCCTTGGCAACGAAATGGACGGCCCCTGGCAGATGTGCCACAAGACGGCCACGGAATACGGCCGTACCGCCTGCGAAGCGGGCAAGATGATGAAGTGGGTAGACCCCACCATCGAGCTGGTGGCCTGCGGCTCCTCTTCTTACGAAATGAGCACCTTCGGCAGCTGGGAGTACCAGATGCTGGACGAATGCTACGATCAGATCGATTATGTGAGCCTGCACCGCTACTATGGCAATCCCAGCAATCAGACGGCGGATTTCCTGGCCCGCAATATGGACTTGGACGCCTTCATCAAGACGGTCGTATCCATCTGCGACGCGGTGAAGGGCAAAAAGCACAGCAAAAAGCAGGTCAATCTGTCCTTCGACGAGTGGAACGTCTGGTACCACTCCAATCAGCAGGATCAGGAAATCTGGAAGCGGGATAAGTGGGATCGGGCGTTGCCCCTTCTGGAGGATATTTACAATTTTGAGGACGCGCTGCTGGTGGGCGCGATGCTCATCACCTTCCTGCGCAACGCGGATCGCGTGAAGGTTGCCTGTCTGGCGCAGCTGGTGAACGTGATTGCTCCCATTATGACCCGCAATGGCGGCGGCGTGTGGGCGCAGACCATTTTCTGGCCGCTGATGCACGCGTCCAAATATGGCCGCGGTACGGCGCTTCGCCCCGTTCTTCATAGCCCTCTGTATGATTGCAGCGACTATACGGACGTTCCGCTGGTAGACGCTACCGCCACCATGGCCGACGACGGTTCCGTTACGATCTTCGCCGTGAACCGCGATTTGAAGGAGGACATCGCGCTGGAGGCCGATCTTCGTGCGTTTGGCGAGTTGAAGGTGCTGGAGCATATCGTGCTGCACCATGACGACGTGAAAGCTGTCAATACGGAAGAAAACCCGGACAATGTGACCCCTCACGCTGGAAAGGGTGGGCAATTGGACGGCGGTCATTTGAACGTGGTGCTGCCTTCCTTGAGCTGGAACGTGATCCGTCTCGGAAAATAACAGAATCATTCTTTCAGTCCGCATCGCTGAATCGTGGTGCGGATTTTTTGTTAGATAGAATCTAAAATGCATTATTGTATAATTTTATTGTTTTTTTAGTGGATAAGGTATTTACCGAAATCGGAAAATCCTATATAATTCGTTCATGGTTTTCTTATTTCGGAGGGGGATGCGACAATTTGAGTCATTTCATATGCACCTTTGGTCAGGTGCTCTCTGAATGGATGGAGAAAAATTGCTATAATGCCACGTCTCTGACCAAGAAAATGAACGAGAAAAGCCGAACCGTTATTGCACGATTGATGAAGGATGAAAGCGGCTATAAAAGCTGTTCTGCGTTTTGGAAAAGATTTCGTAAAGCGTTTCCGGAATTAAGTCAAACAGATTCAAAACGTTTTGAAGAAGGACTGGAAGTCGAAAAGCTGGGATTGGAACAATATCAGATTCGTTCTCTTTTTCAAAGCCAGCTCATGGGGCCGGAACAGCCGGAGCGGCCTTCTGAACTGGGCAAAAAATTGAATGCATGGATCGGGGAACAGTCCTGCGAAATTCTGGCGCTTGGCTGCTTTGACACGGAGATTCTTCAGGCGTTCCAGCTGCTGTTGGAACGCTCCTCAGGGAGTGTGTCCGTCGATCAACATGTGTTGGAGGATTGCACGCCATATTTGTATTTTTCCTTTTGGGATGGTGTCAGACTTCAATTCAACCCGCACTACCATCTTTCCGTCTACAAAAAGGGCTGCTTAAAGGAACAAGCGGGCGTGTGCGCCCAGAACGCTCTTTTTCTGCATCGGGCCGATGACGCATGGAAGATTCTGAGAAAGCAGAAATCAGGCTGGCAGGAAGTGGAATGGGAAGGCGGGCCGAATCCCATTCAACTGTATACCCGCGCCTTGAACGAGGCGGAACCCTTCCGGGAAAAATTCATGAATCATTATGATTCGGAAGATTTGGCGGGCTTTATGCTTTCCTGCATGGAAAAGGAACACGATCGGGTGCTCTATCATCTGAAGGAGGATATCGGGATCGAATATCTTCCTGTGGAACTCCTGCGTGATGCCATTGGCGATCACCCGGAACAGATCGGGCTGGACTGGGAGAAAAACGGGGCGGATATTCGGGCACTTTGTTACGCTCGCTTTCAAAACCTGTACCACAAAAATCAACCGACCTATTTGACCGTTACGCGCAAGGGGATGGAACGGTTTGCGAAAACGGGCCGCCTTTCGGATCACGTGGCCTGTTTTCGTTCCTTCACCCCGGAAGAACGAAAATGGATTTTGGAATTTATTTGCTGTCAGGCGGAAACAGTTCCTTCGTTTTCCATCCGCTTTTTGAAAAACGACCGGGCTTTGCCCATGACGCTGGTGGGCATCGAAGAAGAAGGGCTGATTATTTGTCCCACAAACGCCAGCTATCGCCTGTCCGAACCTTATCGGGAAGTTTTTGTGACGGACAAGAAGATTCTCGAATACTACAATCGGTTTTACGACAGTGTTTTGTGGAAGGAATGGACGGAAAGTCAGGAGGAGACCCTCAGGGGACTCCGACAAATGAAAGAACTGATTGAAACCTGAAAAACACCGCTTCGGGCAGCATAGCTCGGAGCGGTGTTTTCATCGGGGCAAGCTGGAAAAAAGCGGTGCGACGTGCTATAATCTTTTGTGCATATAAAGGAAAGGATTTGAACCAATGGACATTACCGCCATCCTTTGTCAGGAATTTCATCTGAAAAAACAGCAGTGTGAGAATGTGCTCAAGCTGATCGACGACGGAAATACGATCCCGTTTATCGCCCGCTACCGCAAGGAAATGACGGATTCTCTGGACGATCAGGTGCTTCGGGAAATTTTTGAGCGCCTGCAGTATCTTCGCGGCCTTGACAAACGCCGCAGTGAAATCGAATCCGCTTTGCAGGAGCAGGGCAACCTGACGGACGAGCTATCCGCCAAACTGGCGGCTGCCTCTACGCTGGCGGAACTGGAAGACCTTTACCGTCCCTTCCGCCCCAAACGCCGCACCCGCGCTACCATCGCCAAGGAAAAGGGCTTGGAGCCGCTGGCCCTGCAGCTTTTGATGCAGAACGAAAAAAAGAAAACGCCGGAGCAGATCGCGGAGGCCTTCATCCAGCCGGAGAAGGGCGTTGAAACGGCAGAAGAGGCCCTGCAGGGCGCCCGGGATATATTGGCCGAGCAGTTCAGCGACGACGCGGACGCGCGCAAGAAACTGCGGGAGCTGGCTTTCCGTACTGGTGTGCTGGAATCGAAAAAAGCTAAGGACGAAGACAGCGTCTACAGCATGTATTACGACTTTTCTCAGGAGGTACGCAATCTTCCCGGCCACCGTATTCTGGCGGTTAACCGCGGCGAACGGGAGGAATTTCTGAAAGTGACAATTCGCATGGACGAGGCGGCCTCCGTCGGCATTCTGGAACGGGCGTTCGTCCGGGAGGGCAGCACGACCACCCAACAGGTAAAAGCGGCCTGTCAGGATGCCTGGGAGCGTCTGGTCGAGCTCAGTCTGGAACGGGAGGTTCGGGCCGAACTGACCGACCGGGCCGGAACCGCCGCCATTCAGGTTTTCGGCAAGAACCTGCATCAGCTGCTGATGGCCCCTCCGGTGAAGGGCAAGGTGACGCTGGGCGTGGATCCGGGCTTCCGCACCGGCTGCAAGCTGGCGGTGGTGGACGAAAATGGCAAGGTGCTGGCCACCGGCGTGGGGCATTTCACCCTTCCGGGACAGGAAGCGGCCAAGGCCCGCGCCAAAGCCGAAATTCTGGCCATGTGCCGGAAATACGGTGTGACGGCGATCGCTATCGGCAACGGTACCGCCAGCCGGGAGGCAGAACAGTTCATCGCCGGTCTGCTGCCGGAACTGGGCGGACAGGCCGCCTATATGATCGTCAGCGAAGCGGGGGCCTCCGTGTATTCCGCCAGCAAGCTGGCCGCCGAGGAGTTCCCTCAGTTTGACGTCAGCCTGCGCAGCGCGGTCAGCATTGCCCGCCGGATGCAGGATCCTCTGGCGGAGCTGGTGAAGATCGACCCCAAGGCCATCGGCGTGGGGCAGTATCAGCACGATTTGAAAGAAAGCCAGCTGGAAGAAGCGCTGGACGGCGTGGTCGAGGGCTGCGTCAACAGCGTTGGCGTGGAGCTTTCCACCGCTTCGCCGTCCCTGTTGTCCCATGTGGCGGGCATCGGCCCCGCACTGGCCAAAAACATCGTGGCTTACCGGGAAGAAAACGGTATTACCAGCCGAGCGCAGCTGAAAAAAGTGCCCAAGCTGGGGCCGAAGGCCTTCGAACAGTGCGCAGGCTTTTTGCGGGTTCGGGACAGCAAGAACGCGCTGGACGCTACCGCCGTTCATCCGGAAAGCTACGAGGCCGCCAAGGCGCTGCTGGAAAAACTGGGCTATCAGCTTTCCGACATTAAGGCTGGCAAACTGCCGGATTTGAACGTCCGCATGGAGGAAATCGGCGTTAAAAAGCTGGCAGAAGAACTGAACGTTGGCGAACCGACGCTTAAGGACATTGCCCGGGAGCTGCAGAAGCCCGGCCGCGATCCCCGCGACGACCTGCCCAAGCCGGTTCTGCGCACGGACGTGCTGGCTATCGAAGATCTGGCTCCCGGCATGGAGCTGATGGGCACTGTCCGTAACGTGATCGACTTCGGCGCGTTTGTAGATATCGGCGTTCATCAGGACGGTCTGGTGCATATCAGCCGTATGGCCAACCGCTTCATCAAGCATCCCGCCGAGGTGGTCAAGGTAGGCGACGTCATCAAGGTATGGGTAGTCGAGGTAGACGCGAAAAAGAAGCGCATCGCGCTTACCATGCTTCCGCCGAAGGCGTGAGACAGATTGTTACGAATCCGTCACGGAAAAATCTTGAGATTTGATCCAACCGATGTTTTAATAAAAGAGGAGCATTCGCGCCTCGAAGGGAGCCCTGAAAGATGGAGATTCAATGGTATCCGGGGCATATGGCCAAAGCCAAGCGTCTGCTGCAGAGTCAGCTGAGCAAGGTCGATCTGGTGATCGAACTGTGCGACGCACGTCTGCCCCTTTCCAGCCGGAACCCGGCGCTGAACGAGCTGGTGCGTCACAAGCGCCGCATCCTGCTCCTGTGCAAGGCGGATCTGGCGGAAAACGGCAAGACGCAGGAATGGCTCGCTTATTTTAAGAGCCGCGGTGTGGAGGCCATGGCCTATGACGCGACTCCGGGGAAGACCAAGCAGGCCAAAGCCTTTATCGCCAGCGCCGCGCAGGCGGTGGTGGAGCGAGGCGAGCGCCGCGGCATGAACAAGACCGTCCGAGCTATGGTGATCGGCGTGCCTAACGTGGGCAAGAGCACCTTCATCAACCGTCTTTACGGCGGAAGCGTGACGGAAACCGGCGACCGTCCCGGTGTGACCAAGAGCAATCGCTGGGTGAAGGTCACGCCCTACTTGGAAGTGCTGGACACCCCCGGGATGCTGTGGCCCAAGCTGAACGATCAGCGGGCTGCTACCCGGCTGGCTTATATCGGCACTATTCGGGACGCTGTATACAATCAGGAAGAACTGTGTGTCAGCCTGCTGGAGGATCTGATGACCCTGCGTCCTGCGGAAACCATGCAGCGCTATAAGATCAAAAATGCAGACGCGAAAGGCTATGAGCTTTTGGAAGAAGTTTGCCGGGGACGCGGATTCTTGATGCGCGGCGGCGTATTGGATATGGATAGAGCCTGCTCTGTGGTCCTGGATGAATTTCGGGCGGGCAAGGTGGGGAAGCTCACCTTGGAAACTGCGCCGAAGGAGGAAAAGTCCCATGCCCCCGAAACCGTCTGAAAAACGGATGCAGCATTTCCGGGAAATGCTGGCCTATGATCAGGCCCATCTGGGCTTCGGTGCATCGCTGGCCGGAATGGACGAGGTGGGCCGCGGCCCCTTGGTGGGCGATGTGGTCACGGCCTGTGTGATCCTGCCTGCGGAACCGGTTTTCCCATGGGTGGACGACAGCAAGAAATTGAGCGCCACCCGCCGGGAAGAAGTTTATGCCCAGATCATGGAACACGCGCTTTATGTGGGCATAGGCCGGGCCAGCGCCCGGGAGATTGACGAAATGAACATCCTGAACGCTACCCGTCTTGCCATGGAACGGGCGGCACAGGACGCGGCTGCAACGCTTTGTATCGTGGACGCGGTGCGGGGTCTGCATCTGCCCTTCCCGGTCATTCCCATTATTCATGGGGACGCAACCAGCTATCATGTGGCGGCGGCCAGCATCGTGGCCAAGGTCACTCGGGATCGACAGATGGCGGAATACGCGAAGCAGTACCCGCAGTATGGCTTCGATCATAATATGGGGTACGGTACGGCTGAGCATATCGACGCATTGCGCCGTTTCGGCCCCACGCCGGAACACCGGCACAGTTTTATTCGTAAATTCTTGGAGGAAGGCAAAAAATGAAAAAAACGCTGGCACTGCTGCTTTTTCTGCTGGTGGCTCTGGCTCCCCTTTGGGGAATCGCAGAAGAAAATCTGCTGTCCAACGGAGGGTTTGAGCAGTTGGACGAATTGGGGGATCCAGAGGGGTGGTATACCAATACCTACCGTAACGAGGCGGGCTATTCCCGGCTGCAGATCACCGATGAAAAGGCACACAGCGGCAGCTACAGCGCTTTGATTCAAAATGCCAGTTTGAACGACGCACGATACATCACCACCGTGCGGGTAGAGCCCAATAGCTATTACCGCCTTTCCGGCTATGTGCTGGTAGAAAGCATGGGGGACGAGGGCAACGGAGCGAATTTTGGCATCGAGGATCTGTATACTTCTTCTACCGGGCTTTACGATACAGATGGTCAGTGGCAATATCTGGAGTGGTACGGCAAAACCGGGCCGGATCAGAAAGAGATCACGCTGGGCGTTCGGTTGGGCGGCTACAGTGCCGAAAGTATCGGCAAGGCTTACTTTGACGATATCGAACTGGTGAAGGTGGAAGCTTCTGCTATCCCGGATGAAGTTTCCTCTTCCTTGTGGTACTCGGTGGCTTCCTCCGCTGCCTCAAAAACGGAAACGGAAACTGAATCTGTCCCTCAAAAGAGCACCACGCTGTTTTGTCTGCTGGCGGCGGCGTTCCTGCTGCTTTGTCTGCTGCTGCGGCCATGGCTTTCCAGCACGGAAAAGAGGTTTTCCGTGCTGGCGATGATCGTTATTGCTCTGCTGGCCGCGGGGCTGCGGGTCTTTCTGGCCCTGCGGGTCGCCGGGTATTCCGTGGACGTGAACTGCTTTACGGCGTGGAGTCAGCAGATGGTCGCTCTTGGCCCGGCAAAATTTTACCTGAACATCGGCTTCTGCGATTATCCGCCGGGATATATGCTGCTTTGCTGGATTACCGGCGGCTTGATGAATGCTTTCGGCACTTATAATACAGCTGTCGGCCAGCCGGGACTGCTGCTGGTGAAACTGTGGCCGATCCTGTTTGATCTGGCGGGAGCCGCGCTTTTGTACCTTTATGCCAAAAAGCGTCTCGGGACTTTCCCGGCGCTGTTTCTGGCGGTTCTGTATGCGCTAAATCCGGCTGTGCTGGTCAATGGAGCGGCATGGGGACAGGCGGACAGCGTACTGACTTTCTTCCTGCTGGTTTGCTGCATTTTCGCTATGGAACGCAAGTGGCAGTTCGCACTCCCTGTGTATGTGACGGCGGTGCTGCTGAAACCCCAGGCGCTTCTGTTCGGGCCAGTTCTGCTGATCTGGCTTCTTCGGGCGCTTTTCTCCCAGAAGGAAAAACGCAACCTGCGCGGGCTGACGATCGGCTTCGGCGCTTCGATCGTGGTCGCGGCGGCGATCATCGTGCCTTTTTCCGTGGAACAGGAACACCCCATTGGATGGATTATCAAGCTGTACTCCGATACGCTTTCTTCCTACGCCTATGCGACGTTGAATACTGCCAACTGGTATTATCTGCTGTCGGCCAACTGGGCGCAGCTGACGCTGCTCACCGGGCGGGCGCTTCCCATTGCAACGGGCTGCTGCGCTCTGCTGCCCCTTTTGGCGCTGGCGATCAGCTGCATCCGCAAAAAACAGCCGTTTCTGGTTCGCCTGCTGCGCACCCAGAATGGACAAATCAGCTTGCTTTGCGCGGTGCTTTCCGTATATCTGTTTGTGGTGGCGGCGGTGGGCTGCACGTGGAGCCTGTACGGCTATGCAATGATGGCACTGGTCTACGGAACCGTTATCCTGTGCTGTCTGCATCATTCCGATGCAAAGCATCTTCCCGGCTTTCTGGCGCTGCTGCTGGCGGGAATTTACGTGCTGGCCGTGAAGGTTCATGAACGGTATCTTTTCCCGGCACTGGGCCTGTTTCTGCTGGGCTATGTCTGTAGCCGGGATCGGCGGCTGCTGTGGCTGATGATCGGTTTCAGTGTCACGACCTTTCTGAATACGGCGATTGTGCTGGATAATTCGATTCTATACGGTTCCTCTTTGGGACATCTGAACGACGATACGCTTGCGCTCAATGTGATCCTTTGCGTTCTGAATCTGCTTCTGCTTGGCTTCGGCGCGTGGGTGTGCCTGACGCCTGATTGGAGCGCCGCGCTGAAAGAGAAGTCCCAGACGCAGAAAAAGATCGCTGCCAGCGACGAAGCTGCCTTCCAAGTCCCGGAATCTTACGAAAAAATGTTGCTTCGTCCTGACGACCCACGGCTGGCGCTGGGATGGAAAGATTGGCTCATGATGGGCGTAGTGACGGGGCTCTATGCTGTACTGGCTTTTACCAATCTGGGCAGCACGGTGGCTCCGCAGCATGGCATGGTGTCCAGCTCGGCAGAAGAACAGATCACCTTCGAACTGGAAGAAAGTCAGGATTTCTACTTCCTGTATTATGCCGGCGTTAGCTACAACAGCTTCTCCATCGCTGTCAGCGAAGATGGCATCATCTGGTCGGAAAATTATCCCTGCGAGATGCGGGAGGGACTTTGCTATCGCTGGAATTATGCGCTTGAATCGTGGACGGACGGCAGCGGAGCCGTGAAATACGGCGATAATTCCACGGAGGGCCGTCTGACTCTCCATGGAAAATATCTGCGCCTGAACGCGGAGACCGCCGGACTGAATCTGTTCGAAGTGGCATTCCGCAGCCCATCCGGCGAAAACCTGCCGGCGAGTATCGTCTCCCATACAGGAGACCGCCCGGATATGCTGACGGAAGCTCAGGATGCCGCCGCTCTGCTGGACGAGCAGGATACCTGTGTGGGTGAACCGGGCTGGTATACGGGCACTTACTTTGATGAAATTTATCATGCCCGCACGGCCTACGAGCACCTCCACGGCCATCGCCCTTATGAAACGACTCATCCGCCACTGGGCAAGCTCCTGATGGCGGTGGGCATCGCGATTTTCGGCATGACCCCCTTCGGCTGGCGTTTTGCCGGCGCGTTCATCGGCGTATTGATGCTTCCGGCACTGTATCTGGTGACCAAGCAGCTGCTGCATCGCCGCAGTCTGGCGGCCGCCGCCATGACGGCCTTCGCGCTGGATCTGATGCATTATACCCAGACACGGATCGCCACCATCGACTCATTCCCGGTATTCTTTATCCTGCTGAGCTATCTGTGTATGATCCGCTATATGAAAACGGACGTGTTTGCCCTGAAAAAGGACGAAGTGCCGCGACTTTGCACCCGCGCCTTCTGGAAAAGCCAGATTCCGTTGGCTCTTTCCGGGCTGTTTATGGGGCTGTCCATTGCCAGCAAATGGATCGGCCTGTATTCGGCAGTCGGGTTGGCAATCCTGTTCTTTACTTCCGTCTGGCGGCAGTTCCGTGCGGGGAACTTCTCCTTCTGCTATGGCGAGCGGCAGGAAATAAAGCCGGAAGTGCAGAAACGGCTCGAGAACGCCCAGCGCTTTACGCTGAACCGCATCCTGCTGACCTGCGGACTTTGCGTCGTTTATTTCATTCTGGTTCCCTGTGTGATCTACTATTTGAGCTACATTCCTTATCTGTCGCCCACGGGGCCGGTCACCCTTGAACGGGTCATTCAGGCGCAGATCAGTATGCTCAATTATCACAGCACGCCGGGGTTGGGAATGGATCACCCCTTCCAGTCGCCGTGGTGGCAATGGCCGCTAATCCTCAAGCCCATGTGGTTTGCGCAGGACAAATTTGAGCCGGCAGGAATGGCTTCCACCATCATGTGTATGGGCAACCCGTGGATCTTCTATCTGGGCGCGCTGTGCATGCTGGGAGTGATTGTTGCACTGGTGTGCAAGTATATCCGCCTTGGGTGCAGAGGGCTGGAACTTCGCCACGGCAACGGTGATTTGAGCCTGTACACCATCGTGATCGGTTTTGCGGCGCAATTTCTCCCGTGGGTGCTGGTGCCCAGAAGCATGTATATGTACCATTACTTCGCCAGCGTTCCCTTCATTATATTGGCGACGGTCTGGTGGATCGGACGCATTCGGAAGCCGAAAGCCAGGGCAGTCGTGCTGACGGCCTATCTGACGGGCGCGGCGGTATTCTTTGTGATGTTCTTCCCTTATGCGTCAGGCTGGCTGACCAGCACCCAATGGCTGGACAGCATGAAGTGGGTCTCCAAGATTTACGGGGGCCGATGGTTCAATCTTTACTATTGATCGTTTACCAATGAAAAGGAAGGCGGGATGGCCGTGCTGGCGAAAACCTACACCTGCGGTCTGGATGGGGTCAACGGATTTCCGGTAGAAGTGGAAGCCTATATTTCCGGGGGAATGGTGGGGTTTGAGATCGTCGGCCTTCCCAGCGCCGCCGTCAAAGAAAGTCGCGACCGCATCCGCGCAGCCATTTCCGTCAGCCATTTGCCTTTTCCGGGCGGCAAGGTGACGGTGAACTTGGCTCCTGCCGATGTGCGCAAGGAGGGCACTGCCTTCGAACTGGCCATTGCCATGGCGCTGCTTTCTGCCAAGCTGCCGGATGCGTTTCGGGAACTGGACGCGACGATTTTTCTGGGAGAGCTTTCCCTGCAGGGACGGCTGATGCCGGTGCGCGGCGCTTTGGGCATGGCGATCACGGCGGCGGAGCATGGCTTTCGGAACCTGATCCTGCCGGAAGAAAACGCGCTGGAAGTGGCCTGCATCGACGGACTGCGCGTCTACCCAGCCAATACCCTGCGGCAGGTCTTCGACCATATGACCGGCGAAGCGCCCTTGACGCTTCAGCCGAAAATGGATTTTGAAGAACTGCAACGGGCGGCGGTCATCCGAAACGATTTGAAGTACGTCAAAGGTCAGCCGGTGGCCCGGCAGGCACTGGAAGTAGCGGCAGCCGGGGGACACAATCTGTTGATGGTGGGCATTCCCGGCAGCGGCAAAACCATGCTGGCCCGCTGTCTGCCGGGTATTTTGCCACCCATGACTTATGAAGAAGCGCTGGAAACAACGCTGATCCATTCCGCAGCCGGGGAACTGCCGGAAAATAGCGGCCTGATGACCATTCGTCCCTTCCGAACGCCCCATCATAATATTTCCATGCCAGCCATGATCGGCGGCGGGGCCCGGGTAAAGCCGGGAGAGGTTTCCCTGTCCCATAACGGGGTTCTTTTTCTGGATGAGCTTCCGGAGTTTCAGCGGCCTACGCTGGAAGCGCTGCGCCAGCCGTTGGAGGACGGCTTCGTCACCATCACCCGGGTCAGCGGGCAGAGCCGATACTTGAGCCGCTGTATGCTGGTGGCGGGCATGAATCCCTGCCCCTGCGGGTTTTACGGCAGCAAAAAGAAGCCCTGTACCTGCTCTGCGTCGGAGATCAAGCGCTATTTGAGCAAGATCAGCGGGCCGCTGCTGGACCGCATCGACATGCAGATCGAAATGGATGCCGTTTCCGTGGAAGAAATCGAAAATGCTCGGGAGCAGGAGGACAGCGCCACCGTTCGGGCACGAGTGCTGAAAGCGCGTAAGCTCCAGCAGGAGCGCTATCACGGCCTGAACATTTTCTGCAACGCGCAGCTCCATCAGGAGGGATTGGAACAGTTCTGCGCCATGACGAAAGAGGCCAAACAGCTTCTATTGTCGGCGGTAGACCGTTTTTCCATCAGCATGCGCACCTATGGACGCATCCAGAAGGTGGCGCGCACCATCGCCGACCTGGCGGGACATGAACAGATCGAAATTTCGGACGTGGCCAAGGCCATTCAGTTCCGAAATCTGGAGGGCAGGTTTTGGAATTGAAACGGGAATTGACGGAACGCCAGCGAGCGCTCTTGTGGCTGTCGGCTGCGGAGGTTACGGCGGATCGGGTTCGGCAGTTGACGGAAGAATTTGGCAGCCCGGAGGAAATTTATCAGGCTTTTGGACAGGAAAATGGCCCGCAGTTTCAGGCGAAGGCCCGTGAACGGCTGAAAACTTTATATCCTGCGGACGAACTGTCCGCATGGGCGGAAAAGTTGGAACAAAGCCACGTTCACCTGCTTTTCTCGGACGATGAGGAATACCCGGATTGGCTGCGCGCCATTGACGATTTTCCTTACTTGTTGTACTATGCTGGAAGGCTTTCCTGCCTGACGGCCCCGATGGTGGGCATCGTCGGCACGAGGAAGGCCAGCGCCTACGGCAAAGGCATGGCTCACAGCATTGCCAGAGGGCTGGCGGAAGCCGGGGTCACGGTAGTCAGCGGCCTGGCACGCGGGATCGACGGTGCGGCTCATCAGGGTGCACTGGACGCAGATGGTATCACCATCGGAATCCTGGGCAGCGGCATCAATGTGCCCTATCCGTCGGAACATGCACCGCTGCTGAGGAAGATCGCAGGAGGAAAGGGGCTGATCCTCAGCGAATACCCTTTGGACGCGGACCCCATTCCTTTCCATTTTCCCTTTCGAAATCGGATCATTTCCGGTTTGAGTTTGGGAATCGTTTTTGTGGAAGGCGAGGTCAAAAGCGGTGGAATGCTGACGGTCCATGCAGCGCTTGCGCAGGGACGGGAAGTGTTCGCCGTTCCAGGACTGGTGGGAACCAAGGGCGCGGAAGGGCCTCACACCATTTTGCGGGAGGGCGCGCGTATCGTGACCAGCGCACAGGATGTGTTGGATGATCTGAACCTGCTGTCTCACGCCAAGCGGCATCAGCGGGAAAAGATCGAAGTGGCGGACGCCGCTCAAAGAAAGATATTGCAAGCGCTTCAGGTGCAACCTTTGACGGTGGAGCAGCTCTCGCAGGAGCTGCGCACCGACACTGGAGACCTGCTGGTCAGTCTGAGCATGATGGAAATCACCGGGCTGATCCGGCGGGAAGCCGGGAATACTTTTTTGGCTGTCTTTGCACCGAAGGAATAAGGAGGACGACTATGGCAACAACGCAGCACGGCCAGAAACTGGTGATCGTGGAATCTCCGGCCAAGGCGAAGACCATCGAAAAATTTCTGGGGAAGGGATATAAGGTCGAAGCCTCTCAGGGGCACGTCCGCGATCTGCCCAAATCGCAGATCGGCGTAGACCCCAGCCACGACTTTGCCATGAAGTATATCACTATCCGCGGCAGGGGCGATATTCTGGCCCGCATTCGCAAGGAAGCCAAGGGCGCGGATGTCATTTACCTCGCGACCGACCCTGACCGCGAGGGAGAGGCCATTTCCTGGCATCTGGCCAATGTGCTGGATATTGATACAGCGCAGAAATGCCGCATCGAGTTTCATGAGATCACCAAAAAGGCCGTGAAGGACGCCATCAGCCATCCGCGAGCCATTGATATGGATCGGGTGGATGCGCAGCAGGCGCGCCGCGCGCTGGATCGTCTGGTGGGCTACAAAATCAGCCCGCTGCTTTGGGCCAAAATCAAGAAGGGCCTTTCCGCCGGTCGTGTGCAGAGCGTAGCCACCCGTCTGGTGGTGGATCGGGAGCGTGAGATCGAAGCTTTCATCCCGGAAGAATACTGGGATGTTACCGCCAAATTCGAAGCGCCGACCCAGAAGGGACGCAAGGTCAGCTGCGACGCGAAGCTGGTGCTGCTGGACGGTAAAAAGGCTGTTATTCGCAATGAAGCGGAAGCCAAAGCTGCCAAAAAGCGCATCCTGAACGCTGATTTCACCGTGTCACAATGCAAATTGGGCGAAAAGCTCAAGCGGCCCCAGCCGCCGTTCACCACCTCCAGCCTGCAGCAGGAAGCCAGCCGAAAGCTGAATTTTTCCACTGCCAAGACCATGCAGGTGGTGCAGCAGCTTTACGAAGGCATTGATTTGGGTAAGGCGGGAACCGTCGGTCTGGTGACCTACATCCGTACCGACAGCGTCCGTGTGTCCGAGGAGGCGGTGGCCGCCGCCCGCGGGTTTATCCAGACGCAGTTTGGGGACGAATACTGCCCGGAGAAGCCCAACCAGTACAAGGGCCGCAAGAATGCGCAGGACGCTCATGAAGCCATTCGTCCCACCTATGTGGATCACACACCGGATAGTGTGAAGGCCTATCTGACCAAGGAACAGTTCAATCTGTACCGGCTGATCTACACCCGCTTTTTAGCCAGCCAGATGAAGCCCGCCGTCTTCCAGACCCTGACCGCCGATCTGAGCGGCGGGGGAGCTGTACTGCGCTATTACGGCGAGCATATGACCTTTGCCGGTTATCGCGCCGTATATATCGAAAGCACGGACGACGAGCAGGAAACGCCGGAAAGCATTCTGCCGGTGCTGGAAGAAGGCGGCAGCGTGAACTTTACCTCCGTCAACGCGGAGCAGCACTTCACCCAGCCGCCCGCCCGGTACACGGAGGCCTCGCTGGTACGCACCTTGGAAGAAAAGGGCATCGGCCGTCCCAGCACCTATGCGCCGACCATCACTACGATCATTTCCCGCGGCTATGTGAGCCGGGAGAAAAAACGCCTGTATCCCACCGAACTGGGCTATATGGTCACCGACGTAATGTTGGAATATTTTTCGCCCATCGTGGATGTGGACTTCACCGCCCAGATGGAAGAAAAACTGGACGAGGTGGAAGAAGGACAGGTGGAATGGCGCAACGTGCTGCGTGACTTCTATCCTCCTTTTGAAAAAATGCTGGACGAAGCGGAAAAGCATATTGAAAAAGTAGAGATTCAGGACGAGGTCAGCGATGTGCCTTGCGATAAGTGTGGCGCGATGATGGTCTACAAAATGGGCCGCTTCGGGCGTTTCTTGGCATGCCCCAATTTTCCGGAATGCCGCAACGCCAAGCCGATCCTGACCTACATCGACACGCCCTGCCCCAAGTGCGGCGCGCGCCTGATGGAAAAGACCAGCAAGAAAAACCGAAAGTTCTACGGCTGCGAAAAATACCCGGAATGCGACTTCGTCAGCTGGGAAAAGCCGATCCCGGAGAAATGCCCCAAATGCGGCAGTTATATGGTCGAAAAGCGGGGCAAGCGCGGCGAACACATCCATTTGTGCGCCAATGAAACCTGTCGGTATAAAGAAACGGTCACGAAAGAGGAGAAGGACGAAGAATGAGCGTAACAGTATTGGGCGGCGGTCTGGCCGGGTGCGAAGCCGCATGGCAACTGGCGCAGCGGGGGATTCCCGTCAATCTGTACGAAATGAAGCCCGGGAAAAAATCCCCAGCTCATCATTTGGACACCATGGCGGAACTGGTCTGCTCCAACAGTCTGCGCAGCGACCGGCTGACGAACGCGGTCGGCCTGTTGAAAGCGGAAATGCGGCTGCTGGGTTCCCTGATCATGCGGGTGGCGGACGAGAACGCTGTTCCCGCAGGCGGGGCGCTGGCTGTGGATCGGGATCATTTTTCAGAGGGGATCGACCAGGCGATCCACCAGCATCCCCTGATTACCGTCATTCCGGAAGAAGTAACGGAGATTCCCGCCGAGGGAACCGTCATTATTGCTACCGGTCCCCTGACCAGCGACGGCCTTTCGGAAGCCATTGCCAGAATGCAGGGGCTTTCTACGCTGCATTTTTATGACGCAGCCGCGCCGATCGTGACGGCGGACAGTCTGGATACGGACAAGATTTTCCGCATGTCCCGCTATGACCGGGGCGAGGATTATCTGAACTGCCCTATGACGCGGGAAGAATATTTCGCATTTGTTCACGCCCTGCAGACCGCCGAGACTGCCGAGATGCACGGCTTTGAAGAAAAGGCCGTTTTCGAGGGCTGTATGCCCATTGAAAGCATGGCCAAGCGGGGCGATATGGTCATTGCGTTCGGCCCCTGCAAGCCTGTAGGCCTGAAAGACCCCCGGACGGACAAGGAGCCCTTTGCCGTGGTGCAGCTCCGTCAGGACAACGAAAACGCGACTCTGTATAATATTGTCGGATTCCAGACGCGTCTGCGTTTCCCGGAGCAACGGCGTGTTTTCGGCATGATTCCGGGATTGGAAAACGCCGAATTTGCCCGCTATGGCGTGATGCACCGCAACACCTTCCTGAACAGCCCCGGCTTTCTGGACGATACCTTCCGGGTCATTAACGAGCCGCGTTTGTCCTTTGCCGGACAAATCACCGGCGTGGAGGGCTATGTGGAGAGCGCGGCCAGCGGACTGCTGGCGGGGCTTTCTACCGCTTATCGTGAAAAAGGACAGGTACCGCCGCACTTCAGCGGAAAGACGGCGATCGGGGCCATGGGACGCTACGTCAGCACGCCTAACGCTCGCTTTCAGCCCATGAACTGTGCGTTCGGGCTGATCGATCAGCTGGAAGTCGCTCCAGGCGAAAAGCGCATCCGCAACAAGCAGCTGCGCTATGAAGCCATTTCCAAGCGGGCGCTGGCGGAAGTGGAACAGATCGTCGCTGAAATGGCGAAGGAATGAAACAGGATAGGGGGAGGCATGGACGATGAACAAAAGAAAAATCGCATGGGTTCTGACGATGGTGTTGTTGGCAGTGTGCGTATTGCCGGTTTCCGCACTGGCAAAGTCCAAGCAGATGGAAGACAAAGTTCCGGTCTGGACGGAAGAAACGGTCAAGCAGTATGTGACCGATTACATCGGCGGACGGGAAATGAGCCGTCTGTGGGGGTACTACGACCTGCAGATTCGGCGGTATATGCCCTTGGAAACCTACGAATGCTTCCTGACCAATCTGGAATGGATGACGGGAAAGTTTATCCAGTTCGGCAGTTACCGCAGCTTCGAGGAGGACGAACTCCAACTCAAGACTCATGTGCTTCACCTTTGCATGGAAAAGAAGGATCTGGAACTGTATTTCACCCATAAAAACAAGGAAGACGACTGGGAAGTCATGGCAGTGCAGTTTGTCCCGGCAGAAAAGGAAAACTATGATCCCTCCGTACTGGTCGGAGAAGAAGAACCGAATTACACGGAAACCGAAGTCAGCTTCGGAACGGAAACTTTTCCGCTGAAAGGCACGCTGACCATGCCGGTCGAAGCCTCTCAGACGAATCCTGTGCCCGCCTGTGTGCTGGTGCATGATAGCGGCGCCATGGATCGGGATGAAACGCTGGGGTCTACCCATTTTTTTGCCGATCTGGCGCAAGCTTTCGCCGATTTGGGCATCGCTACGCTGCGCTATGACAAACGTACCTATTTGTACGGCGAATCCGCATCAATGACGGTGGAGGAAGAAGTCATCGACGATGCGGTGCTGGCGGGAAAGTACCTCTCCGATAATCTGCTGGTCGATTCCTCCATGATCGTGGTTGTGGGACATGGTTTCGGCGGAACACTGGCTCATCGCATTGCCAAAGCCTCCGACGGTGTATTCAGCGCGGTCATCATGGTCGGCTCTACAGCGCTCTCCTACGAAGATTATCTGCTGGGGCACAGCAACCTGAGCAGCCACACGGCTGACGAGTTGAAAGCCTATCAGGATACGCTGGACAAGCTCTCTAAAATGAAGGAGCAGACAGCGCTGGAAAACGCGGAAACCGTTTTGGGGCATAGCGTGTACTATTTCTGGGAACTGCAGAAGACCAATAATTATGAGTTGATCCGTAAGTTGCGTCTGCCTACGTATATCGTGCAGGGCAAGAAGGATCCACTGGTGCCCGAAAATGAGGGATGGCGGCAGTACAACAACAAGATCGGAGAAGGCGTGAAGTATGTGACTTACCGTTCTTTTCCCGGTCTGAATCACGTGCTGATGAGCGATTCTTCCACGGATGCCTATGGCCTGCCTCAATATACGGAAAACGCAACGCTGGACATCAGCGCGGGCCGCAGCATTGGTCAATGGATTTTGAGCCTGAAATCGACTGCAGAATAATAGCGAAAACAGAGAACGAGGTGAATTGCAATGGCAATGATGGGAACCACGATCTGCGCCGTCAAGCGCGGGAATCAGATTGCCGTGGCCGGAGACGGTCAGGTCACCATGGGGGAACATACTATTTTTAAGTCCACCGCCAAGAAAGTCCGCCGTATCTATAACGGACAGGTGATCGTTGGGTTTGCCGGAGCGGTGGCGGACGCTTTCAGCCTTTGCGAGCGCTTTGAGGAAAAGCTGGTGCAGTGCGGCGGCAATCTGGAACGGGCAGCCGTCGGACTGGCGCAGGAATGGCGCAGCGAGCAGGGAGCCCGGAAGCTGGAAAGTATGCTGATCGTGGCAGATAAGGATACGCTGCTGATCCTGAGCGGCACGGGCGAGGTCATCAGCCCGGACGACGGCGTGGCGGCGATTGGCTCCGGCGGCAATTACGCTCTGGCGGCTGCGCGTGCGCTGGTCAAAAACACGGAAATGTCCGCCGAAGACATTGCCGTGGAGGCCCTGACCGTGGCTTCGTCCATTTGCGTGTATACCAACGACCACATTACCGTGGAAACGCTGTAAGGAGGTTCGTCATGAAGGAATTGACGCCAAGAGAGATCGTTCGTGAACTGGACCGTTATATCATCGGGCAGGATGAAGCCAAGCGGATGGTGGCCATCGCCCTGAGGAACCGCTATCGCCGTTCATGCCTTGACGAGGAGATGCGCAGCGAGATCAGCCCGAAGAATATTCTGATGATCGGCCCGACCGGCGTTGGTAAGACGGAGATCGCCCGACGACTGGCAAAACTGGTCAAAGCCCCGTTTGTGAAGGTGGAAGCCACCAAGTTTACCGAAGTCGGTTATGTGGGTCGGGATGTGGAAAGCATCATTCGCGATCTGATGGAAAACTCTATCCGCATGGTACGGAAGGAATTTTCCCAGAAGGTGGAGACTCGGGCGCAGGTGCTGGCGGAAGACCGGCTGGCCGAGCTATTGGTGAATCCCCCGAAGAAACAGAACGCCAATCCGCTGGAGATGCTGCTGGGCACGAAGAAAGAGCCGGAAATTTCTCAGGAAGAAAAGAACAAATTGTCCATGCGCCGGGAAGATGTGCTGCAAAAGCTGCGCGCCGGTGAATTGGAAGAACGTGAACTGGAAATTGAAGTGGAAGACGCACTGCCCGAGCTGGAAGTGGGCGGCAATTCCATCAACATCGGCGATATGATGGGCGGCATGATGCCCAAGAAAACCAAGATTCGCCGGGTCAAGGTGAAGGACGCCCGCAAGATTCTTCTGGAGGAAGAAGAGTCGAAACTGATCGATGAGGACGAGGTACGGGAAGAAGCCATCCGCCGCGCCGAGCAGCAGGGCATCGTCTTTATTGACGAGATCGACAAGGTGGCTGGACGTTCCAATGGCGGCCACGGCCCGGATGTGAGCCGGGAAGGCGTGCAACGTGATATTCTGCCCATTGTGGAAGGCTGCACTGTCAATACGAAATATGGCGCTGTACGGACGGACTATATGCTCTTTATCGCCGCCGGCGCGTTCCATGTGGCTAAGGTGACCGATCTGATCCCGGAACTGCAGGGACGTTTCCCGGTACACGTGCAGCTGAAAAGCCTGACGCAGGAGGATTTCAAGGCCATTCTGACCCAGCCGGAAAACGCACTGACCCGTCAGTATGAGGCCCTGCTGGCCGTCGATAAGGTGTTTTTGTCCTTCGAGGACAGCGCCATTGACGCAATCGCCAACGCTGCCTACGTGCTTAACGAGACCAAGGAAGACATCGGTGCTCGCAGGCTCCACGCCGTGTTTGAAAAGCTGCTGGAAGATATCAGCTTCAACGCGGGCGGCGACGATATGCCCAATGTATATCTGAACATCAACGGGGATTACGTCGTCGAGCATTTGGGACAGGATGACGTGACCATGGACTTGAAGCGGTATATTCTCTGATCTGCGCAAAGGAGGAACTTCGCTCATGCGGACCCGAATCAGTCATATCTGGATGACGCCCGGCGTTGTGGCCGGTGATAAAAAAATTCCGTTTATTCAGGATGCGGAAATTCTGATCGACGGAAACCGTATCGTTTACGCCGGAAAGCGGGACGAGGCGCCGACTTTTGAGGCGGAACAGGTGATCGACGGCAAAGGCGCGCTGGCCATGCCCGGACTGTGTAATCTGCACACCCATACGCCCATGACGCTGTTCCGCAGCATCGGGGCCGACTTGCCGCTGGACCGCTGGCTGCAGGAGGCGATCTGGCCGCTGGAAAAGTTCCTGACGGACGACGCCGTGCGGGCCGGGACAGACCTTGGCACACTGGAAATGCTGCGCTATGGCACCACTTCCTTCAACGATATGTATTTCCGTATGGATCGTATGGCGGAAAGCGTTCAGGAAAGCGGAATGCGGGCCATGCTGGGTCACGGTGTGGTGGATTTTGATGAAAGCTGCTCTGATTTGCTGCCGGGAATCGCTTTCGCGGAAAAGTGGAACGGCGCAGCCAATGACCGCATCCATGTCAATCTGGCGCCCCACAGCGAAGGAGCCACTACTCGAAAGGTGATGGAGCGCACGGTGGAAGAAGCACGCCGGCTGAACGTGGCCATTCATATCCATGTCAGCGAAACCAAGGCAGATCGGGACGGAAGCGTTCAGCGCCGCGGCAAAACACCTCCCCAATATCTGGACGAATTGGGAATGCTGGACGGCCCGTTGCTGGCCGCTCACTGTGTCTGGATGGATGACGAGGACATTCGTCTCTTTGCGGAAAAAGGCACGTATATCGTCCATAATCCCATTAGCAATCTGAAGCTGGCCAGCGGCGTGGCTCCCATCGCCAAGATGCTGGCTGCCGGCTGCAAGGTGGCTCTGGGAACGGATGGCGTTGCCAGCAACAACAATCTGAACCTCTGGGAGGAGATCAAGCTGATGCCCATGCTGCAGAAGGGCACGACGCTGGATCCTACGGTGGTGTCTCCGGCACAGGTATTAGCCGCCGCCACCAGCACCGGCGCGGAGGCTTTGGGCTATTACGATTTGGGTCTGTTGAAGCCCGGCTATCTGGCGGATATCATTCTGGTGGATACGACTGGCTGCAACTGCTGCCCGTGGAACGACCCGGAGAGCGATTTGATTTACTCCATCAACGGCGGCGACGTGACCATGACGATGGTGGACGGACGGGTGCTGTACCAGGAGGGCCGCTACTTTACGCTGGATCCCAAGGCCGTAATGGAATGCGCTCGGAAAGAAAACGAGTTGATCTTCGAAAAAGCCCGAAAGAGAGCAAAGGCATAAAAGACGAAACCTGCAAGGACGAAGGGTGCTTTCATGAAAATACTGGTGATATGCCAGCATTACTGGCCGGAAAACTTCCGTGTGACGGAAATCAGCGAGGAATTGGTTCGGCGCGGCCATCAGGTGACCGCTTTGGTCGGCCTGCCCAATTATCCCACGGGCAATATCCCGGAAGAATACCGGCATCATCAAAATCGCAGACAGGTGCGAAACGGCGTGGAGATCCGGCGCTGTTTCGAAATTGGACGCAAGCCCGGAAAAGTCGGGCTTGCGCTCAATTATGTCAGCTATATGCTGTCAGCCTGTCACCAGGCTCTGTGGATGAAGAAAGATTTTGACGTGATCTACGCTTTCTCCACCTCGCCGGTGCTGATGAGTCTGCCGGGGGCCTTCCTGCGCACCTTTTGGCCTAAAAAAAAGTTGCTGATCTATATCATGGACATTTGGCCGGCCTGTCTTGCGGCGATGAATGTTCCCGAAACGGCGCTTCTGTATCGTTTTATGAAGCGGGTCAGCCGCCGCATTTATGACCGGGCAGACAAGTTGGTCTATTCCTCTAAGCGGTTTCAGCAATATTTGAAGGAGACCCATGGGATCATCGTTGGTGATGACGATTATCTGCCACAGTTTGCCGATGGGGTTTTCGAACAGAAACTTCCTGAAAAGCAGCCGGACGAATGGACCAATCTGGTTTTCGCGGGCAATATCGGCAAAATGCAGAGTGTCGATACGCTGATCAGAGCCGCCGCATTGCTGAAAGGCGAGAAAGTCCGCTGGCACATCATCGGTGACGGAGTATGCGAAGAAGAATGCCGCCGTCTGGCGGATGAACTGCAGTTGGGGCAGCAGGTCCGTTTCTATGGCAGAAGGGCTTTGGAAGAAATGCCGGGGTTTTACACCATGGCCGACGGGTTATTGGTCAGCATGAAAAATGACCCGCTGGTCAGCGATACCCTGCCCGGAAAGGTGCAGACCTATATGGCCGCAGGAAAGCCGGTGCTGGGTTCCATCGGTGGAGAAGCCGCCTATGTGATCGGACAGGCAAAATGCGGACTTTGCGCCCCGCCGGAGAATCCGGAAGCGCTTGCCGAAATGGTTCGGGCATTTCTGGCCTGCGGCGAGGAAGAACGCCGGGCCATGGGCGAACGGGGCAGAATTTATTACGAGGCCAATTTTACCAAGCAGCGCCACATGGATCATTTGGAGGCGCTGTTGAAGGAACTGGCGGGGGAGGAGCCGTCATGCGGGTATTTCAGCTGAACACCTTCTGCGGGGAAAAAAGCACCGGCCGCATTGCGTTGGAAATCGCCCGTCTGGTGGAGCGGGACGGCGGACAGTGCCGGATCGGCTATGGCGCGGGAACACCGCCCAAGGAAGCGGAGCCGTATGCGTTTCGCATTGGAAATTCCTTGGAACGGAAGTCCTGCAGTCAACTGCGCAAGCTGCTGGACTTCGAGGGCCGTGGCTGCTATTTCGGCACCAGAACGCTGGTGGAGGAACTGGAACGCTTTCAGCCCGATTTGGTGCATTTTCATAACCTGCATGGATGCTATCTGCATTTGCCGACCCTGTGCCATTATTTGGCGCACAAGAACATCCCCATCGTATGGACACTGCATGATTGCTGGCCCTTTACCGGGCACTGCGCCTATTTTGATTATGCCCAATGTGAAAAATGGAAAAAAGGCTGCGAGCATTGCACGCAGCAGCGCAGTTATCCTACCTGCGTAGGGCTCGACCGTTCCCGGCAGAATTACGAAATGAAAAAAAGCCTGTTTACCTCGCTGCCGAATTTGACGATGGTCGTCCCCTGCGAGTGGATGAAGGAACCGCTGGGACAGTCTTTCTTGGCAAACAGGCCCGTTCGGCGCATTTACAACGGCATTGATCGGAACACCTTCCATCCGACAGAGAGCAATCTGCGCCAGAAGTACGGCTTATCGGGAAAAAAAGTGGTGCTCGCCGTGGCATCGGATTGGGATGAACGAAAGGGCTTGCACGATTTGCTGGAAACTGCCCAAAGGCTTGGAAATGACTATCGAATCGTTGCCGTGGGGCTGACGAAAGAGCAGATCAACGCCCTTCCGCCTTCGGTGATGGGAATTGGACATACCAGCAGTGCAATCGAACTTGCTCAATGGTACACGACAGCGGATTGCCTTGTGAATCCGACCTTAGAGGACAACATGCCGATGGTGAATCTGGAAGCGCTGGCCTGTGGCACGCCTGTGGCGGTATTTCGCACCGGCGGCTGCCCGGAGGCAGTGGATGAAACCTGCGGCATCGTGGTGGAACAGGGCGACACAGAGGAACTTTGCAGCGCCGTCCGCACACTTTGCGAACGAAAAACAGACATGACGGCCGCTTGTCTTAAACGCGCGGAACAGTTTGATTCCTGCAAGACCTTTGAGCAGTATATCGCCCTTTATAAGGAGCTTTGCCCATGAACATTTTGTTCCTGACCCTGCTGTACCCGGAGGAGACTAAGGTGCAGACAGCTGCCGCTTCCCGGGATGGGCTGCAAAATCAGATCGACAATTACCAGCGCGCCTTTGTCCGGGGAATCCGGGAGAACCTTCGGAAAGGGGAAAGTCTGGAACTTGTCAATTCCCTGCCGGTTGGAATTTTCCCGCTGCGCTATCGCAAACTATGGCTGCGCGGAGGTCGGAGAAACGGAAATATCCGGGAGCTTCCCGGATTAAACCTTCCGTGGTTCAAGCAAAAATTCCGGGAATGGGGCGCGGAAAGAGAAATCCTTCGTTGGGCAAAGCAAAGCCCCGAAAATCGGACGCTGCTGGTCTACACGCTCTACGAACCCTATATGAAGGCCATTCGGCGAGCCAAGCGCCGCTGCCCGGATCTGAAGGCGGCGGTGATTGTTACGGACCTGCCAAACCAGTGGGGGCTGGCTTCTTACCGTAAAGGGCTGATGAAGAAGATCGAATACGCGATGGGCAGGGAAAAAATTCACCTATGCAGCGTGTTTGATGGATTCGTTTTGCTGACTGAGCCCATGCGTGAGGTGCTGCCTGTAGGTGAAAAGCCTTTCACGGTCATTGAGGGTCTGATTCTGGAGAAAGAACTGCCGGAGGAAAAAAGGCAAACGGAAAACGCGGTACTCTATACCGGCACCCTGAACCGCGAACTGGGCATTGCCGAACTGCTGCGGGCTTTTGAGCAGATGCCGGAAGTCCAGCTCTGGCTTTGCGGCCGGGGGGACATGGAGGATGAGGTGCGTCGCAGCGCTGAAAAGCATCCCAATATCCGCTATTTCGGCTTTGTTTCGCAGGAAGAAGCTCTTTCCTTGCAAGGCCGCGCTGCAACGCTGATCAACCCCCGTTCCCCGGAAGGATTGTACACCCGTTACTCGTTTCCCAGCAAAACGTTGGAGTATCTGCGCTCCGGGCGGCCAACGCTCTGCTATGCACTGGAAGGAATCCCCGAAGAATATGGTCAATACCTGATCTATATCCAGCAGTCCGGAGCAGATGGGATCCGTCAGGCTGTGCAGGAATGGCTGCAAAAGCCCGCCGCGGAGCGCGAAGCGCGTGGACGCAGCGGGCGGGAGTATGTACTGCAGCAGAAAAATCCCAAGGCGCAATGCAACGCGCTTCTCTCACTGCTGCGGCGTATGGGGTAGGGGCTGATAACGGACGGCTTGCCGTTCGGCCTGCTTCATCCTTGCAATGACGGCATCATATTGCTGGTGTCGCGTCTTTTGAAAATCCGAATAAGCGCCAGATGGGATGGAAATTCTCGCCGCCTGTTTCTCCGGGAATGCCCGATCGGAAACAGGCGGCTTTTTGGGTGTTTCCGATGCAGCTTCAGGGGCAGGAGCAACAGGAGTTTCCGGCTTCTCGACCGCCGCTTCCGTGTAGGGCAGACGAATGCTTTGGTATTCCAGCCATTTCAGCTGCTTTTCTGCCCCAGTCAGGGCGGCAAAGGGCGAAACTTGAGACTTCATGCAAAAACCTCCTTCGCTTCGGGTGAACGTAACTGCTGCATCCTATGCGAAGGAGGAAAGAAGGTTCTTTTTTCGCTTTGAAGAATCAGAAACCGGCCATTGCCTGTGTGACCTGCGCCATTGCGTTGGCGATATCCGCCGTGCTGGCGCTGCCCATGTTCAGAAGCCCCTGCAGATTGGACGCGGCGGTCTGAATGTTTTGATAGTGGGTGGAAGAAGCATCCAGTTGACTCATAAAGTCATAGGCCGTTTGGAGCAGTTGCTGCGCGTCGGAAACCAGATCACCGTCATAGCCGTAGCCGCCATCATCAATGGTATCGCCGCCGGTATATCCGTTCTGGTGCAGCGTACAGTAGTTGTAGTCGCTGGCCGTTCCCAGATATTCAGCAATGACAGGGCCATATTCGGGGTCGTTGACATAGTCGCTGAGCGGATGGCCGTTGGGGATCACCACGACGCCTTTCACCGTGGTATTAGGGCAGTATTCGGTGGCCAGCATCCCAGTATCGGCACAGACGGTCATGGATTGGTGCATCTGACAGTAAACCGTGGGTACTGTGGGTTCATACCAGTAGTCCGTGACGGTTCCGTAGCCCATGCTGTCGTTGCGGCAGGCGTCGGTAGCAAGCTGGCCGCTGACGGCGCAGGTGGTAGCCGATACGATTCCCAGCTGATCGGGCGTTGCCTCGATGATATCCCGGTCGCTCAGGTTCTTAGCCTGATGAATCTTACTCATGTAGCTCTGCCAGATAGGGGCGGCAGAACCGTTGCCCGTCGATTTGGAACTGAGGGGCCTATAGTTGTCATGCCCCACCCAAATAGCGGACGCATACCACCCCGTCATGCCGGAGAAGGTCACGCCGCGCTGATCGGAGTTGGTGCCGGTTTTTCCGGCTACGGTCTGACCCTTGATTTTAGCGGAACTGCCCGTCCCGTTGGAGATGACGCCCTTCATCATATCTACCGTCATCCACGCCGTGGAGGGACGGAAAACCTGACGGCGTTCCTGCTGGGCGTGGCTGTCATAGACTACATTACCGTCGCTGTCCGAAATACCCAGAAAACTGATCGGCTCCTGATACACACCCGCATTGGCCAGTACGCCGTAGGCCACGGTCAGCTGCAGGGGCGTGATTCCACTGGAACCCAGCGACAGGCCGTAGGGCGTTGCGTCGATGTGATCGCTGTCAACGCCCATGCGCAGCAGAAAGTCGACCGAGCGATCCACGCCTACCATGGTCATCAGGGTCTGTGCAGCGGAAACGTTATTGCTCTTTCGGATGGCATTGCGCAGGGTTTCCGGACCGACGTAGCTGCTGGTGTTGTAATTTCGCGGCCACGTGTCCTTGCCGTCGGAGCCGGTCCATCCCTTGATGGGAACGGGCATATTGTAGACCACGCTGGCAGGAGAAGCGCCCAGTTCAATGGCCGGGGCATACACGGCGATGGGCTTGATGGTGGAGCCGATGGGCATCTTCATGTTGACGGCGCGGTTCAAGGTCTTGCGCTGCGTAGGCCGGTGGCGGCTGCCCACGATCGCCTTCAGTTCGCCTGTGCGGTAATCCAGCACCACAGCGGCGGCCTGCGGCTGCTCGATCTCTGTGTAGGTACCGTCATTGTTCCGGGTACGATAGACCTTGTCGCTGGGGTCGCGCAAAGAGGGCCAGTTGGTCCACGTGTCCAGCGTATCTTCGACGATCTCCTGAATTTCCGTGTCAATAGCCAAGGTGACGCGGTAGCCGCCCGTGCGCAGCTCGTTTTCCATCTTTGCACGGTTCTCGCTGGTGTTTTCCAGATTGTTCAGCTTAAGGAAACAGTCGATAATGTCGGAAACCGCATATTCCACGTAGTGCGCATACTGATACATCCCGTCGCCCTCGGTAGTGGAAGTCTCCAACACATTCGCCGTGGCGGTATTCAGCGCCTCCTGATACTGTGCCTGCGTGATAAACTCGTTTTCATACATGCAGCGCAGCACGTAGTCGGTGCGGTTGTTGGTCAGCTTTCGGTAGTCCGTCGTCTCGGACTGACGGACGTAGAAGTTCCGGCGGGGATTGTAATAATAGGGGTTGTTCGTCAGCCCGGCCAGCATGGCGCATTCGCGCAGCGTCAGCTCACTCAGGCTTTTGCCGAAGTAACCCTGCGCGGCTACTTCCACGCCGTAGTAGTTCTCGCCGAGGTAAATGGTGTTCAGGTAGCATTCCAGAATTTGCGCCTTGGTATAGCGGCTTTCCAGCTGCATGGCCAGATAGGCTTCCTGAATTTTACGCTTGTAGCTCTGCTCACTGCTCAGCACTGTGTTTTTGATCAACTGCTGGGTGATGGTGGAGCCGCCCTGTTGGGAGCCGGTAGTGAAGTTGGTAACAAAAGAACCGATGATTCGCTTCACGTCGATGCCGTTATGGGTATAAAAACGAGCGTCCTCCACAGCCACGAAGGCATTGCAGAGATTCTCCGGCATGGCGGAAATGCTGACCATTACGCGGTTTTCAGTGCCTTTATAGTCGGTAATGACGTTGCCCTCCGTGTCGTACAGGAAGGAGGTCTTATCCTGATCGCTCAAAAGTGCCAAGTCCAGATTCGGGGCTGTTTCCATATAGCCCTTAGCAATCCCCATCACCGCTCCGGCCAGTGCCAGCCCACCCAGCACGATCACCAGCGCAAACAGCCGCAGCGTGTTGATACAGATGGAGATCAACAGATTAGGCTTGGAAAGCCTTGGCCGGAAAATACTGAATTTTTTTCGCCCGCCAAAGTCTGAATCATCGCTTTGCGGCATTTGATAAGAGGGATCATCCGTATGGGCATATCTCTCCTGCGAAAAATCAGCAGGTTCCTTGGAAGAATGCGAGTGAAACAAAAAAACACCTCCCGGGAAAGTGAACGCTGGCAGTGTCGAACATCGGCGGCCATTGTCTTTCTCATTATAACATATCCTGCATTCCAGCGCCATACAGGAGTGTAACAAGTCCTATTTCGCCTTTTTTCCGCATAAGGCTAAGAGGGAGGCGATGGCAATGAAAAGCGGCAGAAATGGGGGCATGATCCGCATTTTAATCCTGTGTGCGCTGCTGGCGATCGCCGGGCTGATTCTGCTGGAGCAGAATCTAAGTCAAACGCTTCTGGATATGTCCTATGCGCAGGCCTATTCCATCGCAGTGGACACCGTCAACCGCGCCGTCCGGGAGTGCATCGGCGACGGCGTGGACTACGACCGACTGATCGAGACAACGGTGGACGCAGCGGGACGGGTCACACTGATGCAGACTAATGCGGGTGCCATGAACCGTCTGGCATCTGAAACCGCCCTGCGGGCCGAACAGGAATTGAACAGCATCGAAAACCAGAGCGTGTCAATCCCGTTGGGTTCGGCGTTGGGCGTCAAATTTCTGGCGGGAATGGGGCCGTATATCCATCCGAGGATCATCCCCATCGGTGCGGTCAGCACCGGCTTTGAAAGCACCTTTGAATCCGCAGGGATCAACCAGACCCGTCACAAGATTTTTCTGACCCTGCGGGCGACCGTCAGTCTGATCTTGCCCAACGGCTCCCAGCGGGTGGAAGTGAACAATACCTTCCCGCTGGCGGAAAGCATCATCGTTGGGGAGGTTCCGGACAGCTTTGTGGATGTGAACAATCAGGATGATATGCTGAATCTTCTTCCGTAACTGAGAAAACGCCGCAGACTGTCAGGCGGTTTTCACAGACCCTGAATTTGACCTCCAGACCGGCGAAGAAGAATCCGTATACCCGTTCCGGATCGTTCTGGTAATGGGGACGAGGGTCGCTTTTCAGAATGGCCGTCAGGGAATCACGCTTTTCTTCGGGGACCCTGTGAAACAGTTCCTCGGGAAAAACAACTGTCAACTCATCATGGCGTACCGCGTCCGCAAAGCCGCCCAGCGCGTCGGACTTGCAGTCAGCATAGGGGAGATAGGGTTTTATGTCATAGATGGGCGTGCCGTTCATCAGATCGGCCCCCGAAACGATCAGGGAGATTCCAGAATGTGCGTCTCCGCGAATCTCCAACAGTCGGACGCAGGAAAGGCCGATAGGATTGGGACGGAAAGGGGAGCGCGTAGCGAAAACGCCCATGCGCTGATTCCCGCCCAATCGGGGCGGGCGAACGGTAGCGCTCCATCCTTTGCGCTTGACCTCAGAAAACCCCCAGATCAGCCATAAATGTGAAAAATCCTTCAGGCCGCGAAAGGCTTCCGCTTGTCGGTATTCCGGCAGAAAGACAATTCGGGATCGTAGTTCGTCTACGATCCCGCTTTGTCTTGGCACGCCGAATTTGGTGGGAAAATCATTTTCAATGGTTGCAATGGGCTGAAGCGTCAGCCGTCCGTCATTCCCCATATGCGCGCCCTCCTGCTGTTACCATGTTGCTTTGCTGGCCGTGGTCACGGCTTTCTGGTGATCGTCATCCACCTTTTTACTGCCGTGAGTCATACTGTTCTTAAAGTGGATGCAGAAATGACCATCGAAACCGTTGTCAATGGTGGAAGTGCCGTGGGGCATTCCGTTCATGGAAGCAGCGTATACATTTCCGTTATACAGGATCAGAATGGCCCGCCGCCGCCAGCTCCAGGAGCCTCCGTAGATGCTCTTGAGAATAGCCGTGTCTTCCGAGGTGCGGGGCTCGGTATCCATGTGGTTGTAGCCGGACCAGCGAACCGCTTCGAAAGTCTTACCCGTCTTGACGTCCTTGATGGTGAACTTGGCGTTCTTAGGGATCACCTTGGTCACATTGTCTTCAAACCAGTCCAGCGTTTTGGTCGTGTATTTCTTGGTTTCATTCTTCACGTTGGTGGAGCTGTTGCTCTTGGAAGAAGACGAAGAAGTGCTGCCGAAAAGGACCCGGATGGTGACTGCACCTGCAATGCCGTCCGCCTTCATAGAGCGCTTCTTTTGCAGGTTCTTGACAGCGGTCTCGGTGCCTTCACCGTAACTGCCGTCGATCACGCCATCGTAGTAGCCCAGCACTTTAAGCGCCTGCTGCAACTTCACAACGTCTGTTCCGCTGTCGCCGACGCGGGTAGGCTTGGGGGCAGAACCAATCTCCTCGATACTGGAAACCGAGGCATAGGTTTTGCCGGAAGAAGATTTGGCAGTGGTCTTTGTACTGGTCGAGGTGGAAGAAGCCTTTGAAACGGTGGTGGTATCCTTCGTCAGGGAAGTCTTGGAGCAGCTGCCGAAAATGCTCGTGACGGTGTCCTTACCGGCTACGCCGTCAGCCTGCAGATTATGATCCCCCTGATATTCCATAACGGCCTTGGTGGTGCCGTCGCCGTAATCCCCGTCCAGTTTACCGTTGTAGTAGCCCAAGAGCTTCAACGCCTGCTGCAGTTTTTTTACATCGCTGTTGCTGTCGCCGATCCGCATGGCGCCGGGCGCGTCGCCCAGCTTGTCGATCTCGGACTGCTTGTTCACCTGACTGTGGGAGCCGGTGGTAATATACTGCTTCATGATATAGCCGGTATATTTGCCGTAGCGAACCTTATACCAGCTGCCGGAGGTGCTTAGCAGCGTGACCTCTTCGCCTTCCGGCAGGGTTTGCAGCGAAGTAGAGTCTTTATCCGCCGATTTCCGCAGGTGGACTTTGGCGTTGGTGGTGGCGGTCTCCTCCGCAAAAGCGTTGTTCGCGGGCAGAATTCCAAATGAAAGTGAAAAAGCCAGTATAAGCGCTAATGCATGGCGCAGCCAATCTTTAGGGACATAGTTGCTCTTCTGCATAGTTTCCTCCTGAAAATAGGGCAAAGTTTGCGCGTTTTTCTATGCTCTTTCAAGCACAATGCTAATATATTACGAAAATATTAAAAAGTCAAGACAAAGGGACACGGCTTTACAATCATTGCATTTGTCATAAAAGGACAAAGAAGCGAAAACGCTGCAAGAAAATGGCGGAAAGTATTGACGAAACAGGAAAACCAGATTAAACTTGTACAGTGTTCATCGTTCATTCATATTTTGGTTTTGGACACATTTCGATGAGTAAGGGGTTTTTGGGTCTATGAAGGACATCAACGGTACAGTAACACTTGCATACGTCGAGGAAGACAATAAACAGCGGGTTATTTTTCGTGTCATCCCGCTTTGTACACGCGAGGGCGTTTCTTTTCATGACGCCTCGGAGGATTTCCCCGATGAAGGAAGCCTGAGAATCGTTCCCGACAAAAGAGAACAGAGCACGTTCAAGGAACGGATGCGCGACATCAGCGGCCTTTGCGCGATTCATCTGGTGAATGATGGCGCGAAGGAGCTTATTAAGGTGCGCCAAAATCGAAACTATGCCCCGGACGCCGGAGAAAAAAACAAACTGGCCATCTATTCCGACGTGGTATGCGAATTTGCGGAGGACGGCTGCTTTGAAGTAGTCCAGCCCGGGCAGGACGCATCGGGAGCTCTGACCCGCAAGGTGATTATCCAAAAGGATAAGGTACTCTACGGCCCTGTATTAAAGGAAGAAGCAGCTTCGGTCTCTTTGGATTCTCTGCATCCCTTTGGAAATGATCGTTTCCTGCTGCAGAATATCCAGAATGATCTTTTGGGAAGTCGCATGATCTATTGGGACCCAGAAGCGATCATCAACTGGAGACAGCGCCGCAACGCCATGCGCCGCAAGGAAAGAGCGGAGGAAAAAGCTGAACTGGACGCGGCTATGCTGACGGCTTCCGCTCCTGCGGTCGAAGAAACACAGCCTGACACGAAACCACAGCAGACAGTTGTCCGTGAAAAGACGGTCGAGCCTCGCAAGAGAGCGGAAAAAAACGAAAAAGCAGAAAAAAAAGAAACTCCTGATAAAACGGAAAAGACTGAAAAAGATCGCGTAACGGAGAATACGGCCCTTCCTATCGGAACGAAGCTGGATATTCTGGATCAGCAGCTGACGTTCGATCAGCAGATCTCCCGGCTGGATCAGGGCATCGGCAGCACAGCAAACCGGCTGACGATGGACGAAACTCCCTCGGAAGAGGAAGAACCGGAGATCATTTCCCATTTTAATGGAACGCCGCTGGTGCCAAGCGCCAAGCCTATCACCAAGAGCGCTGCCCGGCCTGAGTCCATGCATCATGTGGTGGAACAGCAGCTTTTCCAGAATAACGAGGGAGAAAACCGCAGCATTTACCGCATGGTGGAAAACCCCATCGACAGTCTGAATCGCTGTCTGGATTATGTATGGCAGAACGCCGACATGCGCAGTCAGGCGATCGAAAAATTGAGCGAAAACGAGACTTTCATGCGGGATATGCTGCAGATTTTCCGTCGCAGGGGCCTGAACACGCAGGCTTCCGCCGCTGCTCAGGAGCAGCTGGCCGAAATCGAGGCGGAACGTCTGAGTCTGCTGATGCAGCTGGACACTGCCAAGCAGAACGCCAAGCAGTACCGGGAGGAAGCCATTGCTTCGCTGTCTCAAAAACTGCGGGCTGAATCGGAAAAACTCAAGAATGAAATTCAGGCGCTGGAAAAGACCAAAAAGAAGCTGACGGACGAAACACAGGCGCTCAGCCAGCAGAACGCCCGCCAGACCATTGACTTCTTCTCCCAGAATATGCAGTGCATGTCCGGGGCGGGAGAGGAACGCATCATGCTTTCCCCGGTGATCGGCTGCCACTATGAGGCCTCCGAATTGGCGGAAAAGCTGCGCGTTCACATGAATGAGAGCGGCTACGGCATCAACGAGGACGATGCTATGGGTCTGCTGATCTATTTCTCCGTGAACGACACGCTGTGCCTTTGCGCGGCCACGGAAGCCGATGCGGCCCGTTTTGCACAGGTCATGCTGGAGAGCTTCGGTCTGCAAAGCGTTTCCGGCACGATCCTGCCAGAGTCCTATGTAGAAGTCGTCAGCATTCTGCCGGAGGACGGCCAGCGCACGCCTACCGTGACGATTCAGTCCCTCGGCACGGAGAGCATGTCCATTTACGGCCATAAAACGCTGTATCTGGCGACCTCTCACCAAATCGAAAATTATTCCACCGCCGGTCTGCCCGCCCATCCCATTGTCCACGTCCCCACGGCCATCAAACGCGCCTTTGGCCGGGTGGAGGACTTCCAGGCGGTGCAGCCCGCGTCCTTGAGTTCCTTTATGGATATCCGTTCCGATACGCATCCGATGCTGTCCGAAGCGGATAAGTGGTTTGCGGAACTGAAAGCCCGTATTGAGAAGGAAGAATTTGCGGTTCCCCGCGCGACGCTGATCGATATGCGGCGCTTCATTGAGGTTGCTACCCGGAAGGTGCGCGGCGGTTTCCTGGCGGCTGCCGACTCTGCTGTGTGCCACTGGCTGGTGCCTGCTATCCGGCTCGGACAGATCAAGCCGGAGCACTTCGCCTCCATTGTGGCGGGTCTGCCGCGGGCGATGCGGCTCCTGCACATGGATCACGACGAACGCTGACAGCTTGACAAATGTTAAATACTGCAATAAAATAGATAGACGAAAGTTATACTTTTGTAAAGATGGATGGAACCAGCAACGGATGGAAAGCCTAACCATCCCGGTGTATGCGCACAGCTGCTGCCATCGGCTTTCCGAAGGGAGGAAGGGCGGTTGCTTCCGCCCGACATTGGATGAAAAAACGCGGCTTCTGGTTTGGGTTTGTATTGCTCACTGCGCTTTTAATCTGCGGAATCGCCAGCGCTGCCACCTCGCCGGTGGTGGCTTCTATTGAGTTGGATCCGTCCTATTTGGCAGCGCCCGGAAAGGTCAATGTCTCGATCACCGTATCCAATACTTCCAATGAGGACTTGAAAGACCCGGTCACGCTGCTGGATCCTGCCGCACAGGTGGTCGCGGATTTCGGCAACAGCGGTCAGGCGACCCTGAAGGCCGGCCAGTCTTTGACTTGGACGGGCGAATATGACGTCAGCCAGAGTGCGCTGGATAACGGCTCGATCATTTATTATCTGAAGTACACCAACTATCTGGCCAGCGGCGAGGGCGTGGAACAGAGCATTCCCATTCAGGCAAAGATCACGACGCAAAAGGCCGATGTGCTGCTGCAGGTCAAGCGTACCATTACGCCTACGGTAGCCCAGCAGGATCAGGATGTGAAGGTGACATATTTTATCACTAACGCCGGTACCCTGACCCTCAACAACATTAAAATTCAGGAAAATACCGATATTCAGAAAAAGAAACAGTCCATCGATGCCTTCTCGCTGAAGTCCGGCCAGACGGCGGAATTGACCTTTACAGTCAAGATGGGCAAAAAAGACCTGACCAGCGGTGCGAAACTGACGTATACCGCCGAGGGAAGCTCCAAGAAGCTGACCTATACAGTCGATAACCAGAAGATCACCTATGGGGATTCCAAGTTGACTGCCGCCCTTGCCTCCAGCGCCAAGGGTGCTGTGGTGAATGGCACGGTGACGCTGACGCTGACGCTGAATAACAAGGGAAACGTCGATTTCAGCGATATTCGCGTAACTGATGATACGCTGGGAGAGGTTTTCTCCAATCAGGAATTGAAGGCCGGTAATTCTCTGACTTTGACGAAGGACGTTACCATTCAGGAAACGGCCCAGTACCAGTTCAATGTGACGGCGATGGATGCTACCGGCAACGAGGTGACGGCCGCTACCGATGCTGTATCGGTGACGGCCATGAACGCCGAGGACGTATTGAACCTGAGCCTTACCGCTTCCGTCGATCAGACGGAGGTTTACGGCAATCCTGCGACCGTTCGCTTTACGCTGACAATCAACAACGACAGCAATGTGGACGCGAAAAATGTAAAGGTATATCACGGAAACACGGAGCTTGCCACCTTCGATACCATTCCGAAGGGCGAGGCCCGCACAATGAACCGCGATGCAGCGTTGAGCTATTCAGGCAAATACCAGTTTACCGTAACGGCGGACGACCCGCTGGAAAATTCGCAGACTTTCCAGAGCAACGAAATGCAGATCGCCGTGTATGCTCCAACACCTGCGCCTGCAACGCCTACGCCCCCGCCGGTGCCTACGGCGGAACCCACGTTCGTGCCCGCTACGGTGATCCCGATCCGTGACCCCAGCATTGGCACAGTGCCTAAGGCGATTCAGAATGTGCTGCTTCCGCTTCTGATTATAGCGGGCGTAGTACTGCTGGCAGTTTGCGTCCTGCTGTTGATCGCTACCAAACGTCGTGCCGACCAGAAGCGCGCTTCCAACGCGGCCTACGACCATTTGGAGCGTGCAAAGCGCCGTGATTACATCACCCCGGCGGAAAGTGAAGAAGAGGACAAGCCTGCGGAAGAAAACGCGGAGCGACCGAAGAAAAAAGCGGAGATCAGTCCGGAAGAACAGGAAGCCCAGATGGCGAACCGTCGCATGGTGGGCGAGCCCCGTGACGAAGAGATTGATTGGGAATTGCCTCATATGAAATACGCCCGCGATGCAGTGGACACCAGGGGCACAACGGAACAGGACGATCACTTCCGGATGGAGCATGATCTCTACGATGATGACGCAGAGGGTCTCTATCAGGGCTTCGAACGTCCCGAGGATGACACGGCGGATGATTGGCAGGACGACGACTCCTACGGAAGCGAGGATTCCTCGGATGAGAGTGCGTATTCGAAAGATGATTCCTATTATGACGAATCCTCTTACGATAACGCGGACCCTGTGTATGGAGATGAGGCCGAGGAAGCGGAAGAAGTGACCGAAGCGGACGAAGACTTGTACGCCGAGCAGGCGACGGAACACGCAGAAGCCGCTGCTGAGGAAGCGCACGAAGGCCGCCGCCGTTCCCGCAGACATCAGGAATAAGATAAGGGAGTCGAAAGCATGTTCAGCGGTTTTCCGGAGGAAACCATACGATTTTTTCTGGATATTCGGTTCCATAACGAAGTATCTTTCTACAAAGCTCACGAGGACGAATACCAGACCTTTGTGAAAAAGCCCTTCTACAGCTTGATCGAGGAGCTGGGGGAGACGATGCTTTCCATATCTGATGATTTGGAGGTGCGCCCGGCAAAATGCCTGGCGCGCCTTCGTCGAGATACGCGCTTTACGAAGGATAAGTCCCCCTATCGGGATCACCTTTGGCTGATTTTCCACCGTGCCGGAGAAGCAAAGGATTCATCGGTCGTGTACTGGTTTGAGCTGTCCCCCGAAACTGTGGAATGGGGTTTAGGGTTCTGGGGGATGAACCGGCCTGCCATGAACGTGCTTCGCCAGCGGATGGTTGAGAAACCGAAAGAGGTGCAGCGGGCGCTTCGCTTGAGCCGTATTCCTTCGCAGGAGCTGCAGATTTTGGGCGATCGTTACCAACGGCTCCGGGCACCTGCCGGGATGCCGTTGGAACTAGCAACGCTGTACCCCTGTAAGGATCTGTACATCAAGCGGGTCAACGTGCCTTTCAAAACCTGCTATCAGCCGGAACTTGCAGAACTGGTGCGGCAGGATTTTCTCAGGCTGAAACCTATGTACACCCTGCTGCGCTCGGTAGCGGACGAAGCGATGGCGCAGCTGGACGGATGAAACCGATCAAAATGGACGGACGATGTGAGGAGGAAAAACAATGGACTTCAAAAAGCTGAAAAGCGGCTCGGACGTGCGCGGAGTTGCCATGGGAGAAAATGCGGTGCTGACCCCGGCAGTGGCTCAAACGCTCGGGCGGGCTTTTGTGGCCTTTTTGTCCCAAAAACTTTTGAAAAAGCCGGAGCAGCTGACCATCGCCGTGGGAAGGGACAGCCGTCTTTCCGGCCCGCGACTGCTTGAGGCCGTTCTGGAAGGAATCATCTCCACCGGCGCAACGGCGGCTGATTATGAAATGTGCACCACGCCCTCCATGTATATGGCGATTCTGACGGAAGGCTTCCAGCCGGACGCCTCCATCATGATTACTGCCAGCCATCATCCATGGCAGCTGAACGGCCTGAAGTTTTTTACGAAGGAGGGCGGCTTGGGCTTCCATGAGCTGGATGAAGTGCTGGAAATCGCACAGCATCTGGAACCCGCAGAATCGGACGAACGCCCCGGAAAAGTGCTGCATACGCCTTTCCTGCCTACCTATCAGAAACATTTGGAAGAACTGATTATCTCCGGCGTTGACCCGGAGGTGCAAAAGCCGCTTCTGGGTCTCCATGTCGTGGTGGACGCTGGAAATGGCGCGGGTGGTTTCTATGCGAATATGCTGGAGGAATTGGGCGCTTGGGTGGAAGGCAGTCAGTTTCTGGAGCCGGATGGTCACTTCCCGAATCATATTCCCAACCCGGAAAACGCGGATGCTATGGCCTCTATTTCGGCAGCTGTGCACAAATACGACGCAGATCTGGGCGTAATTTTTGATGCAGACTGCGACCGTGCGGCAATCGTGGATCATACTGGCCGGGAGATCAACCGAAACCGGCTGATCGCTTTGATCAGCGCTATTCTGCTGGAGGAAATGCCCGGCGCGACCATTGTTACGGATTCCGTGACTTCTTCGGGTTTGGCGGATTTCATTCAGGAGTGGGGTGGCGTTCATTATCGCTATAAGCGGGGCTACCGCAACGTGATTGACGAGGCGATCCGGCTGAACGAAGCGGGCGTAAACTGCCCGCTGGCGATTGAGACCAGCGGCCATGCTGCGCTGCGCAGCAATCACTTTCTGGATGACGGCATGTATCTGGTCACGGTGCTGCTGATCAAAGCCATGCAGCTCAAGCAGCAGGGCGAAGAACTGAGCAAGCTGCTGGACGGCTTGAAGGAGCCGGTGGAGAGCCGTGAAATTCGTCTGAATGTGATTGCAGAGGATTTTGCCCCTGCGGCCCGTCAACTGATTGAGCGACTGATGGAATACGCTACCGAGCACGAGGAATGGCATATTGCCCCGGATAACCGGGAGGGCGTTCGGATTTCCTTCGATATTGACAGCCATTTGAACGCAGCGTGGTTCCTGCTGCGGCTCAGCGTTCATGACCCGGTCATGCCGCTGAACGCGGAGAGCGATGTGCCCGGCGGAGTACGATATGTTTTGCAAAAACTATATGAGGCCATTCAGGACGAAACAGACGTAGTCGATCTTTCCCCGCTTCGCGCGGCGCTGCAGTAATTCAAACTTCTATCACAAAAAGGAGCGTTCCAGCAACGCTCCTTTTCTTTTTGAAAAAAATCTTCGTCTTCCGTTGAAAAATCAGAATAGCCATCCCGTCAGTCGCCCAAGCAGGGAGATCAACATACATCCCAGTATGCCGATCAGGGTTGGCAGGAGCACGGCCAGTGCTGTCCAGCGCAGACTGCCGGTCTCCTTGCGAATGGTAAGCAGCGTCGTGGAGCAGGGCCAGTGAAACAGCGTGAACCATAACATGCACAGGGCAGTTTTCAGCGTCCAACCGTGAGAAAGAAGAATCTGTTTTAATTCCAGCGTATTTCCAAGTTCAGTCAGATTCCCCTGCGAAAGATAGAGCATCAGTGCGATGGGCAGCACGATTTCATTCGCAGGAAAGCCCAATAGAAAGGCTGTCAGCAGAATGCCGTCCAGACCCATCAGACGGCCCAGACCGTCTAAACAGCGGGTCAACCCAATCAGCAGAGAGGTTCCATTCGGTAGAAGAAGCGTTTGCAATGCCCATAAAAGCAGTCCGGCGGGCGCTGCCACTGCCGCTGCTCTGCCCAGCACGACCAGTGTGCGCTCAACGAGGGAACGCACTAAAACCTTGCCAAGCTGCGGCCGCCGATAGGGCGGCATTTCCAGTGTGAAGGACGAAGGGAGACCTTTCAGCAACGTCCCGGAAAGCAGACGGGATGTGCCGAACGTTACGGCCAGACTGACGCATAGCAGGCAAATCAACCCGAAAGCCGAAACAATGCCTGAAAGAGCACTGTTCGTCACAGGGACAAAGAATATCCCCAGTATCAACAGCAGAGTTGGAAAGCGTCCGTTGCAGGGGGTAAAGCAGTTGGTCAGAATGGCAATGAGCCGTTCACGCGGTGAATCGATAATTCGACACCCGACTACCCCGGCGGCGTTGCACCCAAGGCCCATACAGATACACAGCGCCTGTTTGCCGCAGGCATGGCAGCACTGGAAAGGCTGATCCAGATTATAGGCGATTCGCGGCAGATAGCCCGAATCTTCTAAAAGCGTAAACAACGGAAAGAAGATCGCCATTGGCGGCAGCATGACGGAAACGACCCAGGCAAGCACCCGCCACGCTCCCAATACCAGCGCGTCGTGAAGCCACGCGGGCGCACCGGCTGCGTAGAAACAGTGACTTAACCAGTCCTGTACACTGGAAAGAGCTCGATTCAGCAGGACTGAGGGAACGTTAGCGGCGGTCAGTGTCAGCCAGAACAGCAGCAGAAGCAGCAAAATCATGATGGGAAAGGCGCTTCTGCGGCCCGTTAAAAAGCGATCCAGCTTTCGATCCCGTTCAGAGTAGCCTTTATCCTTTCGGCAGATTACACACTTCCGCGCAATTTGCTCTCCTTCCAGCACCAAGGTTCGAACGGTCAGGTCGCGTAAGGCTGCTCCGCTGATTCCTGCTCGTTGAAGAATCCCTCGCGCTTCGGCCATGGTCGTTTCTGCTTCCGGGGATGAAAGCGGTCGGTCTTCCGTATGCTCTTTGAGCAGTTCAGTCAGGGCGGTACTGTCCTCCAGCGCACGCAGTCCCATCCAGCGAGACTGACGGCAAAGACGCGGCCACGGGATGAAAAGCGGCTCCAGTTTTGACAATGCTTCGTTTACCGGCGAGGGATAGGGGAAAGCAGACGGTGCATTTCCTGATTGCTCCATCAGGCGATCCAATTTTTCCAGAACAGCACCGACTGTTTTTTTCTTTCGTGCGACAATCCCGACAACAGGTACGCCAAGGTTTTCTTCTAATTTGGCAAGATTCAGCTGGATGCCGCGTCTGCGAGCTTCGTCCATCAGATTAACGCAAACAAGAACACGGTCGTGCAGCTCTAAAATCTGGAGAACCAGATTCAGATTCCGCTCCAGGCAGGTTGCGTCACAGACCACCAGAACCGCCGCAGCCTGACCGAAACACAAAAAATCCCGGGTGACTTCTTCTTCCGCAGAATGGGCGAACAGCGAGTAAGCGCCCGGCGTGTCCACGAGTTCATAACGATAGCGTCTGCTTTCACAATAGCCTCTGGCACTGCCCACCGTTTTGCCCGGCCAGTTGCCGGTGTGCTGATTCATCCCTGTCAGCGCGTTAAAAAGCGTACTTTTTCCCACGTTTGGGTTTCCGGCTACGGCAATGACAAAAGACGGTTTTTCGCCGCCTTTTTGGAAGCCGCGCCGCTGCACGTTCAATCCCATCTGGGCATTCCGCCTTTCGTCTGTTTTTAGCCAATCAAGACTCCCTGGCCGTCGCTGTGACGGATAGCCACAACAGTTTCCCGGATCAGATATGCGCTTGGGTCGCCCAAGGGACTGATTCCAACGCATTCCACTTCCGTCCCTTCGATCAGCCCTATATCCATCAGCCGCCTGCGCAAGCGCCCTGTGAGATTCAATTTGAGCACAGCGGCGCGTTCGCCGGGCAGCAGGTCTGCCAGCGTTTTTTTCATTTTCCTGTCCTCCTTTGTTGCCCTTGAGAAAAAACAGCGTTTTTCTCATATCCCAGTGTATTCCGTTATGGGAGTCAAGTGACAAAAACAGCGTTTTCCCTTGACGAAGTCAAGCGCAGCGTTGTAAAATAAGACAAAAGACAGGAGGCTGTGGTGGAATGCTTTACGATGGAAAAATCTGGGTGGCCACGGACAGCAGCCACAAGCCCGTATTTCTTCTGCCTCAAATGGCGAATCGCCATGGATTGATCGCAGGCGCTACCGGCACGGGAAAAACCGTTACATTAAAGGTGATCGCCGAGGGCTTTTCCGATATGGGTGTGCCGGTGTTCATGGGGGATATCAAGGGTGATTTGAGCGGCATGGTAATCCCCGGAACCGTTAGTGAAAAAATCGGCAAAAGGCTGATGGAAACAGGCGTATCGGCATTTCGGACAGAAACCTACCCGACGGTGTTCTGGGACGTGTATGGCGAGCAGGGTCATCCTGTACGGGCAACAATTAGCGAAATGGGGCCGTTGCTGCTTTCCCGGATGCTGAACCTGAACGAGACCCAGTCCGGGGTGCTGAATATTCTTTTCCGGGTAGCGGCGGACGAAGGCTTGCCTCTGTACACGGTGAAGGACCTAAAAGCCATGCTGGCCTATGTGGGCGAGAATGCCAGCCGGTATACGCTGCATTACGGTAATGTTTCCAAGGCCAGCATCGGAGCCATCCAGCGCGCCGTGGCCGTTTTGGAGGATCAAGGCGGCGATTGCTTCTTCGGTGAACCGTCCCTGCAGATTTCCGATTGGATGAGGACGGACGAAAACGGCAAGGGCTACATCAACATTTTAGCTTGCGATAAGCTGTTCTTGAGTCCGTTGATGTATTCCACCTTCCTGCTGTGGATGCTGAGCCGCCTTTATGAGCTGCTGCCGGAACGAGGCGATCTGGAAAAACCGTTGATGGTCTTTTTCTTCGATGAGGCGCATCTACTTTTTAACGACTGCTCCAAGCAGCTGATGGAAAAAGTGGAGCAGGTTGTCCGCCTGATTCGTTCCAAGGGCGTTGGCGTGTATTTTATTACGCAGAATCCCTCCGACGTTCCCATGAGTATTCTGGGACAGCTGGGAAACCGTGTGCAGCACGCCTTACGTGCCTTCACGCCGCTGGATCAGAAGGCGGTCAAGGTGGCGGCGCAAACCTTCCGGGTCAACCCGGAATTTGATACGGAAAGTGCCATTTCCGAACTGAAAACCGGCGAGGCCTTGATTTCCTTTCTGGATGAATACGGCGCGCCCGGCGTTGTGCAGCGGGCGACGGTTCTGCCGCCTCAAAGCAGCATGGGAGCTATTTCAGCCGAGAAGCGCGCCGAGGTGATCGAAAGCAGTCCCATGGCAGGACGATATGATCTGCCGATCGTCATGGAAGGCGCCTATGCGATCCTGATGAAGGAACAGGAAGAAAGCCAGAAAGAAGAACCGCAGCAGCCGAGCGGTCCCATCTTTATCGATGATATGAATGAATTTCTGGCGCAGCTGAACGCCCAGACGGCAGTTCCGGCCGGTTCCCGTACCGTGGTTTATGATCCGCTCACAGGACAATATATTCAAAAGGAGCCTGAGATGATGGAAAACCAGAACAACAACCCGCAGATCCCCATGCAGGCCGATCAGACGGCCCAGCCCGTACAGTATGCACCCCAGCAATACGTACAACAGGTTCCTCAGCAGCAGCCCTACGTGCCAGTACAGCAATATGCCCAGCAGCCTTATACGCCCGTGCAGCAGGTTCCCGTGCAGTACGCAGCTCAACAGCCGGTCGTAATGCAGCAACCTGTGGCGCAGCCAGTTCAGCAGACCGTGATGCAGCAGCCTGCCGCTCAGGCGCAGGTCATTACGCAGAATGTGCTGGTGCTGGATCCGACCACCGGCGGCTATGTGCAGAAGCAGATGACGCTGGCTTATAATCCCGCTACCGGCCAGTACGTGCCGGTTCAGACCGAAGCAGAAGCCAAGGCGGCCGCAAAAGCGGCCAAGGAAGCCCAAGCTGCTCAGGAAAAGGCGGAACGGGAAGCTGCCCGTAAGGCCAAAGAAGAAGAAGCTGCGGAGCGTCGCCAGCGCAACGACGAACTGCGCGAAGAACGCGCCGAACGTGCCCGTGCCAATAACAGCGTATTGGGCCGTGTGAAGAACACTGCCATCAACAGCGCCACCCGGACAGTGACCAACAAACTGACTAACGAACTTCTCAAGGGACTTGGACTCGGTAAGAAAAAATAAGTGAGCAATCAAAAGAAGCGGAGAATGATGGATTTCATTCTCCGCTTTCTTCGTATGATCTTTTACTTTTCTAAAATCCAGCTGCACAGTTCATCCATAGAACGAACGTGCTTTTCGGCGTGGCAGTTCGGGTAAAAGTTCTCGGGGTCAAAAAGGATTCCGTCCATTCCTGCGTTATACCCGCTTTGAACGTCGATTTCCCGGTCACCGATCATGACACATTCCGATGGGTCTAAACCGTTCCGCTTCATCAATGCAAGCAGCGCGTCAGGCGCGGGCTTCATGGGAAAGCCGTCCTCGGAGGTAACGTAGTCGGTGAACAGCGGCCAAAGTCCGTCCTGCTCCAGCTGCTTTTTGGCGGTCAGGCTTCGATGCGTATACAGATAGTGCTTTATTCCGTTGCAATGCAGTGTTTTTAGGCAGCTGGCCGTCCCTTCATAAAGGGGAAAAGAGGCGATCGCATGGTGATAGCTCTGAAAACGGGTCATCAGTTCGTCCTGCGGAATGTTGCCGCCGTAGGTCGACAGTGCACGAGAAACCAAGACTTTCGTTTCCCGAAGCAACTCATCTTTCGACGGCACCGGCAAAGAAAACGAGCGAAACGTCTGTTCTATCGCATTCAATATCTGCGGATAACTATCGTACAGAGTCCCGTCAAAGTCCCAGAAAAGATGTTTGTATTTCATTCTTCTTCCTGTTCCTCTTCCTGCACCGGTTTCGGTTCCAGCTTGCTGACCAGCGCGGATTCCACACGATGATCGCAAATTTTTTCCACCTGAATTTTCAGCCCGTTGATCTCCACCAACGGTGTACTTCCATCCTCCGGGATGCTGGAGAAGGTGCTGAATACCATACCGCCCAGCGTGTCGTATTCTTCTTCCAACGGCAGTTCCACATGGAGCGCGTCAGAAAGCGTGTCCAGATCAACGGAACCGTCCACCCGCCAGAGATTTTCGCCCAGCTGTTCGATCTCGTTTTCTTCGGAAGGATCAAATTCGTCGTAGATGTTGCCAACGATTTCTTCCAGAAGATCCTCCATGGTCACGATACCGCTCATGCCGCCGTATTCATCCACCACAACGGCCAGATGAATCTTCTGCTTCTGCATATTGCTGAACAACGTGTCCGCCGGAACGGTCTCCGGTACCAGATAGGCGGAGCGCAGCAGCTCCCGCACCGTTTTGGGGTGGCTGGACTGAGCGTTGAGCAGAAAATCACGGGTGTTGAGAATGCCGATCACGTCGTCGATGTCGCTGTCGTAAACCGGGAAACGGCTCAGGCCGCTTTCTTTGATGACCTTGAGAATTTCCTCCCGGGTGTCGTCCACGTGGATGGAGATTACATCGATGCGGTGAACCATCACATCGGCGGCGGTCATGTTGTTAAATTCGAAAATGTTTTCGATCATGTTCCGCTCGTCCTGCTCGATCGCGCCGCTCTCGCTGCCGATATCGACCATCATGCGGATCTCTTCCTCCGTGACTTCCTCGCCGGAATCGTGCGGATTGATGCCGAACAGGCGCAGCATTCCATTGGTGCTGACGGACAGCAGCCAGACGATCGGTGTAAAGATCACGGAAACCACACGAATCACGCCGCAGGAAAAGGAGGCGACCTTTTCAGGATTCTGCAGGGCGATCCGTTTGGGCGTCAGTTCCCCCAGAACGATCATGAAGTAGCTGAGAATGAGCGTGATCAGAATCACGCAGATATTGTTCAGCGCATTCAGAGAGACGAACGTCCAGCCAGCATTATGCAGCGCCTGCGCCATCATGGACGCAAAGCGGTCGGCTGCAAAGGCGCTGGCCAGAAAACCGCTCAGGGTAATACAAACCTGAATGGTAGAAAGAAATTTTGTGGGGGACTCTACCATTTTCAGCATTTGTACGGCCTTTGCGTCTCCGCTTTCGGCCTGCTTTTTGATTTTGTTTTCATTGAGAGAAACGACAGCCGTTTCCGTTGCGGCAAAGAATGCATTGATCAGGATCAGAACCAGCTGCAACAACAATTGACTGCCTATGGGGTCGCCGTCCAAAGAAACTCCTCCTTAACGTGTGCGGCCAAAGCCGCATGATGGTAGATTATATCATAGCTTTTTCAAATTGAAAACGGCATTTTGTAAAATTTAGTTTTTGGCAGGGCTTTTTTCAAAAAAAGCCTCTGCGCCGGGTCGCACAGAGGCAAAGAGGTCAAGCTGTTTATTCTGTTACCGCAGGGAAAACGGCGTTTTTTGGCTGAACCATTTTTTCAAAGCCGATTTTATGGTCGCCGTTCACATAGAGCCGTACATCGTCGCCCAAAGCGATATGCCCGGCGATGATCTCCTCGCTCAAAGCGTCCTCTACAGCCCGCTGAATGGTGCGGCGCAGGGGACGAGCGCCATAGGCGGGGTCGTAGCCATCGTGAGCCAGCAGGTCAATGACCTCCCCATCGTAGTGGAGATGAATGCCGCGCTCGCTCAGCCGCTTGCTGACGGTTTTGAGCATCAGTTCGGTGATCTTGTGGATGTCATCCGGCTCCAGCGCGTGGAACACGATCAGGTCGTCGATACGGTTGATAAATTCCGGGCGGAACAGGTCTTTGACCTCGTGCATGACCCGTTCTTTCATGGCTTCGTAGTCCCGGGCGGTTTCCACCGTTCCGCCGAAGCCCAGCGTGCGGCTGTTGTTGATGCTGCTGGCCCCGGCGTTGGAGGTCATGACGATGATGGTGTTTTTGAAATTCACCACACGGCCATTGCTGTCGGTGAGACGGCCATCGTCCAGAATTTGCAAAAGGATGTTGAACACATCAGGATGGGCCTTTTCTACCTCGTCGAAAAGCACGACGCTGTAGGGCTTGTTGCGGACTTTTTGGGTCAGCTGGCCGCCTTCTTCATAGCCCACGTATCCGGGAGGAGAACCCACCAGTCGGGATACGCTGTGTTTCTCCATGTATTCGCTCATATCAATGCGGATAACAGCGTTTTCATCGTCAAACATGGCTTCGCCCAGCGCCCGGCACAGTTCGGTCTTGCCAACGCCGGTGGGCCCCAGGAAAATGAAGGAACCGATGGGGCGCTTTGGATCCTGCAGACCCGCTCTGGCCCGGCGAAGGGCCCGGCTGACGGCGCTGATGGCTTCGTCTTGGCCGACCACCCGCTGGTGGAGCAGCTCCTCCATGTGGAGCAGCCGCTGACCCTCGTCTTCCGTCATTTTTTTGACCGGGATGCCCGTCCAGCTGGCGACGATCTGAGCGATGTCTTCTTCGGTGACTACATCGTGGGTCGCACTCTTGCGCTGCTCCCACGCAGCCCGCTTCTGCGCCACTTCTTCTTTCAAGGCCCGTTCTTCGTCCCGCAGACCGGCTGCTTTTTCAAAGTCCTGATGGGCAATGGCTTCTTTCTTCTCGTTTTGTAACGCTTTCAGCCGTTCCTCCTGCTCCTTCACATCGGGCGGCGCGGTGAAGCTGTGCAGACGGACGCGGGAGGCGGCCTCGTCCATCAAGTCGATGGCTTTATCCGGCAGAAAACGGTCGGCAATATATCGGTCGGACAGGCTGACGGCGGCCTCCAGCGCTTCATCGGTAATCTTGACCTTGTGGTGCGCCTCATAGCGATCCCGAAGCCCTTTCAGAATAGCCAGCGCTTCCTCAGCAGTAGGTTCGCCTACCATGACCGGCTGGAAACGGCGTTCCAGCGCCGCATCTTTTTCGATGTTCTTCCGATATTCGTCGATGGTGGTAGCGCCGATGCACTGCAGCTCACCGCGGGCCAGCGCGGGCTTGAGGATGTTGGCCGCATCCATGCTGCCTTCTGCCTTGCCTGCTCCGATGATGGTATGGAATTCATCGATAAACAGGATCACGTTGCCCTGTTTGTGGACTTCCTGAATGGTATCCTTCAGGCGTTCCTCAAATTCGCCGCGATATTTGCTTCCGGCGATCATGCTGCCTAGATCCAGAGAAAGGATCCGTTTGCCTGTCAGGGTCTCCGGCACTTTCCCGGCCACGATCAGCTGCGCCAGGCCCTCGATGACGGCGCTTTTGCCCACGCCCGGTTCGCCGATCAGCACCGGGTTATTTTTGGTGCGGCGGCTCATGATTTGCATGATACGCTCGATCTCGGTCGTGCGCCCCACCACAGGATCCAGTTCGCCATTCTGCGCCGCTTTAGTCAGGTCGCGGCTATATTTTTCAAGGGGATTGTCGCTTTCGCTTCGCGCTTCGCCATCTTGTCCCGGCTGTGAGTTTTCGCCGTCAGGCTGATTGTTTTTCAGGCTTTCGAGAATTTGCTTCTGCAATTCCTGCGGGTTCACGCCCATGTCCCGGAGCAGGGTAATCGCAACTCCTTCGCCCTCACGCAGCAAGGCCAGCCAGAAATGCTCGGTGCCCACATAACTGTGGCCCAGACGGCGGCTTTCCAGAATGCTGCTTTCCAGAATTTTTTTACTCCTAGGAGTCAGTTCCAGCATCCCGCCGCCCTGACGGGTCCCTTCACCCAAAATGGCATGGATACGCTCATACACGGTAGTGTAATTAACATTCTCCGGCAAAAGCTGGGTAATGAGATCGCCGGGTTCCTTCAGCAGACCCAGCAGCAGATGTTCGGTGCCCACGTAGGGTTGATGCAGCGAAACGGCGGCCTGCTGCGCCGCGGCTACGGCCCGTTGAGCACGCTGGGTGAATCTTCCAAAAATAGGCATAAGGTTCCTCCTGTTATGAATGGATTTCAGACGGTTTCAGCTTCTCCTGCAGCAGCAGACAGCGTGTCTGCTCCACGGGGAGTTCTAGCTGGTTCCGCTGCGCGTATTGCTTTACGTGTGCGTCCTGCGCGGTGGACAAAAGATCGTCGGAAACAGAAAGCGGCGCAGGCAGAATGCCCATGGCGCTGCCAAGACGCAGGTTGCTCCAATGCTGCATGAACTCTTTCTCGTTCATGAGGACAGCGTAGCGCAGCGCACCGTAGCTGCGCCAAAGCGTGTCTTCCACTTTCGCCTTCTGCTGGGTGCGGCAGCGCTCCCGCAGCTTGCTTTCCATGTCGATCAGCTGCTTGCCCACGGCGGTGACCGCGTCGATGATGTCTTCTTCCCGGCGGCCCAGCGTGATCTGGTTGCTGACCTGATAAAGGTCGCCCAGCGCTTCGCTGCCCTCGCCGTAGATGCCGCGCATGGTCAGTCCCAGCTTGGCTACGCTCTGATTGACGTTGCCCATCTGCTTGAAGCGGGTAAGCATAGGCAGATGGAGCATCAGCGACGCGCGCAGTCCCGTCCCGGTGTTGGTGGGGCAGGAGGTCAGATAGCCAAGCTGAGGGTCAAAGCTGAATCCGCCGCTTCCTTCCAAAATTTCCTCTGCACGGAACGCTTCCTCCGCCGCTTCACTTAAATGATTCCCGGGAGACAGCGATTGAATCCGCAGGTGGTCTTCTTCATTCATCATGATGCTGACTTTTTCATCCTGTCGGATCAGCGCCGCGCCAATGGCGCTGTGCTTAAGCAGATCACGGCTGATCAGATGGGCATCCACCAAGGACATTCGGTCGGTCGGCGTCATAGTACGGAGCAAATGCAGGGTATAGATTTCATCCGTGCCGGTATGCATGGCCTGACTGGCCCGCTGGATGCAGCTTTCCGCGTCCTCGGGCCGTTCCATGCTGGAAAAGGGGAGATCGGGATAATTCCGCGCCAGACGGATGCGCCCCGAAACGGCGATCGCATTCGGACATTCGCTCACAGACGAATCTCTCCCTTCTCGTCATTTTCGGTCGCCTTTTCGGAGGCTTCGGAAGCTTCCTGTGCCTCCAACGTCCGAAGCTCGTCTCGATATTTTGCCGCGTCCTCGAAGTTCTCATCAGCCACGGCTTCTTCCATTTTCTGCCGAAGTTCTTCCCGCTTTTGCTCCGTGGGCGACAGTACCGGTTGCTCGGGCGTATTTTCCCAGTGGGCGGGTTTGCGGCCCTCGTGCTGAATATTGCCGTGGATTCGCTGCAGAACCGGTCGCAGCTGCTCCGCAAAATCATGATAGCATTGAGCGCAGCCAAGCCGTCCCGTCCGCTCAAAAGCGGAATAATGCATCCCGCATCCGCTGCAAACCGGGCTGTCGTCGGTTTCCTCCGCCGATTGGCTCAAAATCGACAAAAGAGAACTCAAAAAGCCAGAAATATCACCGCCGGTCAGGCTTACTTCCATTTTCTGCATACATTCACCACACAAATGACGGGTGGTCGTTTCGCCGCCAGAAGTGATCGTCACGGAGAAAGCCGCTTCATTCTTTTGGCATTCTTCACAAAGCATGGTTGTTCCCTCCTTTTGGGCTGGCCGCCTCAGGGCTGTGCGGTCGCTCCTTTATGAGCGACCTCCATCAGCATACTTTTCAGAATTTTAGCCCGCAGAGCATCTTTCATCTGCGCCGTTACCGGCAGACTGAGCGCCTGCGGCGAGATCGCCGCCCGCATGATGGCGGCTTCCCCTGCGGTAATGGCCTTGCGCTCGCTGAGTTGCTGAATCAGATGATTGGCAGAGACCGCATCGATGGAATCGCCGATCCGTTCATGGATCAGATACAAAAGCTGTTCGCCGGTACTCTGCTTCATCCGAAAAATGCGGATGCATCCGCCGCCGCCTCTCCGACTTTCGATGATGTAGCCGTGATCCGGGGTAAAGCGGGTAGAAAGCACATAGTTGATCTGAGAGGGAGCACAGTTGAAATATTCGGCCAATTCATTTCGTTTCAGCTCGATTTCCTGTGTTTCCTCCACTAACATTGTTTTGATAAATTGCTCGATCGTATCACTGAGCCGCATACGCGACCCTCCTTTCCCAGAGAACGTCAAAGATAATTTGACCGTCTTTGACCATTAAATTATAGCATGAAACCTGTAAAAACACAATGATGGAATCGTAACATTTTCTGTAAGCTTCATAAAATGTCGTTTACGGCTGCTTTTATCATAAATCAGAAAAATATTGAAAACTAAAATCGGCTGTGCTATGATAACAATAACCATCGGTCAGGGCAAAAGAAAAGCTCCTATGAAGCAGTAAGCGGGCTTTTCCTGTGTTTGCCCGCCATAGCATCCTGTAAAAAGCAAGAGAGGATATGCAAATGACGAAGCTTTATGAAGCGTTGAAGATTCCCCGGGGCATCACGTCTGTTGTGGGCGGCGGGGGAAAGACCCGGCTGCTGGACGAACTGTCGCTTCAGCTGCCGGGAAAGGTGCTTCGCTTGACGACCACCCGCATCCATCCGCCGCAATGCCCATGTCTGATTAATCCGCGCGTTTCTGAAATGCGGCAGGCTTTTGAGGAGGAACGGGTGCTGTGCGTCGCCAGCTACGCAGAGCGCGACAAGCTGGCAATGCCTGAAGTGCCTTTGGAGCCGCTATTGGAAATGGCGGACTATGTGCTGGTGGAAGCGGACGGCTCTCATGGGCTTCCGCTGAAAGCACCGAACGAAAAAGAACCCTATCTGCTGGGCGGGGAAAGTCTGGTCATTGCCATGGCGGGAATGAGCGGACTGCAGCGGCCTATCGCGGAAGCGGCCCATCGGGCGGAACGCTATGCCGCTCTGGTGCATAAAACGCCCTTGGACACGGCGACCCCGGAGGATGTGGCGAAGGTTCTGGAAAGCAACGACGGTCTGCATAAACGGGTAGACAGCCGCTTTGTGGTGGTGCTGAACCAATGCGATACGCCGGAGCGCACCCGACTGGCACAGGAGTGTGCGGCGGCGCTGCAGGCTCCCTGTATTCTAACGAGGTTGGAAGCCGATCCCAGCTGGTGGCTGGACGGACGGGAAGATTGAAACATTTTCGTTGCGTTTCCGCCCATTCTGTGTTAAACTTCCTCCAATAAGGGAGGGATACCCATGGATCGCTGGGATCATCGGTTTATGAAAATGGCTTGGCTGATCTCCGAATGGTCTAGCTGTTACCGACAGGGGCGAAAGATCGGCGCAGTCATCGTGAAGGATAAGCGGATCATGACGACCGGCTACAACGGCGCGCCCGCCGGACTTTTGACCTGTAAGGAACGGGGCGAATGCCTGCGGGACAAGCTGAACATTCCCTCCGGCACTCGCACAGAAATCTGCTATGCCATTCATGCCGAACAGAACGCCATTTTGCAGGCGGCCAAGCTGGGACTGGCGATCGACGGTGCGACGCTTTACTGTACCCATCAGCCCTGCTCCATCTGCGCTAAAATGATTATCAATACCGGCATCCGTCGGGTCGTGTATCAGGAAGGCTATCCTGATGATTTTTCCCGAAAGTTTTTTGAAGAAAGCGGCGTTCTGCTGGAACGTTATCAGCCGGAAGAAAATACCGAAGCATAACAACAACCGTCCTTCCGAAATGGGAAGGACGGTTTGATATTTCCGAAAAAAAGGGCTTATTATTTGGTTGTCTCTTTCTCGCCCGTGACGATGCAGCGGCCCCGCAGGCGGTTCGCCGTGCGTTCCAACGCATTGCGGCTGTTGCCCCAGGGTTTGGACTGGTTACGGTAGTCGAATTTCAGGGTGAACCATTCCAGATCCTTCTCGTCGGTTTCCAGCGCGCGGCGTACCCCCGAAAGCACGGAGAAGGCGAACTGACGGTATTTTTCCCCGCTCAGGCTCTGACTGGCCATTTCCAGAAGGTCGGCGGCGTGAGGGAGACACAGTCCATTGGAAGCTTCCCATTTTTTGACAAAGGCTGCGTCTGTTTTCCAGAGATGCACGAAGGTATAGAGATAGCGCTTCATGTGGCTGTCGATCCCTTCACAGATGACACAACCGCTGCTCAACGTCCGCAGCGCCGCGGCAAGCTCGTCCTCTTCGGTACGCTTGCTGAAAAGACTACGTTTCGGCAGATTCTCCGCCTGTTTTTCCAATTTTTCCAGTTTTTTCAGCAGCTCCTTGGAATGGGAATCCGTTAGCAACGCGTGCCCAAGCCGGTTCTGCATCCCGAAAAGCTGCTGGTGGTGCCGGGCGCAAATGCCCGTTTCGTTGACCCGAATGCGGGTATCGGGTTCCATCACGCTGCCGCCCAGACTGCGCTCTACCTCCTGCTGTTCCATGCGTTCGTACAGGGCGCAGAACGGGCAGGGCGTTTCTTTTTCCATCGCTTCCCATACCGGGATCGTGTCGAGATGGTAGATCATTTTTCTATCTCCTTGCGGTTTTTCAGCCAAAAAAGAGGGCTGAAAACAGTATAACATGGGCGTGAGCAAATGCAAAGAAGTTAGCAAAATCTTTCTTTTGCATACGGTACTTGCATCTTTCTTCGGTATTCGATATAATACTTATCAGAACGAAGAATGCGAACCAGATAAGGAAGTCTGGTATAAATGTTTTTTCTCATGCATAACTTGCCGTGCAGACGCGCGGGAGGGATGAAAATGCAGGGGAAAAGACGGGTTTATCCCAGCGAAAGAAAACCGGCCAAATGGGTCAGCTATTCTCTTTTGTTTTTATCGGCGGTGATTTTGTTTTCCGGCGTAGCTGCCCGCAGCGGAGGCGACGCGGTGATTCAAACGGTTGCCACGCCCAGCCCCATCCCGCTGGACGCCGCCTTTGACGAAACACGGGAAACACAGGAGATCACGCTGAATGGTTCCGTGTGGTACGCCTTGCAGTTGGGCGCGTTCGAAACGGAAGAAGCTGCCTGTCAGCTGGCCGAGCAATTTCAGCGTCGGGGAGCCGCCGGGTATGTATGGCAGGACGAGCGCTACCGTGTGCTGGCTGCCGTCTACCCTGAAAAAGAAGATGCCCAGGCGGTGCGGCAGCAACTCAGGGAGCAGCACGATGTGGACAGCTATCTGTATGAGATCAGCGTACCGGCTCTTTCTCTGCGAATGACAGGCATGAAGGGGCAGATCGAGATTTTGGAAGCGGCGTTTCTTCACGCAGAAGAGCTGATTCGCCAGATGGAGCGCATCAGTGAAACGCTGGATCGGCAGGAAATCACCCCGGCGGAAGCTGTGACGGAACTGAACACGCTGCGGGAGCAGGTGGAGCTGGTCGCCCTGCGGATGGAGCAGCGCTTCGCCGCTCCGAGAAACACGGCGGTCGAACGGTTGATCGCATTGTTTCAGGACTATGCCGCCTTTGCCCGAGAAAAGACCGGACAGGAAAGCAATGCGACCCTCAGCCGGCAGATCAAGTACCAGACGCTTCAGTCCATTCGCCTTTTATTGGAGCTTACCGGCGAAATGAGAAACACTTAGGAGGGAAAATATGATTACGATCCGGGACCTGTTGACGATTCTGGATGCGAAAGTCCTTTGCGGAGAGGAACAGCTGGACGAGGAGGTTCGCACGGCCTGCGGCAGCGACCTGATGAGCGACGTCCTCGCCTTCGTCAAGGACAAGTCCATCCTGATCACCGGCCTGACCAACGTTCATGTGATGCGCACGGCAGAAATGCTGGATATTCACTGCGTGGTATTTGCCCGCGGGAAAATTCCGCCAGACGCGGTGCTGGAAGAGGCCAGAGAGCTGGGCATTGTGGTTTTGTGCACCCAGCACACCAATTTTACGACCTGCGGCCTTTTGTATCAGGCCGGCATCCGCGGCACCGACGTGCGCACCGGCGCGAAATGATTGACGAAAGAGAGAAAGATCATGGCAGAGCGTTTATACAGAGACAGCTACGATGTGCAGGCCTCGGCTTATGAGTCCGCCGGCGACGCGTCCGCCAGCATTAAGCGCAAGCTGAAGCAGATGGGCGTGGACAGCACGATTCTACGCCGAATCGCCGTTGCCAGCTACGAGGCGGAGCTAAACCTGATCATTCATAGTCAGGGCGGTCAGCTGGTCATGGAAATGACGCCGGAGGAAATTCGGCTGATCTCCCGCGACGTAGGGCCGGGGATTGCCGATATCGGTCAGGCCCTGCAGGAAGGCTTCTCCACCGCCAGCGAGGAAGCGCGTGATCTGGGCTTTGGCGCGGGCATGGGTTTGCCGAATATGAAGCGAAACGCCGACAGCTTTGAAATCACCAGCAGGTTGGGCGAAGGTACGACCATTCATATGGGCTTTCGAATCGCCTGATTGCTGCGGACGAAATGGAAGAGGACACGGCCATGAACGAGAGCAAGTTTCACTCGGTTCGCCTGGATCGGGAAAAATGTATGGGATGTACTAACTGCCTGAAGCGCTGTCCCACTGAGGCCATCCGGGTGCGCGGCGGTCGGGCGCATATCATCGACGAACGCTGCATCGACTGCGGCGAATGCATCCGCGTATGCGACCATCACGCCAAATACGCCCAGACCGACCCACTTTCCGTCATTGAACAGTTCAAATACAAAATCGCGCTTCCCGCGCCGTCGCTGTACGGTCAGTTCAAGCGGCAGATCAGCCGGGAACAGATTTTGGAGGGGCTTTTGCGCATTGGCTTTGACGACGTGTACGAGGTGGCTGCGGGAGCGGACATCGTGACACGTGCCCTTCGGGAAAATATGCGCAGCCTGACGCCGGATCGGTACCCAGTGATTTCTTCGGCCTGCCCGGTAATCGTTCGGCTGATCCGGGTACGTTTCCCGGAGCTGATCTCCCATATTGCGGACATCCGGCAGCCCATGGAAGTGGCTGCTATGGTGGCGCGGAGCGAATTTTGCAAGAAAAACCGGGTGGATCCCAAAGAAGTCGGTTGTTTCTTCATCACCCCCTGCGCCGCCAAGGTGACGGCCATCCGAAATCCGATGACCATTTCCCATTCGGCGCTGGATGGGGCGATTTCCATGATCGAAATTTACGGCCTTCTGGCCAGCCGGATGAAAAATCTGAACTTCCATGTGGGACGTTCCGCCTCCACGGCCTACGGCGTGGGCTGGGCCAACAGCGGCGGAGAAGCGTCCGCCGTCTGCCCGGAGAACAGCATGGCGGTGGACGGTATTGAAAACGTGATTCGAGTGCTGGAGGAGATCGAGAACAACAAGCTGCGCAATCTGATGTTCTTCGAGGGTGCGGCCTGTACCGGCGGCTGCGTGGGCGGCCCGCTGACATTTGAGAACAACTACGTCGCCCGCAACGCCATCCGCGCCCTGATGGGGGGATGCGACCAGACCCACCCGGATGCGGCGGTAGAATCGTCCTATCTGAATAAATTTAACCTCTACACCGACCGCAGCGTTACGCCCAACAGCGTCATGAAGCTGGACGACGATCTGGTGGAGGCCATGCGGAAGATGGAAGAAATGGAAGCCATCGTCCGCAAGCTGCCTGGGTACGACTGCGGAAGCTGCGGAAGCCCCACCTGCCGCACCTTTGCGGAGGATATTGTCCGCGGCTATTGTACGCAGATGGACTGTATCCATATTTTGAAGGATCAGCTGAAAATCATGGCCCAGAAGATGGTGGAGCTGGCCAAAACCACACGAGAATAGGGGAGAAGCGCAATGAAGGTCAGAAAATTGGCGGAAAAACTCGGCGCGAAGGTGCTGAGCGGAGAAGAAAATTTGGAAACGGAGATCAGCTGCGGCTACAGCTGCGACCTGCTCAGCTGGGTACTGGCTCACGGCAAGCAGGGAATGGGCTGGTGCACGGTGCAGTCTCATGTGAATGTGATCGCCGTGGCTGTTTTGATGGAAATGGCCTGCGTCATTCTGGTGGAGGACGTTCAGCCCGAGGAAGCAACGCTAGCAAAGGCAAAGGAAGAAGGTCTGCCGGTGCTCTCCACAGATAAGACCGCCTATGAGGTCTGCGGCATGATGAATCAGGCGGGGATCGCTCCCCCGGTGAACTGAAATGGAGATTTCCTACGACCTGCACATTCACAGCTGCCTGTCGCCCTGCGGGGATGATGAAATGACCCCATGGAATCTGGTGGGGATGGCGAAAGTGCTGGGCTTGGACGCGATTGCGCTGACCGATCACAACACCGCATTGAATTTGCCGCAAGCAATCGCCGCCGGGAAGGAATACGGGGTCGCCGTGCTGCCCGGAATGGAAATTTCCAGCAAAGAGGACGTGCATATTCTGGGGTATTTCCCTTCTCTGGAGGCGGCGCTTGGCGCAGGGGAAGAAGTTTACGCTCACCTGCCGAACATACGGAACGAGCCGTCTCTGTTTGGAAATCAGTGGATCGTGGGGGAAGAGGATCAGACGGTCGGTACGCTGGAAAAGCTGCTCATCAATGCGACTGACCTGACGGTAGAGGCAGTGTGTGCGCTGGTGCTTCATTACGGCGGAGTGCCGGTTCCGGCGCATATCAATCGCGGCAGCAACGGTATGATCGGCGCGCTTGGCCTGATGCCGTTTTTGCCCGAGCACCCGGTGATCGAGGTCTACCCGGATGTGGAATGCCCGGCTTATGCAACGAAGGGGCGTTTTCAGCTCCATTCTTCGGACGCTCATCGGCTGGACGCTTTGAAAGAGCCGCGATTTTATCTGGACGTGGAAGAAAAAAGCGCGCAGGGTGTATTTCAGTCAATATTGCACAAATTTCAGGGCCTTTCATGGGAAAAAAGTCGGGATTCATAAAAAATTGTCGTTCTCGGAGAAAAATACGTGCAATTTGAAGGGGTATGTGCTAAAATATATAAGCCTTGTACATTCATGGAGTGTACGTTGTTTGCAGAAAAAAATGAGGAGGTCTCGGTTGCCATGTCCAATCATAACGAAAAGTATGAAAAGCTGGCAAGTGTCATCGAGGAGCACAAAAGCCAGAAGGGCGGTTTGATGCCTGTATTGCAGGAAGCCCAAGCCATCTTCGGCTGCGTTCCGGTGGACGTGCAGGAAATCATTGCTGACGGACTGGGAAAGACGTTGAGCGAAGTTTACGGTGTCGCCACGTTCTATTCTCAGTTCTCTCTGGAACCCAAGGGCCAGTATGTGTGCGGCGTTTGCCTTGGCACTGCCTGCTACGTCAAGGGTTCTCAGAAAGTGCTGGACAAGCTGGTGGAAGAACTTCAGATCGACGTGGGCCGCACCACGGCGGACGGCAAGTTCACCATTCAGGCGACCCGTTGCCTTGGCGCGTGTGGTCTGGCCCCGGTCATGATGATCAACGACGAAGTGTACGGCCGTCTGACGCCGGACGAAATCCCCGGTATTCTGGCTACCTACAAGGCCTGACGGGGAGAAAAGGCGATGCGCGATTTATCCATGCATGTTCTGGACATCGTCCAGAACAGCATTAAGGCAGGAGCAAAGCTGATTGCCGTTTCCTTTGTGAGGAGTCCGGACGGCATCCTTACCTTTACCGTAAAGGACAACGGCTGCGGCATGAGCCCGGAGTTTCTGGCGAGGGTCACAGACCCCTTTACCACCACGCGCACCACGCGCCGGGTGGGCCTCGGAATCCCGATGCTCAAGCAGAGTGCGGAAGCTGCCGGAGGTTCTTTCTCCCTTGAGAGCGAAGTGGGAAAGGGCACCGTCATCAGCGCCAGTTTTGATCTGCGAAATATCGACTGCATCCCCATGGGCGAGCTTTGCGACTCGCTTTATACCCTTGTTCTTCTGAATCCGGATACGCCCGATTTTCTGTTTACGGCGCATGCGCCGGATGCAGCAGCCGAGTTCGACACCCGCGCCGTCCGGCAGGCCCTTGGAGGCGTTCGCCTGAATGAACCGGATGTCGGCGCTTGGATCAAGGAAAGCATTGACGAAGAATTTAAACCCATCTTGGAGGTGTTACCATGAAATCTCTGGCCGAATTGGAAGCTATTCGCCAAAAGACCCTGGAAAAGGTCGCCATGCGTAAGGAAGGCAGCGACGAAATCCGCGTTGTCGTCGGTATGGCCACCTGCGGTATCGCGGCTGGCGCCCGTCCCGTGATGCTGAAGTTCGTGGAAGAAGTTCGCACCCGCAATCTGAACAACGTTACCGTGTCCCAGACCGGCTGCATCGGTATGTGCCGTCTGGAGCCCATGGTGGATGTGATCCTGCCGGGCAAGGAAAAGGTTACTTACGTGAAGGTGACCCCGGAGATGGTCAGCCGTATCGTGGCCGAGCACATCGTGAACGGCCGTGTTGTGACGGAGTACACCATCGGCGCCGCCGAAGGCAAATAAGGATACGCTAAGGAGGAACAAACATGGATCTTTTTCGCGCACATGTGCTTGTTTGCGGCGGTACGGGCTGCTCGTCCAGCGGCTCCGCCGAGCTGATCAAGCGCTTTGAAGAACAGATCGCCAAAAACGGTCTGGACAAGGAAGTCAAAGTGATCCGCACCGGCTGCTTCGGTCTTTGCGAAGCAGGCCCCGTGGTCATCGTTTATCCCGAAGGCACCTTCTACAGCCGCATCAAGGTGGACGATGTGGACGAGATCGTTTCGGAGCACTTGCTCAAGGGACGTATCGTGCAGCATCTGATCTACAAGGAAAAGGCGGACGAGGAACAGCACTCTACGCTGGAAAATATCGACTTCTACCGTCCCCAGCTGCGTCTGGCTCTGCGGAACTGCGGTCGTATCGACCCCGAAAACATCGACGAATATATTGCTTTCGACGGCTATCGCGCTCTGGGCAAGGCTCTGACCGAAATGACCCCTCAGCAGGTTATTGACGAAGTGCTGAAGTCCGGTCTGCGCGGCCGTGGCGGCGCTGGTTTCCCCACCGGCAAGAAGTGGCAGTTTGCCGCCGCTTCCAAGGCTGACCAGAAGTACATGGTTTGCAACGCCGACGAGGGCGACCCCGGTGCTTTCATGGATCGTTCCGTTCTGGAAGGCGACCCCCACGCGGTGTTGGAAGCTATGGCCATTGGCGGCTACGCTATCGGCGCCAGCGTCGGTTATATCTATGTCCGCGCCGAGTATCCCATCGCTGTGAAGCGCCTGCAGATCGCCATTGATCAGGCTCGCGAATACGGCCTGCTGGGCGAGCATATTTTCGGCACTGATTTCAACTTTGATATCTTCATTCGTCTGGGCGCCGGCGCTTTCGTGTGCGGCGAAGAAACCGCTCTGATGCACTCCATTGAGGGCGGACGCGGCGAGCCCAAGCCCAAGCCCCCGTTCCCTGCGGTTCGCGGTCTGTTCGACAAGCCCACCAACATCAACAATGTTGAGACCCTTGCCAACATTCCTCAGATTATCCTGAACGGCGCTGACTGGTTCACCTCCATCGGCACCCCCAAGTCCACCGGTACCAAGGTCTTCGCCCTGGGCGGCAAGATCAACAACACCGGTCTGGTGGAAGTCCCCATGGGCACCAAGCTCCGCGACATCATTTACAATATCGGCGGCGGCATCCCCAACGGCAAGGCCTTCAAGGCCGTGCAGACCGGCGGCCCCTCCGGCGGCTGCATTCCCGCTTCTCAGCTGGATATTCCGATCGAGTACGACACCCTGACCGCTATCGGCTCCATGATGGGGTCCGGCGGTATGATCGTCATGGACGAAGACAACTGCATGGTTGACATCGCCCGTTTCTTCCTGGACTTCACCGTGGACGAGAGCTGCGGCAAGTGCACTCCCTGCCGTATCGGCACCAAGCGTATGCTGGAGATTCTGGAGCGCATTGTGGAAGGTAAGGGCGAACCCGGCGATATCGAAAAGCTGGAAACGCTGGGCAAGAACATCAAGGAAACCGCTTTGTGCGGCCTTGGTCAGACGGCTCCCAACCCTGTGCTGTCCACCATCAAGTACTTCCGTGATGAGTATGAGGCGCACATTTATGAGAAGCGCTGCCCGGCTCATCACTGCCAGAAGCTGCTGAACTACGTCATCACCGGCAAGTGCCGTGGATGTACTGCCTGCACCAAGGTCTGCCCCGCGGGTGCCATCAGCGGTACCGTCAAGGAGCAGCATAAGATCGATACCACCAAGTGCCTCAAGTGCGGCGCCTGCATGGAAAAGTGCCGTTTTGGCGCGATCGAGAAGCACTAATTTCTGCCTAAGGAGGATCAACCATGGAACAGATGATTCCCGTCACCATCGACGGCGTGCAGGTAGAAGTTCCTGCCGGTTCGACGGTGCTTGAAGCGGCTCATAAAGCCAATGTGAAAATCCCCACCCTCTGCTTCCTCAAGGACATCAACGAGACGGCCAACTGCCGTATCTGCGTGGTGGACTGTGGAGGACGCACCCTGCAGGCTGCCTGCGTGCTGCCCGTGACCCCCGGCATGGTTGTGAAGACCAACACGCCCGCCGTCCGGGAAGCTCGCCGGATGAATCTGGAGCTCATTCTGAGCAACCACGACAAGAAGTGCCTGACCTGTGTCCGCAGCGAAAACTGCGAACTGCAGACTCTATGCAAGGAACTGGGCGTGGAGAACAGCGAACGCTTCGCCGGTGCTCGCAATGAATACGAAGTGGACAGCAGCTCCGACAGCATCGTCCGCAACAACAACAAGTGCATCCTGTGCCGCCGCTGCGTGGGCGCTTGCGCTAACGTGCAGAAGGTGGGCGTAATCGGCCCCGTGATGCGTGGTTTCAAGACCTCCATCGAAAGCCCCTTCAACTTGAAGCTGGGTCAGATGGCCTGCATCAACTGCGGACAGTGCATCACCGCCTGTCCCGTGGGCGCGCTGACCGAGAAGGATGCTATCGCGGACGTTTGGGACGCGTTGGCTGACGGTACCAAGCACGTTGTGGTGCAGCCCGCTCCCGCCGTGCGCGCTGCGCTGGGTGAAGAATTCGGTCTACCGATCGGCACCAGTGTCACCGGAAAGATGGCCGCTGCGCTGCGCCGTCTTGGCTTTGCGAAGGTCTTTGACACTGACTTCGGCGCTGACCTGACCATTATGGAAGAAGCGAACGAGCTGATCGACCGTGTGACTAACGGCGGCGTGCTGCCCATGATCACCAGCTGCTCTCCCGGCTGGATCAAGTTCTGCGAGCATTACTATCCTGAATTCCTGCCGAACTTGAGCTCCTGCAAGTCTCCTCACGAAATGACCGGCGCGATGATCAAGACCTACTACGCCGAGCGCGAGAATCTGAATCCCCGCGATATCGTGGTCGTCTCCGTGATGCCCTGCACCGCTAAAAAGTTTGAGGCCAATCGTCCTGAATTGGGTCATGACGGTATGGCGGACGTGGACTACGTCCTCACCACCCGCGAACTGGCCCGGATGATTAAGGAAGCCGGTATCGACTTCGTCAATCTGCCCGATGAAGACTTCGACAGCCTGATGGGCGAAAGCACCGGTGCTGCCGTGATCTTCGGCGCGACCGGCGGCGTGATGGAAGCTGCTCTGCGTACTGCGTATGAAGTGATCACCGGAAAGACGCTGGAAGACGTCAACTTCACCGCCGTGCGCGGCATGGACGGCATCAAGGAAGCCAGCGTCAAGATCGGCGATCTGGATGTGAATGTGGCGGTTGCCAGCAGCACCGGCAAGGCTTCTGAACTGCTTGAAATGGTCAAGAAGGGTGAAAAGAACTACACCTTCATCGAGATCATGGGCTGCCCCGGCGGCTGCGTTAATGGCGGTGGTCAGCCTATCGTGTCCTCTCAGATTCGCAACTGGACTGATATTCGTCCCCTGCGCGCCAAGGCGCTCTACGACGAAGACGCTTCCAAGAAGCTGCGTAAGAGCCACGAGAATCCCGAAATCAAGCAGATTTATGAAGAGTATCTGGGCAAGCCCAACGGCCATAAGTCTCACGAACTGTTGCACACCACTTACGAAAAGCGGGAGCTGTATCAGTAAACCTTATCAGGAAAAACGCCTTGCAGTGCAGGGCGTTTTTCTTGTCCTTATGAAAAAAGAACAGCACCGGATTCATGAAATGAACCGGCGCTGTTCTTTTAGCTTGATAGAATCGAATAGGGGAGTGGACTTAGTCGTTAGCGCTTTCTTTGCAGAGTTCCTTGGCCACTTCCGCACCCAGCTTGGCGTTGTTCAGCACCAGCTTGATGTTGGCTTCCAGAGACTTGCCTTCAGTCAGCGTCTTGATCTTGTCCAGCAGGAAGGGAGTGACCTGCTTGCCGTGGATGCCAAGCTCAGAGGCCATGCGAACCGCATCGTCGATGCACTTGTTCATCTTGTCTTCAGGCATGGCATATTCTTCGGGAATGGGGTTGGTGATCAGCAGACCGCCCTTCAGGCCGCAAGCTTCCTTGACACGAATAGCACCGGCGATTTCGGCGGGCGTATCCAGACGATAGTCCACGCCGAAGCCGCTCTTACGGCAATAGAAAGCGGGCAGTTCGTCGGTCTGGTAGCCGATGACGGTTACGCCCTTGGTTTCCAGATATTCCAGCGTCAGGCCCAGATCCAGAATGGACTTGGCTCCCGCACAAATCACGTTGACGCTGGTCTGAGAAAGTTCCTCCAAGTCAGCGGAAATATCCATGGTGGTTTCAGCGCCGCGATGCACGCCGCCGATGCCGCCAGTGGCGAAAATTTTCACACCCGCCAGATGAGCGGCAATCATGGTCGTGGTCACTGTGGTCGCACCGTCTTCGCCGCGGGACAGCAGAACGGGCAGGTCACGGCGGCTGGCCTTGATGACCTTCAGGCCCTTTTTGCCAAGATATTCGATCTGTTCCTTGGAAATGCCAACGCACATCTTGCCGCCCAGAATGGCGATGGTGGCGGGAATCGCGCCGTTTTCACGGATGACGGTTTCAACCGCCAGCGCAGTCTCCACATTCTGGGGGTAGGGCATTCCGTGAGAAATGATGGTGGACTCCAAAGCCACGACCGGCTTATTATGTTCAACAGCTTCCTTTACTTCGTCCGATACCCAAAGATAATCCTGCAAATTCATCTTACTTTTCCTCCTTCGTTTCACTCAAAATCTGCTCCAAGGCTTCCGCAGATACGTCCGGCGATACAGCGCAGGGTGAAGAGGCGCTGAGCGCCGACATCGCCAGACCGCAGCGCAGTGTTGCCGACGTGCTTTTCCGGTTGATCGATCCATGAAGTACCCCGGCGAAGAAAGCATCGCCGCAGCCGGAATAATTTACTCCATCGTGAGCCATCGGCGGGAGAACACACGCCTCGTCTCCGTTGGAGAGGAACGCGCCGCCACTGCCCATAGTGATCGCCACAATGGGAATCCCCTGAGCGTGAAGCAGCGCGGAAGCCTTGCTGACTGAGTCAAAATCGTTTACCGGGAAACCAACCAGAATTTCCGCCTCGGCCCGGTTCACCTTCAGGAATGTGAGCCGGTGCAGGATCGGCCGAAGGCGCTCCGCTTTTTTGACGGACACGGCGTCGGCGCAAAGAGCAGAGTGGCAATGCTCGGCAATATAAGCTAAAGTATCTGCGCGCAGGTTGGCGTCCAGAACCACATAGGGGCAGGAATTGAGGAAATCCATCTGGGTGGAGATAACGTCCGGCGTAAGCTTTTCGCAAATTTCCATGCAGGAAACGGCCAGCGCAATGTCTCCGTTGGGATGATTGATGCAGAGGTAAACAGAATTGGGCACATCGTCAAAATAGACGCTATGCGAAAGGTCGAGACCAATTTCGACGGAGTGAGACAGAATCTGGCTCAGAAAGGAGTCGCGGCTCAAGGGGGTAATCATGCTGACCGGGTAACCCAGCAATAGCAAATTTTCGGCGATATTGCGTCCAACTCCGCCGAGAGTCGTTTTGACGTAGCCGGGGTTGGAATCTGCCTCAATCAGAAAAGTATAAGAAGTTGCCGAAATGTCAATGTTACAGCCGCCGACAACGGCAATTTGGTTCTGCATGGGACGTGCGCTCCTTCTAATTCTAGACATAATAGGGGAATGCCGTCATCAAGTGTTCCGCGTCCGAATGCCCTGAATGTTGGTGTGCTCGGAAAGCTTGTTGACTATGTCTTTATACGTCGCTTTTCCCTGCATGTCAAGAGTATAAATGTTGGTATACAAATTATATTTGCCTTTATTCTCCACGTGGAAGTCGATATCCAGCACCCGAACGCCAATAGACTGGAAATAATCGTTAATAAAAGCGATGGTCTCCACCCGGTGGATGAATTTTACCTCCACGTGCTTAACGGAATTGACCTTCACGACGCGCTGCAGCAGAACCAGCGTTACCATTACCAGCCCGCAGCCCACGATGGCGATAAAGTAGTAGCCCATGCCGATAGCCAGACCCAGACAGGCGGCATTCCAGAGAGAGGCTGCTGTGGTCAAACCAGCAATTTTTTTCTGGCTGATAAAGATCGTGCCTGCACCCAAAAAACCGATGCCGCTGACGACCTGCGCAGTGATACGGCCATAGCTGACAGCGATACCGGTACTGGGGTAATTCATGTTTAGGGAAATCGTGTCCGCAATGTTCATGCATTCGATCAGGGCAATCGTCGCGGCTCCTACGCACACCAGCACGTGCGTTCGCATACCGGCGGGACGGTTTTTCCGTTCCCGTTCAATACCAATAACGCATCCAACCGTAACGGCCAGCAGCAGCCGCAAAGTAATTTCCCACCACGTCAATCAGGGTCAACTCCATTCGTAAAAAATCAGAAAATACGGTACAGAGATACGACCTTGCCAAGAATCGTTACTTCTGGGACAATGATTGGCTCCATGGTCGAGTTTTCCGGCTGAAGACGGAAGTGACCGTTTTCCCGGTAAAAACGCTTCACGGTCGCGTCGTCTTCCACCATGGCGACGACGATATCTCCGTTATAGGCCGTGGGCTGCTTGCGCACCACTACATAGTCGCCGTCCATAATGCCCGCTTCGATCATGCTTTCACCGCGAACGCCCAGCACATAATGCTCGCCTTCGCCCAACATGCTCTGTGGCAAAGCAATATAGTCCTCAATGTTTTCCGTGGCCAAAATAGGGGAGCCAGCGCTGACACGGCCCACGATCGGCACGTTAATCATTTCCGTCCGATACATCTGATGATCTGACGGGACAGAAATAGCCCGGGGTTTCATCGAATCCCGGTATAACAGGCCTTTCTTCTCCAAACGGATCAGATGACCGTGCACGGTAGAAGTGCTTTTCAGGCCGGTTGCGTCGCATATTTCACGAACAGATGGGGGATAGCCCTTCTGCAGCGTGGCTTTTTCTATATAGGCGAGGATTTTGGCTTGGGTGTCGCCCCGCTGGTTCGCCATGCATACCTCACATCCTTCTGATTCCATAATACAAACTTAGGATATCACAAGAAAGTTTTTTTGGCAAGGGTTGGGGAACGAATGTTTCTATCAGGAATCCATTTCCGGTGTTTTTCCTGCCTGTTTTTCCATTTTCAGACGATTTTCATCATTGGTATTCGTCTGATTGTCCATTTCCGGCAGATGCACGTTACGCGCGGCTTCGCGACGGCGCTGATCGCTCATGGCGGCATAATGCTTCCGGGTCGTGTTCACGTCCGAATGGCCCAAGGCGTCCGCCACCAGATAAATATCCTCCGTTTCATGATAGAGTCGTGTGGCATAGGTGCTTCGCAGCTTATGGGGACTCATGCGTTTTTTCAGCGGCACGGCGATCGCACAGTATTTTTTGACCATGATCTGGACTGCCCGCTGAGTCATCCGCTTTTTTTGAAGGGAAAGAAACAGGGCGTTTTCGTTGGCCTTATCCGTCTGGATAAGCTTGCGTTCTTCCAGATAGGCCTTCAGCGCGTCGGCCACTTCCTGCGGAAAATACAGAATGACCTGATTTCCGCCCTTGCGCGTGACCAAAACCGCATTCAAATGAAAATCCAAATCGTCGATGTTTACGCCGACGCATTCGCTGACGCGCATACCCGTTCCGAGGAAAAGCATCAGGATCGCCACGTCCCGGGTCTTGGTCAGCTTGTGGAACTTCTGTTGACGCTCCGTCAGGGCTGCACCGTCAGAGGCAACGCTCAGCAGCCGATCTACTTCTTCGTTGATCAGATATAGAATCGGCTTTTCATGAAGCTTTGGCAGCGAAACCAACGCGGCGATATTCGAAGAAATTCTCTCGGCCTTGAACAGAAAATCGAAATACGACCGAAGTGTCGACAATTTCCGCATAACGCCGCATTCGTGATTGCGCATTGCTTTCGGAGGCGTTCCGTCTTCTGAAAGCGTCTCGTCCTTGAAATAGAGGGTCAGGTAATCGGCATAGGTGCGCAGATCTCTTCCTGTGAAATGGTCGATATCCGCATCCGTCCATTCTGACGGCTTTTTTTCAGCGTAATAGGGGATTTCCCGGGAGGCAAATTCGCAAAACGTCCCTAAATCGATCGTGTATGCCAGACGCGTCAATGGGCTGGTTGTCATGGCAATAGACGTAATGAAGTCCGTACAGGAAAGCGGAAGCGATTGAAGCATTTTGCGGGTGCGTTCCGTTCGTTCGGCAGCCAAATGCTCCTGATAGTTCTCTGAAGCCATAAGCAGTCGTTTCCTTTCCGATTACGTCGTTTTGATACATATCTTTTCGTAAAAGTATTCTTTAGCGAAAAGATTTATTTGAGTATATCATCTTCTCCCCTTTGCGTCAAGGCCGGGTTTGAGAACTGCCAGTGCGACAAAATTTTATTTTTCGTTGTATAATCTTTTTTGTTTTTTAAATACATAGAAAAAATCCGACGCACGTAACTGTACGTCGGAAAAAGTTTTTTGGAATTTCAGGCTTCTTCCCCACCGTTAATCCGGCGGTATTCCGCGATCGCCGAAGTGGCTAACTCGTCACAGCGATTGTTCCACGGATTGTCCGCGTGTCCCTTCACCTTATGGAACGTCACCTCATGCTTTTTCAGCTTGATGATCTGCAAAAGCAGCTTCCAGAGATCCATATTTTCGACCGGTTCTTTTTTGCTGTTTTTCCAGCCGTTTTTCTGCCAGTTATCCAGCCACCCCTGTCGGAAAGCATTCACCGTGTAGGCTGAATCGGAATAGACGTCCACAATACAGGGCTCTTTCAGCGCTCCAAGGCCGCTGATGACCGCGAAGATTTCCATCCGATTGTTGGTGGTATCTGCCATGAAGCCGGACATTTCCTTTGTTTTGCCCTGAAAGCTCAATATGCAGCCCCAACCGCCCGGCCCGGGATTGCCGGAACAGGCTCCGTCTGTATACAAGGTGACTTGTTTCTTTGCTTTGACTTCGCTCATCGTTCGTTCTTTCTCCGTTCATAGGCTTGGGCGAATTTGCGATTTTTCTGGGCACAAGCGTCCATCGCGTTCATGATAATGCCGCGGAATCCGCTCTTTTCCAATACGCCGACCGCCTCGATGGTGGTTCCTGCAGGCGAACATACATTATCCTTTAGCTGTGCCGGGTGTTCGCCGGAGCAAAGAACCATTTTCGCAGAACCTAAAACCGCCTGGGCTGCAGCCTGAATGGCTACTTTCCGCGGCAAGCCCAGCTTCACGGCACCGTCTGCCATAGCCTCGATAAACATGTATACATACGCCGGGCTGCTGCTGGTGGTTGCAACGACGGCGTCGAACAGGCTCTCCGGGAAAGATTGAACCATACCGAGGCAGGAGAACAGCCCTTTCGCCCATTTGAGGGACGGGCCGTTGAAGGTGGTCTCTTCACAGAAAGCAGTATAGCCTTCCCCCACCAGCGCGGGCGTATTCGGCATGACTCTCAACAGCTGCGTCCCGGTATCATGAACCAGCAGACCATCCTGCAGCATTTCCATCGTCCAGCCTGCGGCAATGGAAATCAGACGCTTGTTGCGCACATGACGCTGAATTTCCTGAAGCAAGCCCTTCATGTACTGGGGCTTGACCGCCAGCAGGATAAAGTCGCTTTCCTTTACCAGCTGCAGGTTGCTCTCCATGACGTTCACCGCATAAACGTCGCTGAATTTTTTGCACTGATCGGGGTTAACGTCATAAATATTGGTTTCGTAGGCCTTCACGTAGTCGCTTTGAATGGCGGCCTTAAGAATGGTGGAACCCATGTTGCCCATTCCGATAACGCCGAATTTCATAGTGGTGCTCCTCCTTTGTGATCCGGGCCTGAAAAGGGCCCGGGAGATTCATCCCAGGCCACGAGGTTTACTCCTTTGGAACGGCCGGTTCCACCATGGTGGTTCCGACTTTGGCGTTTGCGTCGCGCACATGCTTGCGGACGCTCAGTGTGATCGCCTTTTTGGGGCACTTCTTCACACACTCGCCGCAGCCAGTGCAGGCTTCGTTGACCTCGTGCACTTGTTTCAATTCGCCGGAAATCGCTTCAAACCTGCACGTCCGTTTACAAATTGTGCATCCTATACAAAGATCACGGTCAATCGCTGCAATTTTTCGATTGTCAAAGTCGCCCCAGATGGCTCCCGTGGGGCAAGTTTCAGCACACATCATGCAGCTGGTGCATTTTTCCCGGTCGATGACCGGCAAATGGTTCTGAATGGTGATCGCGTCGAATTTACAGGCATCCTTGCACAGTTCACAGCCAATACAACCGATCTTGCAGTTATCGCTGACCAGAAAGCCTTCTTCCGCGGCGCGGCAAAGCAGCCGCACAGGCAGGGTCTCCGGCTGAAGACTCAGTACTTCTTTCGGACAGGCTTTCACACACGCCCCGCAGCTCTGGCATTTTTCCGGGTCAACTTTAGCGATTTTCGAATATTCATCAATGTGGATCGCATCGAATTTACAGGCTCTGACACACGTGCCTAATCCTAGACAGGCATACTTGCAGGCCCGATTGCCATCGTTGACCAGCGTGGCGGCCACACAGTCCTGAATGCCGTGATAGGGAAATTTGGTTTTGCAGCGATCCAGCGTTCCCTGACAAACCACGGTGGCAACGTTCCGGGTTTCGGAGGGCGCGTCCTCTACGCCCATGATTTCCGCCACCTGTTTGGCCACAGCTGCCCCACCGACGGGACAGGCGTTTACGGGCGCTTTCCCCTGTGCAATGGCATCGGCCAGCGCATCGCAGCCTGCATATCCGCAGCCGCCGCAGTTTGCGCCGGGCAGACAGTTTCGCACCGCGTCTCTGCGCGGATCGCTGGGAACCTCGAATACCTTATTGGCGAGGGTGAGCAGCAGACCAAAAAGCAGACCGAGACCGCCGAGCACCAATGCCGCCATCAAAATCATCGTCATATGTTATCGCCCTCTCCTTTCCCCTTACAGCAGTCCCGAAAAGCCTTGGAAAGCAAGGGACATCAGACCTGCAATGATCAGCGCGCCGGGAAAGCCCTCCATCCATTTGGGCATATTGCTACGGGCCAGCCGTTCCCGAATGTTGGCGAAAATGACGATCGCCAGCGTGAAGCCGATAGCGGCGCTGAAGCCGTTGACCACGGATTCGATCAGATTGTAGCCTTGCCGGGAGTTCAGAAGCGCCACGCCCAACACCGCACAGTTGGTGGTGATCAGCGGCAGATATACGCCCAAGGCCTGATACAGCGAATGACTCAGCTTTTTCAGCGCCAGCTCCACGATCTGCACCAGCGCGGCAATCACCAGAATGAAAGCGATGGTCTGCATAAATTCCAAATGCAACGGGATCAGCAGATAATTTTCGATAATGTAAGTGAAAAACGAGGCGATAGTCATGACGAAAGTAACGGCCAATCCCATGCCCAGCGCAGTTTCGGACTTCTTGGAAACGCCGAGGAACGGACAGATGCCCAGAAACTGCGACATGACAAAGTTGTTGACCAGCACACTTCCCACTACGATCAGAAGCAGGTTATTCATGCGATCTCCTCCTTTGCCTTTTCCCTTTTGTGTTTAGCAATGGCTTCCGTCAGGGCGTTGACTACCAGCAGAAGCAGGCCCAGGAAAACGAACCCGCCGGACGAAGTCTGGGCGAAGGCCATAGGCTGATAGCTGGCGGGCATGACCTGAACGCCGAAAATGGTGCCAAGCCCGACACATTCCCGAATGGAAGAAAGAATCGTCAGCGCCAGCGTAAAACCAAGCCCCATTCCCAAACCGTCCGCCACGGAAGGCAGCGGAGGATTTTTGAAAGCAAAGGCTTCCGCCCGTGCGAAGATGATGCAGTTCACCACAATCAGAGGAATGTAAATGCCCAGTGTAGAGGACATGGACGGCAGAAAAGCTTTGATCAGCAGGTCGATGATGGTAACGAAAGTGGCGATAACGACCACGAAGCTGGGAATACGCACCTTTTCAGGGATGATATTCCGCAGAAGTGAGATCACCAGATTGGAGAACACCAGCACGAAAGTGGCCGCCAGTCCCATGCCCAAGCCACTGGAAGCGGCCTTGGAGATTGCAAGGGTGGGACACATGCCAAGCAGCAGACGGAAAGTAGGATTCTCATTGAGAATGCCGTTCATAAAGACTTTGCGAAGCTCTTTGATTTTCATGCCTTGGCCCCCTCCTTCCCCTGCGTGTCCTTGACTTCCTTGGCGGGACGAACGTAACCGAAGGGTTTGCGCATGGTCAGCTTGTCAATGAGCGGCGTGAGCACGTTCATAAACAGAATGCCGAAGGAACAGCCTTCTGGATAACCGGCGTTATAGAAGCGTACCACAAAGAGAATCAGCGCACAGCCGATCCCCATGATCCAGCGCCCCGGCTTGGTGATGGGACTGGTAACATAGTCCGTCGCCATGAAGAAAGCTCCCAGCATTAGACCGCCGCTGAGCAGCTGATACAGCGCGTTTTGCGAACCACTCTCCACGGAGTAAATCGTCCCCGTCTGGATCCAGAATAGCAGGAATGCAGTACTCAAAAAGGAAACCGGGATGCGCCAGTCGATCACGCCGCGGACAATCAGGTAAATGCCGCCCAGCAGCAGTGTTAATTTGCAGGTTTCACCCAACATACCGGGAATATTGCCGCTGAAAAGCTGCCACAGGGTGAAACTGCCCGCATTTTTTGCCAGCGGCGTTGCCATGGCAACAGCGTCTGCAGCTTCGCGGCCAAGGCCGAACAGCTGACCCGCATGAGGGGCGACTGTCTGGTTCATCAGCGCCGTCCAGGACAGCATGAGGATCGTCCGCGCAGCCAGTGCGGGATTCATGAAATTTTGACCCAGCCCGCCGAAAAATTGCTTGACCAGCACAATGGCCAGCACCGAGCCGACCGCCGCCACCCACCAGGGAGCGCCTGCTGGCAGATTGAACGCCAGCAACAGGCCGGTCACGACAGCGCTCAGGTCGCCGATGGTGGACTTTTTATGAAAAATTTTTTCAAATAGCCATTCGCTTCCGACGGCGAAAAGTACCGATACCAGAATCAGGGAAAGTGCCTGACGGCCAAAGAACCAAACGGCTGCCAGCGCGGTCGGGAGCAGGGCGATGACTACGTCCAGCATCAGGCCGCGGGTCGTGACCCGTTGGTTTCGGAGGAACGGCGACGATGAAACCACAAGTTTCCGTTGCATGGATTACTTGCCCCCCTTTCCGGCTGCTTCACGGCGGCGTTTGGTAATGATCCTTTTGCAGATTCGGCAGCTCTGAGTCAGATTGCGCCGGGACGGGCAGCTCCAGGAGCACGCACCGCATTCCATACAGTTCATGACGCCCAGCGCTTCCGCGTCCTCGTAAAGGTCTTTGCGCATACACTGATCAATTTGGGTCGGAGACAACAGCATGGGGCACGCGTCCACACAGCGGCCGCAGCGGATGCACGGCCCTTCTTCTTCCAATGCGCTGAGCTTGTCCAATGCCAGAATGCCGCTGCAGCCCTTGGTAACGGGAATATCTTCCCGGCTGATGGCCATACCCATCATGGGGCCGCCGTAGATCAACATTCGCGTTTCGGGCAGGAGCCCGCCGGAGGTATCGAGAAACCACTCTACCGGTGAACCGATACGGGCCAGATAGTTGGCCGGTTTCTGTACGGTTCCCCCTACGGTGAGGACACGATCGACAACGGGACGGCCCTCATAGACGGCGCGCCGAATCACGTAACACGTGTCCACGTTCAGCACGATCACGCCGATATCCAGCGGAAGCGCGCCATTGCGTACTTTACGGCCGGTCAACGCATAAACCAGCTGCTTTTCACCGCCCTGCGGGTAGCGGGCAGGAAGAGAAACGATCTCTATGCCTTCGTGACCATCGCAGGCTTTTTTCATCATTTCGATCGCGTCCGGCTTGTTGCTTTCAATGCCGATTTTGACCGCAGAAATAGAAAGTGCACGGCGAACAATCTCGATCCCCTGCACGATCTCTTCCGATTTTTCCAGCATCAGCCGATGATCCGCCGAAAGATAAGGCTCACATTCCGCACCGTTGATGACCAACGTATCTACTTTTTTCCCTTCGGGGACGGAAAGTTTTACCGCAGTCGGGAAGGTAGCGCCGCCCATACCGACGATACCCATTTCACGGCACAGATCGGCCAATTCTTTGGCGTTCAAATTTTCAGGGTCGACTACAGGATGAAGTTCCACCCATGTATCTTGAAAATCATTGTCAATCACAACGGAATTGACCTGGGTTCCGTTTGCTACGATGCAGGGAAGCACATCCACCACCTTGCCGGAAATAGAAGCGTGAACCGCCGCACTGACAAAGCCGACAGGCTCCCCTATTTTCTGGCCTGCCTTGACCGTATCGCCCTTTTGAACCAACGGCTTGCAGGGCGCGCCAATATGCTGTTGAAGCGGGATGGCCACGCGCGACGGCTGAGGCACTTCAACAATAGGAAGACGAGCCGTCGCCGCCTTGCCGCCAACGCCTTCCTGCGGATGGATCCCCCCCGGGAAGCGATAAACGGAACTCATGAAAATTCATCCTTCCTGTACAAATATCAATTTAATGCCTATAATAAACATTATAGCACAATCCATTCGTACAGAAAAGATGAATTCCCAAATTTGTCTAAACTTATGCCAGATGTTCCTTTTTCCATTTGGCGCCGGCGTTGAGCAGCGCTCGGGCGTGGGCAAAACCGCTGGCCTGCTGGTCGCTGCTGACTCCGATCAGGCGGGCCACCTCGTCGATGCGCCCGTTTTTATCCAGTTCAGTGACGGTGGTATAGGTACGCTCGTCAATGACGTTTTTTTGGACACGATATTGAGTATCCGCCATGGCGGCAATCTGCGCCAGATGGGTCACGCAGAGAACCTGATGATACTTGGCAATGGAGGCCATCTTTTCGGCTACCACCTCGGCGATGTGGCCGCTGATCCCCGTGTCGATCTCGTCAAAGATCATGCAGGGAATGCCTTCATGGGCTGCACCCGCCGCTTTCAGTGCCAGCATCAGACGGCTCAGTTCGCCGCCGGAGGCGGTTTTATCCAGCGGCTTTAGCGGTTCGCCGGGGTTGGGCGCGATATAGAACGCCACGTGATCTTCGCCCTCGGCGGTGGGAATCCGTTTTTTTCCGGGTTCTGGCGCTTCAAACACGCAGGCAAATTTCGTGTTCTGCATTCCCAGATCCCGCAGTTCCCCTTCAATGGTCTTTTCAAACCAAGCTGCCAGCGCCTTGCGGCTCTCTGTCAATTCCGCCGCAAGAGCTCGATAGGAGGCCAGTTTTTGCTTGTAGTCACTTTCTGCTCGATGCAGCCGTTCCTCCATGCTGCCAAGCCGTTTCAGCTCGTCCCGGATTTCTTCGTGGTGTGCCACCAATTCGTCCGCCGTCATGCCGTAGCGGCGTTCCAAACGGCGGATCAGGTCGAGCCGCTCCAGAATTTGCTCGTTGCGTTCCGGGTCGAAATTTTCTTTTTCCAGCAGGTCACGGAGCTCGAGACCGATTTCTTCGACTTCATACTGAACGTTTTCCAATCGAGAAGCCAGCGCTTTAAATTCCTCGTCCAGATCACTGATCTGGTTCATGGCTTCGGCTGCCTGACGGAGTTTTACGACGGCACTTTCTTCCCGGCCTCCGTAATAAACCTGTTCATAGGCCGTATGCAGGGCACTGTCGATTTTTTCCGCGCCCAAATAGCGCTCCCGTTCGGCGGAAAGTTTGTCCGATTCCCCCACCGTCAGCTGCGCCGCGTCCAGTTCTTTCACCCGGCTCTGCAAATATTCCTGACGTTCGTTTCGCTGGGCGTTTTCTTTGCGCAGCGCGGAAAAACGGCTGCTGCTTTCCCGCCAGATCTGGTAGGATCGCGCCACTTCGCCCTTTTTCTGCTGAAAGGCCGCGTCGCCGAAGGAGTCCAGAAAGCCCATGTGATTTTTAGCGTCCAACAAGCTTTGGTGCTCGTGCTGCCCATGCACGTCCACCAGCAGTTCGGAAAGCCGGCGCAGAAAAGCAAGCGGGACAATGGTTCCGCAGACGCGGCAAATATTTCGTTCGCCGGTGATCTCCCGCTGGATAGTCAGCAGCCCATGATCATCGGAAAGCTCCTGTTCGGCCAGAATCTCCCGCGCACGAGGACAATCGGAAATGTCGATCAGCGCTTCCACCGATGCCTTTTCACAGCCGGAGCGGATCAGGCTGCGGTCGGCACGCTCGCCCAGCACCAAATTGATGCTGTCCACCAGAATGGACTTACCCGCGCCTGTTTCACCGCTTAGGACGTGCATTCCGCGATGAAATTCGATCGTCAGGCTTTCGATGAGCGCAATATTGCGCACGGTCATCGAGATCAGCATGTCCAGCCCTTCCTTTCCCTTCAATCAGCTGCGGTGCATCATGTCGTTCAGACGCTCCATCAAAGTGCCGGTTTCCTCGATGGTGCGGACAATCAGCAAAATGGTGTTGTCGCCTGCGATCGTGCCAAGCACTTCCGGCCATTGTAGGCGGTCGATGGTTTCGGCGGCAATGTTGGCACTGCCGGAAATCGTGCGAAGAATGATCTGATTGTAGGCGCTGGTGATGCTCAGCACCGTTTCGGAAAACATGCGAATCAGACGCTCACTCAGGCCGTTGTCGCTTTTGGCGGCGGTCGCGTAATGATAGGTGCCGTTTTTACCCAGCACCTTCACCAGACGAAGCTCTTTAATATCGCGGGAAATCGTAGCCTGCGTAACCTGAAATCCATGCTCCCGCAGTGCGTCCGCCAGTTCCTCCTGCGTTTCGATCTCCTGATTATGAATGACTTCCAATATCGTCACCTGACGGGATGCTTTCATGAGAAAAGGCCTCCTTTGAAGGTTCGAAAGTTATCGACTCCATTCCGCCAGTTTCAGACGGATCGTGGTAAAAAAACTCTGGGGTTGAGTTTCGATCAGCATGGCGTCAAAGGGCGCACGGGTGACCAGCAGACGTTCGCCCGGCTGAAGGGTCATGACTTCCTGACCGTCTACAGAGCACTGAACGCCCCGCGTGGTATAGGTCTCATCCAGCATGAGCTCCACGTGATGATCCGGAGCAGCGACTACGGGCCGATGCTGCAGCGAATGGGCGCAAATAGGCGTGAGCAAAATGCATTCCACATCCGGATGGACGATCGGCCCGCCTGCGGAAAGCGAATACCCGGTAGAACCCGTCGGCGTAGAGACAATCAGCCCATCCGCAATAAAACGGCCCACATCCTGCCCGTTGACGGCAGCGTTAACGCTGATCAGCCGGGAATACCTGCCGCGGCTCAACACCACATCGTTCAAGGCATACCATGATTTCTGACTGTCGTCTGTGAAACTTTCCAACGTGGCGGAGAGCATCATGCGAGCACGGATGTTGTATTCCTCCATGGCAAGGCTGTGACACGCTTCGGCCAGCTGTTCCCATTCCACTTCCGCCAGAAAACCTACCGTACCCAGATTGATGCCCAGAATCGGCAGTCCATAGGCGACGGCGATAGTATTTGCCCGTAGAAACGTGCCGTCGCCCCCAACGGAAAGCACAGCTTCGCAATAGGTAGGGTTGCCCTGAACCAGCGTGATATCCTTTCGATGCTCCAGACGGTGGAACAGCCACGGCTCCGCAAAAACGGTGATCCCCGCCTCTGTCAGTGCCCGAACCAGCTGACAAGCCAGCCCTTCGATATTGTCTTTGCGGTGATGCATGACCACATAAATGGATTTCATTTTCCACCCTGCCTTTCCGAAACATTGTAACATAAAATGCATAAGTATTCAACAACGAATACTTATGCAACCGGCTTTATTTTTTATTCAGACGTTTCCAATTTGGTTTGAAGTTGCCTTCCAAGCTAACATTTTGAAATGGAAAAGCTTAGGCATAGAGCGTGGCGTGAGCCTGCTCTACAACCGCCCTAATCCGAGCGTCATCCACCCCGACCTCGTCGCCGGGAAGGAGTTCTGTAATATACTCGATGTTTCCTTCCGGCCCGGTGATCGGGGAAAAATCCAGCTGCGCCATGTGATAGTGAATTTCCGGCAGGAAGGCGCGGATGTTTTCGATGACCTGAACATGCACGGCAGGATCGCGGACGACTCCCTTTTTACCCACGTTCTCACGACCCGCTTCGAACTGGGGCTTGATCAGAATATAGAACCTTCCCTTGTGCTCCATCAGTTCCGCCGCCTTCGGCAAAATCAGCTTGACGGAAATAAACGATACGTCCATGACCGTCACATCCGGCACGCAGGGGATTTCTTCATGGGTCAGGTAGCGGGCGTTGGTACGTTCCAGCACCACAACTCGGGGATCGCTGCGAATTTTCCAATCCAGCTGACCGTAGCCAACATCGATGGCATAAACCTGACACGCTCCATTATGCAGAAGTACATCCGTAAACCCGCCGGTCGCCGCGCCGATGTCCATGGCCACTACGTCTGTTACATCCGCCTGAAAGACCCGCAGCGCCTTATCCAGCTTCAAAGCGCCCCGGCCCACATAGGGATTGGAGTTTCCCTTCACATGAAGATCGTCACTTTCCCCTACCTTTTCAGACGCTTTCAGAATCTTGACTTCTTTGCGGTACACCTGCCCAGCCATGATCAACGCCTGAGCCTGTTCCCGGCTGGGAGTCAACCCGCGCTGAACCATAGCCACGTCTACCCGTACCTTATCAGACATTCGTTGATTCCTCCCGGTTCAGTTCGGTACGTATCGTCCGAATGACGCTTTCATCATCCAGCCCGGTATCTCGCAGCAAATGTGCGTGGTCGCCGTGCGGGACGAAGTAATCATCCACTGCCAACAGCTTCACCTGCGGCTGGAAGCCCATTTCCGAGGCGGCCTCCAGCACGGAACTGCCGAAGCCAGCCATACGGACGTGTTCTTCCAGCGTAAAGATCGGTCGTTCCATTTCGAAAACGCGGCGGAGGCATTCCATATCCAACGGCTTTACGGTGGACGCATTCACCACGGTAAGCGAGATCCCGTCCTGTGCCAGAGCCTCCGCGACGCGCAGCGCCGTTGCAACCATGCTGCCGACCGCCAGAATCACCGCATCCGTTCCTTCCCGAAGGGTCAGCCATTTGCCAATCTCGAAAGAAGAAACACTGTATCCCTCTGGCAGAGAAACCGCGCTTTTGGGGTAGCGAATCGAACAGGGGCCGTCAAACGCACAGGCGGTGCGCGTCATTAGCCGCAGTTCTTCTTCATCGGCGGGAGCCAGCACCGTCATATTGGGAATGTGGCGCAAGTAGGCAAAATCATATAAGCCCTGATGGGACTGGCCGTCCTCGTTGGCAATTCCGGCCCGATCCAGCATCAGCGTTACCGGAAGGCGCTGCATACATACGTCGTGCAGCACTTGATCGTAGCCGCGCTGCAGGAAGGTAGAGTATACGAAGAAGTAGGGTTTCAAGCCTCCTGCGGCCATTCCGGCGCACATGGTAACGCCGTGTTCTTCCGCGATGCCGACGTCGAAGTAACGGGCCGGATAGGTGTCCCGGAAAGCGGTCGTCCCAGTGCCTAGCGGCATGGCGGCAGTAATGAACTGGATCCGCTGATCGTTCTTCGCCAGCTTCAGCAGTTCCTCCGTAGCGATTTCGCCATTGCCCTTGCCGCTTAAGGCGGAGGGTCTTTCTTCATCCAGATAGAAAGGCGGCGTTCCATGGAAACGCTCGGCATTTTTTTCGGCGCGGTTGAAACCATACCCCTTTTTGGTGATACAGTGGATGACCACAGGTTCGTCCAGCCGTTCCGCCTGACGCAGAATGCCCTCTACCGACTCCTGATCGTTGCCGTTGATCGGCCCCAGATAACGGAAGCCCAGCGCAGGAAAGAAGCCTTCGCTGATCGTGACACTCTTGATCATGGTACTCAGCCCGTGCATACAGCGATACACCGGTTTTCCTACCAGCGGAATTTTGCCAAGTACTTTTTTAACGTGTGACTTGGTCGTGTTCCACCCATGGCTGGCCCGCAGACTGGATAAATGTTGGCTCAACGCACCCACGTTTTGAGCAATGGACATTTCATTATCGTTTAGAAGCACGATCAGTCGGGTTTTGGTATTGCCGCAGTCGTTCAGGGCTTCATAGCACATGCCGCCCGTCAGCGCACCGTCTCCCACGACTGCGATCACATGATGCTTTTCGCCCCGGGCATCTCTGGCACGCGCCATACCGACCGCAGCCGAAATAGCCGTAGAGGCGTGACCGGCTTCAAAGCAGTCATAGGGGCTTTCGGAACGCTTGGGAAACCCGGAAAGCCCGCCATAGGTACGCAGCGTATGAAATTCGTTATATCGGCCTGTCAGCAGCTTATGCGTATAGGTCTGGTGGCCCACGTCAAAAATGATCTTGTCCTCGGGCATATGAAACACACGGTGAAGTGCCAATGTGATCTCTACGATCCCCAAATTCGATGAGAGATGGCCGCCGTTTTTGGAAACGGTCTGAATGATCTTGGTGCGGATGTCGTCCGCCAGATCTTCGCATTCTTCGTAGCTAAGGTTTCGAATGTCGTCAGGACTGATAATCTGCGATAAATCCACCCTTCTAAAGCTCCTTTGTGCTTCAGGCGTTTTTCAGCCCGTTTTTCATGCCTGTTTTGCCGCCCATGGAGATGTTCTTGAGAATATCAGAGGTATAGGCGTAATTGTTTTCTTCCTTATCCTGCTCGGCTTTCATGGCGCATTCCACCATGCGGTCGATCAGCTTGGCGTAGGGAAGGCCGCAGGCTTCCCAGAGGTAGAAGGCCAGCGAACCGGGAATGGTGTTGATCTCGGTGATATACAGTTCCTGAGATGGAGCGTCGAACATGTAGTCGATCCGCACCACGCCCTTGCAGTCCATGGCTTTGAAAATATCTACGGACAGCTTTTGAATACGTTCCTTCAATTCCGGCTCAATGGGCGCGGGCAGGACACGCTTCAAGGAAGCCATACCCTTGGTGGAGTTGCTGCCGTATTTATCCATGAAGGTCAGCAGGTCTCCGCCGGAAATGGGCATTTCAATTTCACTGGCCTCGGCCTCTCCATCGTAACCCAACACGGAGCAGTTCAGCTCCAGCGGCTCGCACAGGCCCTTTTCCACCAGCGTTTTGCGGTCAAATTCGAAGGCAAGTTCCAGCGCCTCCTTCAAAGAAGCACGGTCGTTGGCACGGGTGACGCCGATGGAAGACCCAAGGGAGGCGGGTTTGACAAACACGGGGTACGGCAGATTCTTTTCAATGTCGTTCATGACTTCTTCGGGATTCTTTTCCCAATCGGCCCGCAGGAACCAGCGGCCCGGCAGCACCGGGAAACCGCAGCCCTGAAAGAAAAGCTTCATGTAGACCTTATCCATGCCGACGGCGGAGGCACCTACGCCGGAGGAGGCGTAAGGAATGTTGCACAGCTCCAAAAGGCCCTGTACGGTGCCGTCTTCGCCATGAAGTCCGTGGAATACCGGAATGACGCAGTCCAGCCGGGCGACGATCACCTGCTGTTCCTTGGCAAACAGGCCCTTACCCTGCTCCCGGCTGATCAACGCCCGCGAACCGGCCGTCAGATCCAGCTGCACCCGGCGAATGCCCTTGCGGTTTTCGTCAAAGGGGGTATAGGTTGCGATATCAAACAGCGGATCGCCGGTAAACCATTCGCCCTTCTTGCTGATATAAATCGGAATTATGTCATAGGTCTGGCGGTCGGCGGCGCGCATCAGCTGCACGGCGCTGATGATCGAAACCTCGTGTTCGCAGCTCCGGCTGCCAAACATGACGCCCAGTTGAATCTTGCTCATGGCTTATCTTCCTCCAAAATCTTGTGGTTACAGATTGAATGATGATCAGGCTTCCTGATAATGATCGGGCAGATCGTTTTCGTACAATACCGTATCGGTCGGTTTGACCAGCGTGTGCAGCAGACGGGTGGATTCCTCCAGACTATCGACGCGGTAAGCGTTTTCATCCGGGAAACCCGCTTCTTTCAGGCCATCCAGAATGGGCGTAGCCCGTCCTTTGCCCACGATGATGGCGATGTCGACGCAGCCGGCCATCTGACGGCCAAACTCCCGGTTATATTCCGCTTCTTTTTCGCCAAGTTCTACCATGCCGGGCGTGATAATGATGCGCCGCTGCGGAAATTGGCGCAGCACTTCCAGCGCGGCCTTCGCCCCAACGGGATTGGAGTTGAACGCATCGTTGATGATGGTGAAGCTCCCCGGCGAGTTCATGAGCTCCAGACGATTCTTGACGGGCTGAAGCTTTTCAACGCCGTGGGCGATCTGCTTCAGACTCAAGCCCAAATCGGAGGCGACAGCCGCAGCCAGCAGAATGTTCTGGATACTATGCGCGCCCAGCAGACGAGTGTGGCACTCAATGCTGCCTTTTCCTTTTACATGCAGGGTGAAAATACTCCCCTCCCCGGAAACACGGCAGTCCGTCGCGTAAACGTCTGCGCTTTCATCGGAGCCGCAAAGGGTTTTGGGCTTCTCCGTTTTCTGGTACATTTGCAGACAATAGCTGCCGTCGTTGTAAAAATAACTATGAGAATCCGTCGTGGGAAGCGCATCGATCAGCTCATACTTGGTTTTGGCAATACGCTCGATAGACTTGAAAGTTTCCAGATGCTGCGGTCCAACAGACGTAATAATGCCGATGGTAGGATGCACCAGACGGCACATCTCCTTGATATCGCCCACATGGCGGGCACCCATCTCCCCCACAAAGACCTGATAACTGGGAGTCAGCTTTTCCCGAATGGTACGGGTCACACCCATGGGCGTATTAAAGCTGGCGGGAGTAATTAGCGTCGTATACTTTTCACTGAGGATCGTTCCCAAAATGTGCTTGACAGAGGTTTTTCCGTAGCTGCCGGTGATGCCGATACGAATAAGCCCGGGAATGGACAGGAGCTTTCGCCGTGCGTCCCGGAAGTACAATTCACTGATAGCCTTTTCGATGGGCCATGCCAGCAGACCGGCCAAGGCAACCACCAGCGGCAGAAACAGCGGCCAGAGGAATAACAGATTCCAAACGACAACGGTGCGCTGGAAAAGCCAGCCCAAAGCCGCAAGCACAAGCGCCAGCATCACCATCAGCCGCCTCATGCGTCCAGTGAAGACAAAGGCCTTTTTGGCGTGCTTTTCGCTGAAAACTTTGCCGATTCCGATACCGGCCAGCACCGCCGCGGTCAGCAGCCCCAGCGTGATCAACCAGATCATTACCGCAGAAGGCGGCGTTTCTGGGGACTGGAGGGCATGAGTATACCATGCATTTTGCAGGGTAAACAAAATCAGACACACAGCTGCGGAGCAAATGCCCGGTAGAAACGCATGTTTTCGATTTCGGTTCAGGGTACGGAAATAACCGGGAAACTGGTAGCTTTCCAGTTGAAAATAATGCAGAAGAACCCGGGCGGCAAAGAAACAGCAGAGCATGGGCACCAGTGAAAAAATGATCTCCCGGGCCGTCATCATTCCCTGCCAGACATCCAGATCAACAACGTTCACTTGCTTCCCCCCAGAAAAAATTCCTTGATAATGAGTAAGAAACGCTGCCATTCCTCAATAAAGGCAAAATGAGACCGCCCCTCAAAGACGATCAGCGCAGCGTCCGGAATTTGCTTTTCCATCTGCTGGCCCATCCATAGGGGCGTTTCCGTATCGTCACTGCCCCAGATCAGCAGCGTTGGCGCGGCGATGGAGGAAAGCAATGGCAAAAGATCCTGATTGACCACCTTGACGAAGGTGCCGCGCATGACTTCGTTCAGCTTGTAGTAATCAGGAGAACCGTACTTCCGGCGGAGACGATCCTGCAGGCGCTCCATCCATCCCTTCAAAAACGGGACTTTTTTGAGCGTGTTGCAGCAGCGGTTCAGACGCTTAAAACGAGCTTGACGCTTTTTTTGACTGTCGCTGACGGGTTTACGGATACCGGCGCCGCCGGTAATGACCAGACGTTCGACCCTTTCGGGATGATGAGAAGCCAACCACAGAGCTACCCGTCCGCCGAAGGAATGAGCGACCACGTCCACCTTGGAGAGAGAAAGTTCATCCAGCAGCAGGACAATCTGCTCCGCATAGTCTGGTACTCCCCAAGGCTCCGGCGGATCCGCGCTTTTTCCGTGCCCCGGAAAGTCCACGGAAAGAACGGACGCGCCTTCGGAAAGACCATTTTCAATAAAGGAAAAAATGGAACTGTCACAGCCCCAGCCGTGCATAAGAAGTACCGTTGGAGCGTCCGCTTCTTCTTTGCGATGCCACTGATAGTACAGGCGGCAGTTTTTCAGCGTGGTTTCCAATCCGTCCAGCACCCCCATTTCCGATTCCCTGCTATTTTACCCTATCTTATGCAAAAAGAAAAGTCAAAATCGGTTTTAGCTGGAAAACGGGCCGAAAACATAGCGTCTTTTTCGTTCACTGAGACCAAATTCCGAGCGGCACCAGCAGGGTACGTCTACCGTAGACTCCAGGCGGCAGCCCAGTTTTTCGCAGGTACGAATGCTGGGAAGATTATCGTCGTCCGTGGTGATGACGAAGGAGAACAGACAAAATTCCGAAAAGACCGGAAGGGCCAGCCGACAGGCCTGCAGCGCGTAGTGCCTTCCCTGATAGGGAGGGTCCACATGGTAGCCCACGTGCCCCAGATAGAAAAGAGCAGGACCTTCCCCTAAACGCAGGGCCAATTCTCCGGCCACTCTCCCTGTTTCCCGGTCAACCAGATCATAGACCATGGAGCAGCAGCCATCTAAGGAGACGACATGACTGTCGTATTCCCGCGGCCGCAAGGCAATCTGATCATTTTGAAACTGGATTTCCCGTCTTCGCCCCAGACGGATAAATTGCTTTTCGATTTCTTTCTTCATACTTCCTGTACAGTGACGCGAGGAACCAGATTTTCAAAATCCTCGCGGCTTAGTAACTGGGTTCCGTCCGTCATCACGCTGGCGGCCCCCGCCGCCACGCCGAAACGGAATGCGTCTTCCAATGAAACGCCTCGATCCAAGCCCATCAGTACCCCGCCCAGCATTGCGTCTCCCGCCCCAACGGTGGAGCTGGCCGTTACGGGAAGGGCGGGTGAAAACAGCGTCCGTTGAGGTGTGACCAGCACAGCACCCATTTTCCCCATGGAAACGATCACGTTCTGCGCGCCGTACTCTATCAAAAGCAGGGCCGCGTCCCGAATCGCCCTCAGGGTTTTCAGCTCCCGGCTGACGATTCCTTCGATTTCCGGCAAATTGGGCTTGATGAGATAGGGCTTTTCCTTGATGCCTCGAAGCAGGGATTCCCCCGCCGCGTCCAGCACACATTTTTTCCCCGGAAGGGAATGAATGCAGCGCTGGTAGGTGTCTTCGCCGCAATTTTGCGGCAGCCGTCCGCTGAAAACCACATAGGAACTATCCTGCGCTTTTTCTTCGAGCAGCGTCAGAAAGGATTGGAGTTCTTCTTCACTTACAGACGGGCCCGGCTCGTTGATTTCTGTAATGGCCTTCGTGTTTTTTTCACAGAGTTTCAGATTTGTGCGTACCTCTCCCGAAACCATCAGGTACTCGAAGGTGAGCTTTTCCCGGCCTACCATGCGGAGAAACAACGAGGCATTTTCGCTACCGAGGCAGCCCACGCAGCGGGTCTGTACGCCCAAACGGGAAAGTACGGTCGCTACGTTAAGTCCCTTTCCGCCCAGATCGACGCGCACCTGTTCGAGCCGGTTCAGTTCTCCGGGCTTCAGTTCGCTCAAAGTAGCCGTTTTATCAAAGGATGGGTTCAGGCAAACGGTGGTAATCATGTTCTCGTTTTCCTTTCCGTTTCAGATTTGCCCATCGGACTATGAGCAAGAGCGCGCCGCATAACGCTGGGTTATGCGGCGCGCCTGATACAATCAGCTTATGGGACTGAGAATCAATCCTCTTCTTCTTCGTCCTTCTTCGCGTTCTCGATGATCTTCTGAGCCACGTTGGAGGGAACTTCCTCGTAGCGTTCAAACTTCATGGTGAAGCTGCCGCGGGACTGGGTCATAGAACGCAGGTCGGTGGCATACTTGAACATTTCAGCCAGAGGAGCCTCCGCTTCCAGCAGCTGGCCTTCCTCCACCTGATTGGTGCCCATGATGCGGCCGCGCCGCTTGCTCATGTCACCCATGACGTCGCCCATGTATTCGTCCGGCACGGTCACTTCCACATGCATGATGGGCTCCAGCAGCACGGGACTGGCATCCATGCAGCCCTTCTTGTAAGCAATACGGGCAGCGGTCTTGAACGCCATTTCGGAGGAGTCAACGGGATGGTAGCTGCCGTCATACAGCTTGGCATGGAGACCGACCATGGGATAACCGGCCAGAACGCCCTTCACAATGTTTTCACGCAGGCCCTTTTCAACGGAAGGAATGAAGTTGCGGGGCACAGCGCCGCCCACGACCGCGTCTTCGAATTCGAAATCCACGCTGGGATCAGCAGTGGGAGAAAACTCGATCCACACGTCGCCGAACTGGCCGTGACCGCCGGACTGCTTCTTGTGACGGCCCTGGCAGGAAACCTTCTTGCGAATGGTCTCACGGTAAGGAATGCGTGGATCTTCCAGCGTAGCCTGCGCGCCGAACTTGGTGGCCAGCTTGCTACGGATGACTTCCAGATGCAGTTCACCCTGACCGGCGAGGCAAGTCTCAGTAGTCTCCACGTTCTTTTCCAGACGGATGGAGGGATCTTCTTCCATCAGACGGGCCAGACCGCTGAATACCTTATCTTCTTCACCCTGCTTGGCGGCGAAAACAGCCTTGCTGATGCAGGGAGTCGGATATTCGATGGCAGGATACTGAATGGGATTGGCGGGATCGCACAGGGTATCGCCGGTGTTGGTATACTGCAGCTTGTTCAGCGCGCCCAAATCGCCGGCATTCAGCTGCGGCGTGCTGATCTGCTTCTTGCCGCGCAGCACGAACAGACCAGTAATCTTTTCGTTTTTGTCAGCGGAAGAATTGTACAGGCTGGAGCTTCCGGCCACAGAACCGCTCATCACCTTGAACAGGGACAGCTTACCAACAAAGGGGTCGGCGATGGTCTTAAATACAAACGCGCTGAAGGGCTCGTCGTTATTGCACTTACGGCTTACTTCGTCGCCGTTCTTGGGGTTCACGCCGGTATAGACCGCGCGCTTGGGGGACGGCAGGAAGTCGGCCATCACGTCCAGCATCTTGGCAACGCCCACGCCCGTCAGAGCAGAGCAGGGAACCACGGGAGAAATGATGCCGCTGAACATACCGATCTTGAAGCCTTCGAGAATCTCTTCATGGCTGAGAGAACCCTCGTCCAGATACTTCATGGTCAGTTCGTCGTCAGACATGGCGGCCGCTTCGGTGATCTCTTCCAAGGCCGCCTCGATCGCGTCGGCCATATCGGCAGGAACGGGAATCTCCTTGGGTTCGCCCTTGTTGGTGCGCTCGTAGGCCTTGTTTTCCAGTACGTTAACAACGCCCTTGAAATCAGCGCCGTCGCCGATGGGCAGCAGAATCGGCACAACAGAGTTACCGAACTTTTCGCGCAGAGCCGCTTCTACTTTGTGGAAGTCGGCGTGCTCACGATCCATCTGGTTGACGATGAACATTTTCGCCACATGATTCTTGGTGGCCAGCTTCCACGCCTTTTCAGCGCCGACGGAAATACCGCCCACAGCGCTGACGACGATACCGGCAGTCTCCACGACGCGCAGGGGACCCATCGCCTCGCCGATAAAGTCAAAATAGCCGGGCACGTCGACGATGTTGATCATCTTCTGCTTCCATTCGATGGGAGCAGTGGCGGCGCTGATGGAAATGCCGCGCTTGATTTCTTCGGGGTCAAAGTCGGTGACCGTATTGCCGTCTTCCACACGGCCCTGACGGTCGATAGCTTTCGCAGCGAAGAGCAGCGCCTCAGTCAGAGTGGTCTTGCCTTCGCTGCCATGCCCCATGAGGGCGATGTTCCTGATGTCCTTGGTCTGATAGTTAGCCATTATGGATCCCCCTTAGTATAAAATTTTGAGCCGTGCTTTCTTTGCCCTATATGGGAAACAGAAAAGCATCGATCGGATTTCAAACGTCCGATTTTGCGGTTTGACACCGCTTTTTTATCATCGCTATATATTCGAATGCTATTGTAGCAGATATGAGTCAAAAAGAAAAGACCTATTTGAAAAAATGTGCAAAGAATCGGCAAATTTTACAAAACAAGCGTCAGTTCAGGTACTTTACTTTGAGGTATCCTTCCAAATTGCCATACTCGCTGACGGTGATGACACCGATATCCAGTTCCTCCATGCAGGCAAGCAAAATAGCCATTCCATGGGCGGCGATGTCAGCACGGTTGGGCTGCATGGACGGAAGGGTAAGTCGTTCTTCCACCGTCATGGGGGCTAGAAACGTTAAAATTGCCCGTACTTTTTCCTGGGCAAGCCGGTACTGATGGATCTTTTCTTTTTCATTCCACGGGATCTGCTGCGCCAGCGCCGCCGCCAGCGTAAAGGTTCCGCCAACGCCGACCCATTGCAGCTTCTCCTGTGCCTGAAAACGCGCGGTTACAGGACGTATGATTTTTTTCGCTTCTTCCAGCGCTTTTTCTGCCGTTGCTTCATCAGAGATTGTCAGGCAGCGGAAAAGCCTGACAGCACCGAGCTGCAGACTGACGGCTTCTCGAACGTTCATGCCCTTTCCGATGGCGATCTCTGTAGAACCACCGCCAATATCGATCAGCCCGGAGGGCTCCTTGCCCGTTGCGCCAATATAGGAAAGCCGGGCTTCCAATTCTCCGGGACAGACTTCTACCGGCAGCTGCACGGCCTGCTCCAGCTTTTCGAGAAACTCTGCCTGATTTTTGGCGTCGCGTATGGCGCTGGTGGCGAAAATATGCACTGTCTCCGCTCCGGCACTGCGGGCTTCCGACACGAATTGCCCCACTTTTTCACAGGCCTGACAGATCATGCTGGGGATGATGTTTCCATTTTCATCCAGTGCGGCAAAAGTCCGCATTCCTTCGCGGTAACGCTTGAGCCGATGAAGTTCTCCGTTCTGAATTTCCGCCAGCAGCATCCGAAGGGAATTGGAACCAATTCCAATAGCAGCCGTCCGCAATGGAAACACCTCTTTTGCATCTATTATTTTTCGGAACGAAACCTTATAGGGCTAAAAATGTAAAAAAGAAAACCCCGCACGGGCTTGAGGGGAAAGCCTCCGCTTTTCAGCGGGAAGGCACCCCTTCTTCTCCATACAGGGTTTCGGGATTGGAAATCACCAGCCGAATTTCATCCGGCATCATATAGCCATAAACAGTACGCGCCTGATTTTCAATATAAGCATCACTGCCCACGCTGGCCAGCGTATCTTTCAACGCAGCCTGATCGTTTTGAAGCTCTGCCAGACGAGCCTTGCTCTGGCCGTACGCATCGTCCAATTCGCCAATGGAACGAGAAAGCGAACTGCTCATGCAGAAAAAAGCAACCAGTACGCAAAAAAGAGCCCCGATCAGGACCCAAATATTGACCGTTCTGCGCATGGCTGCATTCCCTCTTTCTGGAAAAGAATGAACAATTCCTTTATTTCAATCTCATATTCGCCCTGCGATTTCAAAAATCCTGCCTAACGTAAAAAGAAATTTTACATTTTTTTCTTCTTTTCCCGAGCGTTTTTTCCCGGAGAAAAAGTTGCTTTGATTTTCGAAAGGATGCAGCCAGCGCCGCAGCGATACAGCAGCAGTCCTGTGCCGACTGCCAGCAGATGATAAATTCGCAAGCGGCCTTCCTCTGTCCAAAACAACAGCATTCCAAGCCCTGCGGCGCACAGCAGCATCAGAAGAATGTCCCACAGCGCTTTCCAACCGGGAAGGCAAGCTTCCAGATTTAGAAGTACTCCCAGCATAAGTCCCAGCGGTACAGCACTCAGGAAAGCGCGAGCCTGAATGGAAGTTTCGAAAAAAAGCTTCATTCCCTCACATTTCCTTTTTTGCCATGTTTCCACCATTGGGAGAGACGAAAACTTTTTCGAGGCTGCTCGTAAACTATGCTGTCTACCCTACCTTCGATTTGGAGTTTGCCGTCCTCCAAAAGCAGCTTGGCCATGTGGAGCCCCTCGCCGGTCATTATCATCAGCCCTGTATCGACTTTCAGCACCACTTCGTTTTCCTGAAAGCTGCACACATCCGAAACCCCTGTAATAACGGTGTGCCTGCGTCGCTCCATCTGAACAGAATGGTTGTTGAGGCGTGCGGCTGACGCCTGCTCTGAAGCGGATGCGGCCATCTGAAAACCTCCTTCACCGGAACATTGTGTCAAATTCTATGCGCCATGCGACCAGATTATACGCTTGACAGTCGCTTCTTTGCCCTTCAAAATGGAGATTGGCTGTCCATTCAAACTCACGCAGGAAGGATGATGTCCCCATGGCGACCCAAACGTCCCGGCATTCGGCTCGGCTCCTATGTTATTCCGCTCTTATGTGTGCGCTGATTATCGTGTCCACACTGTGGATTCGTTTCCCCATTCCCGGTACGGATGTAATGTTCACCACGCAGGTTTTCTTCGTGCTTCTTTGCGGCCAGCTGCTGCCGCCCCGTTACTGCCTGTATACGCTTCTTCTGTATGTCGGCATGGGTTTGGCAGGCGTCCCGGTGTTTTCCAGCATCTGCGGCCCCGCCGTTCTTTCCACTCCTTCCTTCGGATACTTGCTTGGCTTTATTGTGGCGGCTCCTGCCGAAGCTTTCTTCCGTCAGAAGATGAAAAAAAAGCAGAGCCGGGATTTTCTGGCGGCTCTGCTGGGAATCGTTGTAATTTACGCGGTGGCGCTCCCCTATGTGGCGATTCTGAAAGGCGCGTTCCTTTCCGCGCCGGTGCCTTTTTCCGTGCTGATGTACAGTTACTTCTTGGTTTTCCTTCCGCTTGATCTGGTCAAGGCGTTTCTGGCCGGCCTGCTGGGCCGTCGTCTCCGCATCGCCCTTCGGATGAATTAACGATTAGCGCGGAAGTTCTTTGGGAATGGGACGATGGGTCAGATGAATTTTGCCTTCGTTCAATTCCCGAAGAATCTGTCCGTTTCCGTACAGACGGTACTTATAGGTGCAAAGTCCCTCCATGCCCATGGGTCCGCGGGCGTGAAGCTTGCCGGTCGAAATTCCCACTTCCGCACCAAGGCCGAACAGGTATCCGTCCGCAAAACGAGTCGAGCAGTTGGCAAAAACATCCGCGCTGTCTACTTCTGTCATAAAGCGCTCCACATGTTCTTTGTCTGTGCTGACGATAGCGTCCGTGTGGTGGGAACCGTAGCGGTTGATATGCGCGATGGCTTCTTCCAGACTGTTTACCACCCGAATCGATAGAATCGCATCCAGGTATTCCGTTTCCCAGTCCGTTTGCTCGGCTGCCTTGCAGTCTAGAATGGACTGGGTTTTTTCATCGCCCCGAAGCTCTACGCCCTTTTCCTGCAGGGCGCGTCCAACCAGAGGCAGAAACTTTTCCGCCACTCCTGCGTGAACCAGCAGCGTCTCCGCCGCATTGCAGACGGACAGGTTTTGCGTCTTGCTGTCCACTGTCACACGAACCGCCGTTTCCAGATCACAGGGGTTGTCTACATAAACATGGCAGAGACCGTCCGCATGACCAAGCACGGGAATTTGACTGTTTTGCATGATATAACGGACGAAGGCGTTGCTTCCCCGGGGAATGATCAAATCGATCAATTCATGCAGCTTCAGCATTTCCTGCACATCCTCCCGGGTGTGCAGCAGGCTGCACCAACCGTCAGGCAGACCGCATTTCCGGGAAGCGCGAAGGATCATTGAGGTCAGCAGTTCGTTTGTGCGCAGTGCTTCGCGGCCGCCTTTCAGCAGCACGGCGTTGCCGCTTTTCAGGCAGAGAGCAGAAATCTGGATCAGCGCGTCGGGACGGCTTTCGAAAATCACGCCAATGACGCCGATGGGGCAGCTGACCCGATAAAGCTCCAATCCTTCCGACAGTTCCAGCGCGCTGGAAACCGTTCCCAACGGATCGGGCAGCGCTGCCAGCGCCTGCAATTCTTCGATCATTCGTTGACATTTTCCTTCGGTCAGCTGGAGACGGCTCAGAAGCGGCGCAGCCAGTTTTTCTTCTCGGGCCTGTTCAACGTCCTCCTGATTGACCTGCAAAAGCTGCGGAACATGACTGGAAATTTCTTCTGCAATCGCCAAAAGCGCCTGATTGCGTGCAGAAAGTGAAGAAGCACTCAGCGGCGCAGAGGCGACGCGGGCTTTTTGGGCCAATTCTCGGACAGAAACGGATTCATTCATGGTATGGACTCCTTCGGTACTGATAAAATCGGGAAACGTTCCCCATTATAGGGCATTCGCGGACTCCATGCAAGAAATTGCCTTCTTGCAAACTGCTTTTTTGTAGTTTTTTGAAAAAGCATAGAAAATGGCTTGCTTTTTCAATGAATGTCATGCTATAATACTCGTTGTGACATACGGACGTTCCGCTACGCATCCTGAATGAGCACGAACGTCTACGAAGGAAGGAGGCCCATGAAATGAGTGAAATCATTCGTTCCATCGAGAAGGCTCAGCTCCGCACCGATCTGCCCGAATTCGGCATCGGTGACACCGTTCGCGTTTTCGTGAAGGTGGTGGAAGGAACCCGCGAGCGTCTTCAGGCTTTTGAAGGCACTGTGATCGCCCGCCGCAACGGCAGCATCCGCGAAACCTTTACGGTTCGCCGCGTGTCCTACGGCATTGGCGTAGAACGCACGTTCCCGCTGCATTCTCCCCGTCTGGACCACATCGAAGTGATCCGTCGTGGTAAGGTTCGCCGCGCTAAGCTGTACTATCTGCGCAACCTGCAGGGTAAGGCTGCCAAGATCAAGGAAGTCAAGCGCGTGTGATGAAAGCGCAAAAGAAGCCGCTCGCATGTCGGGCGGCTTTTTGGTATACTTGTAAAAGAATGGACAGCCATTCATTCCCTTGAAAGGAGAACGAGATGAACACCTATCAGGCAGAAAAAGCCCGGGAGTGGATCTGGAACCACTTGGATCGAAAGGCTTTTCGTACCATTTCGGAAGAAAAATTGAAGGCGATGATCGCTGATTTCGTGCAGTACGACCTTCACTTTATGCGGGTCAGCGGGGTTCTGACCGCACTTGACGCGCCGGGCGAGGCGGATTATGATGAAGACGAGGCGTTTGAGTTTATTTATGACGCCTATCTTTCCGATCACCCGGAGGATGAAGACGACGATATGCTGGCCGCTACGCTACTGGATCGCTATATGGAACTGCAGGCAGACTACTGGGAGCAAAGCGGCTTAAGCGATTAAAAGCGCTTTTTTGATTACGGATATGGAGGAACTGCCAAGCGATGAAATGTCCCGAATGCGGCAAATGGAACCGGGCCGGGCTACCCCACTGCGCCTACTGCGGCACGGAACTGCCGGATGAAGCCTATAGCACAGGCGGCGTTCTGCCGTGGCAGCTGGAAATGAAGGATAAAGAAAAGCCCAAGGCCTATATCCGGGTGGACGACGACGGGCAGTACGAAGAAACGGACGATCCGCGGGATGCGCTTGCCGACGAAATGGTCAGCCTGAAAGAACGGAAACTGGCCGGTGAAGAAGAGCAGCGCCGTTTGCGCCGGGAAACGGCCGCGCGGGGTCTGGCTCCTTCCGGGCGTTCTGTACGCACCACCAGCAACCGCTCTACCTTTTTTTCCGCTTATGATGATAACCCGGACACCACGCTTCGCCCGGTCGATCCGGCCATGGTCGAAAACGGCGGAGAGGTTCGCCCGGACGCACGGCAGGTCTATTCTTCTAAATATCGAGCCAGCTATGAAAATCAGGACGTTCACGACGAAGAAGACGACGTATACGGCTATGGCAACACCCGCCGGCTGGTGAACATCCAACGCCCCGATGATGACGAACAGCTGTACGACGGCTATCACGACACCAGCGAGTATATTCCTGCCTATGCCCGTCAGGATGAATATGAAAATTCCCTGCGGATGCGCAGCCATCCCTACGATCACCGTCCCCCGGCACGTTTCAGTGTTCGACGTTTCTTCCGCACCCTGTGCATTATCGTATGCATTGCTGTGGTTCTGTTCGTTGGCGGGACGGTGCTTCTGCCCATGATTACCAACCGTCAGTCCGCTCAAAAGCCGACGGCTACCGTAACGCCCACGATCCGCGACGATTTGGCGGCTCATACCATCACCATCCCCGGTACAGATGGGCAGCGAATCACGCTGAAGGAGCTGCGTACTTCTGCCATCGTCACCGGCGGTATCGCTACCTTTGATATTCCCGACCATATCTGGTATGACGACTACGAAGACTATCTGCAGGAAACCATGAGTGTGACGGTCAGCCCCTATGTCGTGTCCGACTCCGGTAAGCAAACGGCACTGGAACAGATTCACTATGACATCGACATTCCCCTTTCCCCCATTGAACTTTTAACGCCGGACACTCCCTATAAGGTGGTCAGCACGGCCTTGAGCAACATTGTGTTCAATGTGCGGGAAGGCAGCACTGTCACCATCAATGGCGAGGACTACAGTGATTTGGTCAATACCGAGGGCGGCAGGGTCAGCTACAACGCCACCGTGCAGCCTATTGGCGAAAATGTGTTCCAGATCGTAGTGCGCAGCCAGTACTGCCGGGAAAATTCCATGACCGTTACCCTCTACCGGGAAAAGCAGGAAATTCCGCTGGATCTTGCCTCCGATATCGCCACGTCTGCCAGTTCGTCCACCATGCTGGTGCGAGCCACGACTTTACCTGGAGCTGTGGTCAAGGTGTTGTCGCCGTATTACGATCTGGATATTACCAGCATGGCGACCGACGGTTCCTTCTCTTTTCAGGCGAAGTTCGACAAAATCGGCGATAATACGATTATCATTACCGCCGATTATCCGGGCAAGGCCACGACGCGGGTGGAGCATATCGTCAATTATGTACCCAATATCGTCGATTACTCCAAACGGGCATGGAGCGCCACAAGAGACTATACCGACCTTCTCAATAATCTGGATCTCCGCAAAGCCAATTCCCAGATTTACGAATGCAAGGGCGTTATTACCTCCATCGAGACCACCAAGCCCCAGCGCGCCTATATGAACGTGGGCACGGAGGATAATCCGCTGATCCTGTATGTAGAAAATTCCTCCAAGACCACTTGGGAAGAAGGGCAGAGCTACCGCCTTTACGGTGACGTGTACGGCATGTACAACAGCAAGCCGTGGCTGATCGTTCGCTATACCTATGGTTTGAACGAAGTGGCGAAGGCCGCCCCGCGTGAAATTTTTCAAAACGGCTGGAAAAACGCTTGCAATCCATTAGGCGCTATGCTATAATCTATCTCGCGCATTTAAGCGCATCACTGCATGCGCAAAAGAGGTGAAAATTATGAAGGAAAAGATCCATCCCAAGTATGGCAAGTCTATCGTCCGTTGCGTGTGCGGCGAGACGTTCGAAACCGGTTCCACCAAGCCTGAACTGAAGGTTGAAATTTGCTCCAAGTGCCATCCCTTCTTTACCGGCAAGCAGAAGCTGGTGGACAGCGGCGGACGTGTGGATCGCTTCAAGAAGCGTTTCAACATGGAATAAGCCATTCAAAAGAGCGTCGTTATACGACGCTCTTTTTGAATTTTGTCAGAACCATGAATTTTTGACAGAGACCCTATGAAAAGGAAAAAGCGGCAGGAATGCCAGAGGACTGCGTCGAAATGTTCAAAGCCGGTGAAAGTGTTTTCTTCTTCGGCAGAAAGGAACGAATACCCATGAGCAAAACGAATGAGAGCGTACAGAAACGCGTTGATATTGGCGGTCAGGCGGTCATGGAGGGCGTGATGATGAAGGCTCCCCGCGCCATTGCCGTTTCCGTGCGCCGCCCCGATCATACCATCGTTACCCAGTTGAAGCCCTACACTCCCCTGTCTGAAAAGCATAAATGGATGGGCTATCCTTTCCTGCGCGGCATTGTCAATATGTGCACCATGTTCACCATGGGCATGAGCACCCTGCAGGACAGCACCAGTATGCTGGGGATTCTGGACGAGGAACCAACGAAGTTTGAAAAGTGGCTGAGCCAAAAATTGGGCAAAGGCATTGACAAAGTGGTAATGGGCGTCGCTGTTTTTCTGGCGATCGTGCTGTCCCTCGGCCTGTTTTTCCTTCTGCCGGAGCTGTTCGCCCGTCTTTTGAAAACGTGGATGCCCAATCAGGCCCAGAACTGGCTGATCAATCTGCTCAGCGGTATTTTCCGAATCATGATCCTGATCGCCTACATTGCCTTCTGCGCCAAGGTGCCGGATGTTCGCCGTACTTTCGAATATCACGGTGCGGAGCATAAAACGGTCTATTGTCATGAACACGATCTGCCCCTGACCCCTGAAAACGCCCAGCAGTTTTCAACGCTGCACCCCCGCTGCGGTACCAGTTTCCTGCTGATTGTCTTTGTGATTTCGATCATTCTATTCACGCTGGTCGGCTATCAGGGCAGCAACGTAGCGCTGCGGTTCCTGAGCCGGATCATCCTTCTGCCGATCGTGGCGGGGATCAGCTATGAAGTGCTGAAAGGACTGGCCCACAGTGAAAGCAAGATCGCAAAAATCCTGCGCTGGCCCGGAATGCAGATGCAGCGTCTGACCACTCGCCCGCCCACCAACGAAATGCTGGAAGTGGCCATTGTTTCCATGAATGTGGCGCTGTACGGTCTGCCCAAGAACTGTGAAACCACCCCGGAGGGATATACCATTATCCGGGATTATCGTATCACTGACCCTGACTATGTGCCGTCTGAAGCGGCTGAATGAAAGCCCATGACCATTGGTGAAGCATACCGAAAGGCCAGCCGGGAACTGGCAGAAAAAGGAATCCCCGACCCCAAGGAAGATGCCTGTCTGATCTTATCCCATCTGACGGGTCTTTCCCCCATGGAGATTCGTCTGACAAAGGCAGAGCAGGTTCTTTCTACCGAGCAGGAGCAGCGTTTAGCGTCGCTCCTGCTTTCGCGCGCCCAGCGGATTCCGCTGCAATACCTGTTAGGGGAACAATGGTTCTATGGCCGCCACTTTCGAGTTGACAGCCGGGTTCTTGTTCCCCGCCAAGAGACGGAGACTCTTTGCGAACTGGGTATTTCCTTTTTGAACGAAAGAAAAGCGGAGCAGCCGTCTGCGCTGGATTTATGCACTGGCAGCGGGGCTATCGCCATTACGCTGCAATGCGAATGTCCGTCTGCATCTGTAACGGCTTCGGATTTGAGCGGCGAAGCGTTGAAATTGGCCGTGGAAAACGCAGCTTTGTACGATTCCCCTATTCACTTTGTGCAGGGCGATCTTTGGGAGCCGCTTTCCGGGCAACGTTTCGATCTGATTTTGTCCAATCCGCCCTATATTCCTACAGAGGAGTGCCAAATGCTTCAGGAAGAAGTGCGACGGGAACCCAGAATGGCGCTGGACGGCGGAAAAGACGGGTTCGATTTCTATCGGAGGATCGCTATCGACGGATGGAAACATCTGCTGCCCGGCGGAATGTTGGCGATGGAAGTCGGCGACGGCCAAGCAAAAGACGTATCGGAACTGCTTCGCCGGGAAAAACACTATCAGAAAATCCAAATTCATTGTGATTTATACGGCAAGGAACGGATTGTCAGCGCCCGTTCCAGCGAGCCGTAGCGCCCTTCTCTTTCTTGTATTTTTCATGAAAGAAAGGAAGCGCGTTATATGTTTGAAAAATTTGATTGGCTGCTGGATCGCTATCAGGAGCTTTCAGAGGCGCTCAGCCAGCCGGACATCATCGCCGATCAGCCCAAATGGCAGGCGCTTTTGAAGGAACATGCCTCGTTGGAGCCGTCTGTGGAGGCTTATCGGGAATATCAGCAGATTCTCAGGGAAGAAGCGGAAGCGCAGGAAATGCTGGAAGTCCCCGAAATGGAGGAACTGGCCAAAAGTGAATTGAATGAACTGCGGGAGCGCCGGGAGCAGCAGGAGCACAAACTCAAGCTGCTGCTGTTGCCCAAGGACCCGGATGCCGACCGCAACGTGGTCGTGGAGATCCGGCAGGGAGCCGGCGGCGATGAAGCGGCCCTGTTCGGCGCGCTGCTTCTGCGGATGTATACCCGTTACGCAGAAAGACACCGCTTTAAGGTCGAGCCGGTCAGCTATAATATGACCGAGCTGGGTGGCGTGAAGGAAGCCGTCTTTACGATTATCGGGCAGGGGGCGTTCAGCCGGCTGAAATATGAAAGCGGCGTTCACCGGGTACAGCGTGTGCCCAGCACCGAGGCCAGCGGACGAATCCATACCAGCACCTGCACGGTGGCTGTATTGCCGGAGGCCGAGGACGTGGAGGTCACCATCAATCCCAATGATCTGCGCATTGATGTGTACCGTTCGACCGGCCACGGCGGTCAGTGCGTCAACACGACGGACAGCGCCGTCCGTATCACCCATCTGCCTACCGGACTGGTCGTGACCTGTCAGGATGAAAAGAGCCAGATCAAAAATCGCGATAAGGCCATGCGGGTATTGAAAAGCCGGCTGTATGACAAGCTCCGGGAAGAAAAGGACAGCGCCTATGCCGCCGCCCGCCGGGGACAGGTTGGCACAGGCGATCGAAGCGAACGAATCCGCACTTATAATTTCCCGCAGGGACGGGTAACGGATCATCGAATCGGCCTGACGCTGTACCGTATCGACGAGATCATGGACGGCGATCTGGATGAGATCATCGATGCATTGCTGCTGGCCGAACAGGCGGAAAAACTGAAAGAACTGGGAGAGCAGGAATAAGCCATGGAAACGAAGATTTTACCCGCTTCGGAAGAAGCGATTCAGGAAGCGGCGCAGCTGCTTCGAGAGGGACAGCTGGTCGGGATACCTACTGAGACCGTCTACGGTCTTGGGGCAAACGCCTTTGACGAGGCGGCCGTTCGTTCCATTTTTGCGGCAAAGGGCCGTCCGGCGGATAATCCGCTGATCGTACACGTTTCCCGCCCCGAGGAAGCGGAACCCCTGTGCGAGGTGACAGAAACGGCTAGGACTTTAATGAAAGCCTTTTGCCCTGGGCCGCTGACCATGCTCATGAAGCGAAAGAGCTGCATTTCTGACGTGGTAACGGCTGGCTTGCCCAGCGTCGCTATCCGCATTCCTTCCCATCCTGTGGCACACCGGCTGCTGGAAGTGTGCGGTGTTCCTGTTGCTGCTCCCAGCGCCAACACCAGCGGCAAACCCAGCCCCACCACGGCCCAGCATGTGATGGATGATCTCCATGGCAAGCTGCCGCTGATCTTGGACGGCGAAGAATGTCAGGTAGGGCTGGAAAGCACCGTCATCGACCTGACCTCCCCCATTCCGACTGTGTTGCGGCCCGGCGGCGTTACCCCGGAAATGCTGCTGACTGTCCTGAAGGAAGTCAAAGTGGCTGACAGCGTCCTTCGTCCTCTTCGGGAGGGTGAAAAAGCGCTTTCTCCCGGAATGCGTTACCGGCATTACGCGCCTTCCGGCAAGCTGACCATGGTGAAAGGTACGCCGGAGCACGTGGAGCGCTGCATTCGCCGCCATGCGGAAGAAACGCTGCAAAACGGACAGGCGGTTCGCATTTTTGCCTTTGAGGAACATTTGAGCGCTTATAAGGGGCTGGATGCGGTTTCCATCGGCAGCCGGGAAACGCCGGAGAAAATGGCACATCTGCTGTTCAAGCTGCTTCGTCAGGCGGACGACGACCATATTCCCGTTCTTTTCAGTGAAGTATTGACCACGGATGGCATCGGTCTGGCTATCATGAACCGTTTGAGCCGTGCCGCGGCCTTTACGGAAATTGATGCGGACGTTGAGGAAGAAGCATAAGCCATGAAGACGGTTTTGTTTGTCTGCACAGGGAATACCTGCCGCAGTCCTATGGCCGCCTGTCTGTTCAATGCTTTCTGCGAGCGGCAGGGAGACGGAAAATACCATGCGGTTTCAGCTGGTTTGCAGGCTTTTCCCGGGGAACCAGCCTCCAATGGGGCGCTCCGGGCTATGGAACGCCGTGGATTGAATTTGCAGGAGCATCGGGCCCAGCCCGTCACGGAGGCCTTGGTGAGCAATGCTTGTCTGATCGTCTGTATGAACGAAGCCCATGCGGACGCACTGCGCATACGGTTTCCGCTCTATACTGATCGAGTGTGTACTTTTTCTGCTACGATTCCAGATCCGTTCGGCGGCGATGATACCGTCTACGAACAGACGGCACAGACCTTGGAAGCGGAGGTTGCCGTGGTATATCATCTGCTTTCTGCCGAAAAGAAATAATCCCTTTCGAAAGGGAAGCAACCTAAAATTTACAAAAAACTGAAAAAACTGCAATTTTCTTAACTGAATTCTTCCTTGCGGCTTGCATGAGGCTATTGTATAATGAAACTGCGCGATTTTGCGCGGTTTGGAGGATACAAAAGTGCCCCTCCGGAAAGGAAGATTTTTTGATGTCCAAAACGAAATTGACCCTGCTGACGGCGCTGCTGGTTCTGATGGTCGTTTCCCTGACGGTTCTGGTTCCTTCTGGCGCAGTGACGGATGAAGCGCTTTCCCGCTATGAAGACGCTCTGTGGGAACAGGAAGAAGACGAAGAAGAATCAGCACGAGAGGTGCTGAAGCCTCGCGCTGTGCTGGCGAATGCGGCTTTGAGCGACGTTCTGCCCGCCGCCAATATCAAGGCGCTGGATAGCGGCCTTTTCACCCCCGGAAGCGCGCCCTTGGAAGCCAATTTCACCGAAGACAGCTACCGTGATGATTCCATTATTGTTGAAATGGAGAAAAAGCGGTTGTACGACAGCGACGTTTTTATTGCCTATGTGCGTATTGCAACGCCGTCCCAGATTCGTACTGCTGTGGCGGGCAGTAAACTGAAATCTTCCAATACGAACCTCATCACCCGCATAACCGCCAATTATAACGGCATTGTGGCCGTCAATGGAGACTTCTACTCCAACTCCGAGAAAAAAGGCGGCTATATGGTTCGTCAAAAAGAAGTATTCCGCGAGAAAGTTTCCAATAATTACGACCTGCTGGTGATCGACGAAATGGGTGATTTTCATATTCTTCCACGAGGCAAAGAAAACCAGCAGAATGACATTTCCACGCTGCAGAACGAACATGAGATCGTCAACTGCTTTTTCTTTGGGCCTGCGCTGGTCGTTGACGGAGAAGTTCAGGGCGCTGATACCTACGACCAATACGCCTTCGATCCTACCCAGCCCAATCCTCGTGCGGCGATCGGCCAGATCGGGCCTCTGACCTACGCGGTCGTTGTGGTGAACGGCCGCACCTCCGATACGGTTGGCGTGACCATGGAACAGCTCGCGACGATCATGGGCGATATCGGCTGTCAGCAGGCTTATAATCTGGACGGCGGCAACAGCGCCACGTTGGTGTTCCATAACGAAATTTACTCCGCCAAGGAGAACAAGGAACGCAGTGTCTCCGACATTATTTATTTTGCAAGCGCCATTGGCGAGTAAGGAACCAAAATGAGTGTATTCCCCTATGGACTGTTTATCGCCGCGGGTGTCGGCTGTATGCTGATCGCCATGCTGCTGACGGCTCCGAAGCGTTCTTTTTCCAAAGGAACGGTAACGGTCTTCGGACTGTTGGCCATTCCCCTGTCGCTGGTCTTTTCCCGGCTTCTGTACTGCGTTTTTCAGCTGAATCTTTTCTGTGACACCTACGAAAACCCGTGGCTCATGCTCTGTATTTGGGATGGCGGATATTCGATCTGGGGCGTGATTCCCGCGCTGCTGCTGGCGGCATGGCTGACGGCGAAAAAGCAGCGTTGCTCTTTCCGCTCCCTGTGGGACTGCGTCAGCCTTTCTTCGGCACTGCTGTTTTCCATGTTATATGCAGGCGAAGGCAGAACAGAGCTTGGCATCGGCAAGGTGATCGACACGGGGTTCCTCACGTCGGCATTCCCATTTCTGGTTCTGGAACAAAAGCTGGGAGTGAACGTGGAGTATCGCCTGATCGTTTACCGGCTGCAATGCCTTGCATGTGTCGTATTGTTCCTCGTTATGCTGCTTTCCCGGCGCAAATCGAAGGCGGAAGGAATTTTGGCGCTCCGTTTCTGGTCGATTTTTGCATCCATGCAGATTTTTTGGGAAAGTCTCCGGGATGACGGACATATGCTCTTCATTTTTCTGCGAATTGGTCAGGTGGCTGCCGGAATCGTCCTTTTGTGGGTGCTGATCGACCTTTCACGCTGCTATCGGCAAGCATGCCTACATATGCCGTGGTTTGTCTGGCCGATTTTTGTTCTTTGCTTGGGACTGATCGCCGCATTGGAGTTTTCGCTGGACGGACGGCTGACGATCGGCACGCCTTCTATGGCGCGGGATTATGGGTTGATGGCCGTCGTATGCGTAATTCTGGCGACCCTTCCCTGTTTGCTGACCGGCAAGCTGAAGCAGAACGAATCAAAATAAGGAGGAATTGAATTTGGCGGCACTTCGCAAAACGAAAATCGTCTGCACCCTTGGCCCGGCTACGGAAGACGATGCGGTTCTCCGGGAGATGATCCTCTCAGGGATGAACGTGGCCCGCTTGAATTTCTCCCATGGCTCTTATGAAAGCCATGGCAGGAATATTCGGCGTGTTCGCACCTTGAGCCAAGAACTTCATACGCCCATCGGTATCATGCTGGATACCAAGGGGCCGGAAATCCGCTTGAAGACCTTCCGGGAACATCGCGTGACATTGCATAAGGGACAATTCTTCACCCTGTGCACGGATGAAGTAGAAGGCGACAATGAACGTGTCTCCATTACCTACGCCAATCTTCCCGCCGACGTGCAGCCCGGCACAACGATTTTGATCGACGACGGCCTGGTGGGGCTGACGGTGGAGAGCGTCAGTCAAAAGGAAATTTGCTGCCGCGTCAATAACGACGGTGTGGTTTCTGATCGAAAGGGCATCAATGTGCCGGACGCGAACCTGAGCATGCCTTTTGTCAGCCAGAAGGACCGTGATGACATTCTATTCGGCATTCAGCAGGACGTAGACTTTATTGCAGCTTCCTTTACGCGGACAGAGGAAGATATTCTTTCCATCCGTAAGCTATTGAATGATAATGGCGGGAAGGGAATTTCCATCATTGCCAAGATCGAAAACATGCAGGGCGTTCAGAATATCGACAGCATTCTGGCGGTCAGCGACGGCGTGATGGTGGCGCGCGGCGATTTGGGTGTAGAAATTCCGCTGGAGCAGATTCCTATCATCCAGAAGATGATTATCCGCAAGGCTTATTCCCGGGGCAGACAGATCATCACTGCAACGCAAATGCTGGACAGCATGATCAAAAATCCTCGACCCACCCGGGCCGAAGCCACTGATGTGGCCAACGCGATCTACGACGGAACAGGTTCCATCATGCTTTCCGGCGAGACGGCTGCTGGCCTATACCCGGTGGAGGCCGTACGCACTATGGCGAGGATCGCGCAGGTTGCGGAAGCCAGCATCGACTATGTGCAGCGCTTCAAGGACAGCGCGCCGCGGCCCAGCGCGAACATCACCAACGCCATTTCACACGCCAGTTGCACTTCTGCGCAGGATCTGAACGCCAAAGCCATTGTGACGGTCACGAAGACAGGCTTTACAGCGAAAATGCTCTCCCGCTTCCGGCCCAGCTGTCCTATCATTGCCTGTGCGCCTGTCGAACGTGTGGTTCGACAATTGAGCTTGAGCTGGGGGATCACTCCGCTGCTGATTGAAGAAGTCACCGATACGGATGAGCTTTTCGAACGTGCCGTAGATGCGGGCATGGATGCCGGGCTTCTGCAAAAGGATGATTTGATCGTCATGACGGCGGGCGTTCCCTTGGGGATCAGCGGCACCACAAACCTGATGCGCGTTCACGTAGTCGGAAGCCATCAATGGTAAATCTTGACAAATCGGATTTGGAAACCTATAATCAATTTCATGACAAAAAAGAGGGCTTCACGCCCTCTTTTTGAAACGGAGTGGATTCTGGATGGTGGTAGAACTTTTCCTGATCGGCGTGGCCCTTTCGATGGACGCTTTTGCAGTTTCCATGTGCAAGGGGCTTTCCATGCGGAAGCTGAATCATAAGCACGCATTCGTCATTTCCCTGTTTTTTGGCGGTTTTCAGGCGATCATGCCCCTGATCGGCTGGTTTCTCGGAACTCAGTTCGAGCAGTACATCAAGCCGGTGGATCACTGGGTCGCTTTTGCACTGCTGGCCTATATCGGCATTAAGATGATTTGGGACGCCACTCACGAAAAGGACGATGAAAAAAACGAAAAGCTGGAAGAACCCAAATTGGATCTGAAAGAACTTTTTCTGCTGGCCGTGGCTACCAGTATTGACGCTTTGGCCATCGGCATCACTTTTGCCGTTCTGCAGACGCCGATCGTTCCTGCTATCACCATCATCGGTCTGACGACCTTCTGTCTGAGCTGGATCGGCGTTGCCATTGGCAACCGTTTTGGCACCAAGTATGAAAAAAAGGCCGAAATTACCGGCGGTGTGGTGCTGGTACTGATCGGCCTGAAAATTCTGCTGGAGCACTTAGGGGTGATCAACTTCTGATTCTTCCGCTTCTTCATCGTTGAGAGGCCGGTCGAACTGAGGCGTGAACCAATCGGTGTTTTTCAGTTTTTCCAACTGCTCCCGGGTAATCATGGAGGCAGTGCCCAGACAGGCGTTGCAGCGATAGCCGCATTCCGGGCAGACACAAGCCTGTCCGTCCGTTTCTGACTGGATCATATAGGCCTCGCAATGGGGACAACCGCAGCGCATAAGTTCTTCCTCCTGTTTATTCTTCATTTTCTTCTGAAAGGAGACGCTCTGATGAAGCGCGTCAAATCGGTTTTCCTGCCGTTTCTTTTGGTTCTTTGCCTTGGTCTGCTGACGGGCTGCTTTCGTGCGACGGCGCTTAAAGAGCCCTATGCCCAGATCATGCAAGCGTTTGAAAACGGCGGTTTTTCGGTTTTTCTTTCAGAAGTTTCTGATGGAACGCCTGTCGCTATCGGGGAAAACTCCCGCTGGAAAGCACTCAATACCGAAAGTGGCGACGAGGTGCTGGTTTATTTTGACGACAGCAACCGGGCAGAATATTTGGCCGGGATGGTCGAGCCCGGCCCGTATGGGCAGATATTCTGGTATGGACAGCGATACATTCTGACCTATGCAGGAAGCAGCCAAGCGTTGCTCGAATTTCTGCACTCGCTGTAAACATTTTCCTGACGACTGATCGTCAGGGATTTTTTATTTGCATACTGCGGCAACCGGCGCAGCCGCCCTCTCCTGTTTCCCGCAGGCTGGCAGGCAGCGCGTCCCCTACGTCCTTCATGGTCAGAATGACCTCATCGCCAGGAATGGGACAACTTACGCCGCTCAACGCCAGCTGCGCCGCAGCAAAGGCTTGGGACACTCCGCCTACATTGCGGTAGACGCAGGGAATCTCCACCAGCCCGCAGACCGGGTCGCATACCAGACCGAGCATATTCATCAGCGCAAAAGAACAGGCGTCGCAGGCTTGCTTTGGCGTTCCGCCGTATAACTGCGTCAGAGCCGCTGCCGCCATCGCCGCTGCGGCTCCGCATTCCGCCTGACAGCCGCCTTCCGCGCCGCTGATGGTCGCTTCCAGAGCGATCACACGCCCGATTCCAGCAGCGGCAAACAGAGCGGAGATCAATTCGTCCTCTGAAAAATGTTCTTCTTCCTGCGCGGCCAGCAGGGCTCCCGGCAGGATCCCACAGCTGCCAGCCGTGGGCGCTGCCACGATTTTTCCCATGCAGGCATTGCTTTCCGCAACAGCCATCGCATAGGCGCACGCCTTACTGACCACGCCGAAGCGGCCCATCTGCTCCGCCCGCACCATCTTGGCGGCTTGACCGCCTACCCGCCCAGAAGCGGAACGCAGTTCCGGCGAGCAGCCGTCCTGAACGCTGAGGCGCATGATCTGAAGCCGTTCCCCCATTTTAGCCCGCACCGACTTCAAGGTTTCATGGCTTTTTTCCGCCTGCCACCGCAGAGAAATTTCCCCAAGAGATATTTTCTCTTTTTCGGCGGCTTCCAGAAGTTCCTTTATTGTTCGCATGACGCATTTTCCTCCGCAGCGGGCAAATAGGCTACCCGATATACGTCCCGAAGCTGTGCAAGCGCCTGCAGCAGCTCATCCGGCGCTTCGCCGTCCAGTTCAAGGGCCATAATGGCCTTGCCGCCCTGGGTATCCCGGAAGACGCGCATGGTGGCGATGTTCAGATGAGCCTCTGATACCTGCTTACTGATGGCGGCGATCATACCCCGTGTATCTGCATAGGTCAGGACAATGGTGTTTTCATGGCCGGAAAAACCGGCTTCCAGTCCGTCAATGGCATTGACGCGAATTTCCCCACCGCCGACAGACGAAGCCTGAACGGTCAAATGCCGCCCGTCTTCCCCGTCCACGTCCAGTATGACGGTATTGGGATGGGCGTGGCGCAGCTCGGCAGGATAGAACGAATACTCCAGCCCCTCTTGCCGGGCGATTTCCAGACTGTTCCGCAGGCGAAGATCATCCACGTTCATCCCCAGCAGACCGCCGATCAGGGCTTTATCCGTGCCGTGGCCCAGATAGGTTTTTTGAAAGGAACCGTATAGCCCGATTTTGGCACAAACCGGCCTGCAGCCCAGCAGACGCCGTGTGATCTTCCCGATCCGGGCCGCGCCAGCCGTATGAGACGAACTGGGGCCGACCATCACAGGCCCAATAACGTCAAACAAGTCCATCGCTGTTTTCTTCCTCCCACGGAGAATAGGTTTCTTCCGTTTTCAGCCATTCCATGCGACCATCGGTCACGCGGGTCAGTTCTTCCCGGACTTTTGCCTCGTCCGTCTCTTTCATTACCAACTCAAACGCCACGGCGGCGGTAAATTCCGGATTTTCCAGTCGGACGGGAAGACTTTTCAACTGGTGCTGCACCCGATCCCATAAGGGGTAGGCCACTTCTGCCATATAGCGCACCGTGGGATGCATTTCGCAGACCTTGGCGGCATTCAGCGCCAGAGCGCAGGTGTGAGAATAGGCCCGCACCAGTCCGCCCGCTCCCAGCAGGATCCCGCCGAAATAGCGGGTCACGACTACGGCGCAGTCCACCACACCACGCGCTTTCATGACCTCGATGATCGGCATTCCCGCCGTTCCGCCCGGTTCGCCGTCGTCGCTGTAGCGCATGATTCCGGCGTTTTTGCCGATGATGTAGGCATAGCAGTTATGAGTAGCGTCCTTGTACTGCTGGCGGATTTTGTCCAGAAAGGCCAGCGCCTGCTCCGGCGTTTCCACCGGGGCGGCGCTGCCAATGAAACGGCTTTTGTTGACGATATAATCGTCGTTCGCTTCCTGCAGAAGCGTCTTATAGCCGTTCATATTATTTCAGGATCAGACGGCAATAGTTCTTCTTGCCCTTCCGCAACAGAAGCCCGTCCGTGCCGATCTGGCTTGCGTCAATGCAGGCATCGATATCGGTCACTTTATTTTCACCGACCAGAACCGCACCTGCCTGCACCATCTTGCGGGCTTCGCCGCGGCTGGCGCACAGACCGCACATCGCCAGCAGGCTGGTCAACCGGCTGTCTTCCGCCAGCATGGCGGCGTTGACTTCGTAGGTGGGCACGTTTTCACTGCTGCCGCCGCCCGCAAACAGCGCCTGTGCAGCGTCCTGAGCCTTCAGGGCTTCTTCTTCACCATGCACCAGCTTGGTAATCTCAAAGGCCAGCACCCGCTTGGCTTCGTTGATCTGTGCATCCTTCAGCGCACCCAGGCGGCGAACCTCGTCCATGGGCAGGAAGGTCAGCAGACCCAGGAAGCGCTCCACGTCCGCGTCAGCTACGTTGCGCCAGTACTGGTAGAAGTCGTAGGGAGAAGTGCGAGCAGGATCCAGCCACAGCGCGCCCTTCTCGGTTTTTCCCATCTTCTTTCCGTCGTGGGTCATAATCAGTTTGCAGGTCAGGGCGAAAGCGTCCTGCTGCTCTTTACGGCGGATCAAGTCGGCACCGGAAAGCATATTGCTCCACTGATCGTCGCCGCCAATCTGCAGACGGCAGTTATACTTCTGGAACAGCTGCAGGAAATCGTAGCTCTGCATCAGCATATAGTTGAATTCCAGGAAGGTCAGGCCCGTTTCCAGACGGCGCTTGTAGCACTCAGCGGTCAACATGCGGTTAACGCTGAACAACGCGCCTACCTCGCGCAGAAAGTCGATGTAGTTCAGGTTCAGCAGCCAGTCTCCGTTGTTGACCATCATAGCCTTGCCTTCGCCGAAGTCCATGAACCGGGTCAACTGCTTCTGAATGGCCGCCACATTCCCGGCAATGGTCTCTTTGGTCATCATCTTGCGAAGATCGCTCTTGCCGCTGGGGTCGCCGATCATGGCCGTACCGCCGCCGCAGAGGATGATCGGCCGATGCCCGGCCTTCTGCAAGTGGCTGGCGGCGATGATCGGAATGAAATGACCAACGTGCAGGCTGTCCGCCGTGGGGTCAATGCCGAGATAGAAGGTCATGGGCTCTTTTTCGAGGGCTTTGTAGAGATCTTCCTCGAAGGTGATCTGTGCCAGAAAACCGCGTTCTTTCAAAATGTCCAGAATATGCTGCATGAGTGGTTCCTTCCTTTCTATATTTGGGTGTAATGGTATTTTAATGGTGCAACGCTTCGTTAAACAGTTCCCGCAGGATCGTCATTCCCTGATGAATCTGCTCCAGCGTCGAATTGGAGAAATTGAGCCGCAAAGTATTGTGATGGCCGCCTTCCGGGTAGAAGAATGAGCCGGGCACATAGGCAACGCCGCGCTCTACGGCCTGTTGGAACAGTTCCGTCACGTTTAGCGCTTCGGGAAGCTCTGCAAACAGGAACAATCCTCCCTCGGGACGGCTGAACTTCGTTCCTGCCGGGAAATGTTCCAACTCATCCGCCATGACGTTCAGCTTGTCTCGGTATCCAGGCAGAATCGCCTGAATATGGGGCTCCAACAAGCCTTGCCGCAGGAAACGATCCACTACCGCCTGCGTCAGATTGGAAGTGTGCAGGTCGGAACCCTGCTTGCCGATAGCACATTTACGCACCACATCTTCTTGCCCATAAATATAGCCAAGCCGCAGTCCGGGGCTGACGATCTTGGAGAAGCTGCCACAATAGGCTACATAGCCATCGTTATCAAAACTCTTGATGGTGGGAAGCTGCTCTCCTGCGTACCGCAGATCACGGTAGGGGTCGTCCTCCATGACCAGAAAATGATACTTTGCCGCCAGTTCCGCAATTTGTTGACGGCGTTCCAGCGAGAGCGTCCGCCCGGAGGGATTCTGGAAGCAGGGAATCACATAGAAAAGCTTAGGGTGATGCCGTTTTGCGGCTTCTTCCAGTGCGTCGATCCGTACACCGTCATCGTCGCTGGGGATGGAAACCAGATTGGCTTCATATAGCCGAAGCGTCTGCATGTTGCCAAGAAAAGTGGGGCTTTCCACCAGAACAGTATCGCCCGGATTGATGAACGCCTTGCACAGAAGATCCATGCAGGAGGTGCTGCCCGTGGTGGGAAGCACTGTGGCCGGGGTTGCCTCGAAGCCATAATGCTCCTTCAGATAGGAAATCAAGCTCTCTACAAAAGGCGGATACCCTTCCGTAGCGCCGTACTGCAGGATACGCTTACCGTCGTCCAGCAGCACCTGACGGGCAATCTCGGCACATTCCCTATCGGGAAGGGCTTCAGCAGACGGACTTCCGCCCGCAAAAGAGATCATGTTTGGTCTCGTCAGTACCTTGAAGATTTCCCGAATGGCACTGCCGGTCACATGATCGAACCGGGACGCAAACTGCAATCCCTCTGGCAGCATGACAGTCACTCTCCTTTGAACCGCCGTTTAATAACGGAAATATCTACTGAAACGAAAACTCGCCTTCCTCCCACTTGGGAGGAAGGCGAGATAAATCGCGGTACCACTTCCGTTTGTTCTCTGACGACGGCATATCGCTATCGTTTTACGCTGTAACCGGCGTACCGGCAGTCCGCTACTGTAACTTCACGGCTGGGCTTCAGGATGTATTCGCCTGCTGACCGCATCCGCCTTGCACCATCCGGCGGCTCTCTGAACGCGGGGCTTGCGCAGGGTACTGGTTCCCTTCGTGGCCTGTGTGCCCATTATAGAAAAGAACCGGCAGAAAGTCAAGCAGGAAATTTGTTTTGACTGTTCTTCCCTTCCAGACGGCCAAAAGCCTTGAGAAAGCTCAAATATTCGATTGCTTTGATACTGCGCCACCAATTTCTGCTGATGGCATAGGCGTCGGGATAACGTTCGATGGTGTTATACCATGTCCAGTTTGGTTCCCAAGAGCCGTCCTTCGAAAGCGTATCGACAACATGATCCAGTTCCGTTTCCACGATTTCGCGGTTCATGGGATACAAGGGACTCTCCGGGGTAGGAATGGAACCGGAAGGCCGTGGAACATAGTCTCCCCATTTGGCTGGATCGCGCTCAATCGCAGCGTTGCCTATTTCCAGCATCCGCTTGGCGGCCTTTTCTGGTTCTGGGGCAATACCAAGCCGGATCCAGTGCGGAAGAAGCAGCGCATATCCTGCAACACCATTTTCCCCCTTTGGCGGTTCCTGCATGAATTGCGGAAAGCTGCATGTGGCCACCTTGAGGGCTGTCTGATAAAGACTATCTTCCGGCTGACAAAGTGCCAGAATCAATCCGGCAACTTTATTTGACACTCCGGCATTTTCTTCTTTTGCTTCATCCTCTGTCATGCCCCACCATGGCGCATGAGGATAGTCGCGGCTGCTGGGAGTGCAGAACTGCCATTCTCCATTCCGAAAACAGGCTTCGGAGCGAAGAAAGCGCAGAGCCCCTTCCATCAAAGGATGCTGCGTAACGCCGATGTTCAGCATCAGCTGCATGGCATAGAGCGTCGCATTTAGCGTAGAGTTTTGGTTCCAGTCGTCTGGCTCCAACGCATAACCAAAGCCGCCGTCAGGGTTTTGATAGGCAGACAGTGCTTCCAGCACGGCACTTTCGGAGCCGTTTTCAAATTTTTGCCGATACAGCGCCCATTCCAGCGGACGCGCGTTGCGCTCAATCCAGCGACGGATACGGCACTGCATTTCTTCCGTAAGCGTTTTCATTTTCGTCATCCTTTCCCGACTGCTTTTCAGTCTCGAAAGGATTTTAGCATCCTGCCTGATGACTATTCTTGTAAAAAAACGACAGGATCGCGAGCCATTTCCAGTGCCTGTTTCAGCGGCATGGTGTGATAAAGGCGAAATTCGTTCGCCATATGAGCCTGATCGGTATAGCCGAATCGCAGAGCCGCGTCTGCCGGACGGAAAGTGGGATCATAGACGGCACTTTGCCAAAGGCACTGATAGCGCAGCAGTTTCATCATGGTTTTGGGCGTTACTCCAAACTGGGAAGCAAATAGCCGTTCCAGCTGGCGTGAACTGACGCAGATACTTTGCGCGGCTTCTTTTACGCTCCATCGTCCTTCCCGGCGGATAAAACCGTCCAATACGTTCAAACAGTCCGACGAGCCGCTTTTCTGCCATAACGCTGCGTAAATGATGCTCTCCGCCAGAATACAGCGCGCCGAAAAAGAAGTAGTTTCCTCCAGCATTGCCAGTACAGCCTTCGTCAAAGCCGGAAAAAAGTCTTCCCCCTCGCAACAGCCGTTCTTCGTGCCGTTCAGCGGACGCTTTGTCAGGAGCGCCACCGTCCATGGGTACATTCGAATCCCGAATCGCTCTTTAACAATGGTTCCAGAAGGATTCGATACGAAGGCTTCATCATTGAGTGTACAAAAATGCACCGTCCTTTTGCCGGTTAGACTGTCTTTTTCGAAAATCAGATCCATGCAGGTGTCCGGGATCACCAGTTCCCCCACTTTCTCGGCAATGCCCTCCTTCACCGGCCCCCAGAAACAGCGAAGGTAGGGCTGCAGCGGTTCGAAAGGGCTGACCTCCCAATGCCGTGCCGATTGCTGAAGCGGCGTGGACGTAATCGGATGATAGAGAAGATGAAGCTGCATAGGCTCCTCCGTCAAAAAGGTGGTAGAAAAAACGAGCCGCGGCTCATTCATGCTGCGGCTCGTTCAATTCCGTGCATTGCGCTGAAACCCTGCCCGTTCCACGTGTTTGAAAGCAAGAGCAGACTAAACGCGGACGGGGTGCATGGTCTCAGCCCCTGCTTATTCGATGGGCTTGCCGGTGACGATGCAGAGCGTGTCGCGGGCAATGACGATTTCCTCGTCGGTGGGGATCACACAAATTTTCACCTTGCTGTCATCCGTAGAGATAACGGCTTCCTCGCGGCAGCCGGCGTTCTTGACGGGATCCAGCTTGGCACCCAGATACTCGAAGCCCTGCATGACGCGCTCACGCAGCGCACAGTTGTTTTCGCCGATGCCGGCCGTGAAGACGATCACGTCCACGCCATTCATGGCGGCGGCATAGGAACCGATGTACTTGCGGATGCCATACACCAGCATGTCACGGGCGATATTGGCGCGCTCGTTGCCCTCGTCCGCGGCCTTGTCGATGTCGCGCATGTCGCTGCTCAGGCCGCTGATGCCCAGCAGACCGCTCTTCTTGTTGCAGATGGTCAGCATTTCATCCACGCTGATGTGCTCATTGTTGCAGATGTACTGCACCACGGCGGGATCCATGCTGCCGGAGCGGGTGCCCATGATAACGCCTTCCAGAGGCGTAATGCCCATGCTGGTATCAATGCACTTGCCGTTTTCTACAGCGCACATGCTGGAACCGTTGCCCAGATGGCAGGTGATGACGCGGGTCTTGGAGCGATCCACGCCAAGGAACTCGCAGACGCGCTTGCTGACATAGCGGTGGCTGGTGCCATGGAAGCCGTAGCGGCGCACGTGCAGTTTCTCATAGTATTCCATGGGAACGCCGTACAGGTAAGCCTTGGGAGGCATGGTCTGATGGAACGCGGTATCGAACACGGCCACGTTAGGCGTGCCGGGCATGACCTTTTCGCAGGCTTCGATGCCCATCAGGTTGGCGGGATTGTGCAGGGGGCCTAGCGGGATATTCGCCTTGATGGCCTCCTTGACTTCGTCGTTCACGAGAACGCTGGCGGTGAAGCGCTCGCCGCCATGCAGAACGCGGTGGCCCACAGCGCCGATCTCGTCCATGCTCTTCAACGCGCCCTTTTCAGGATCCAGCAGCGCCTTCAGCATCCATTGGATGCCCTCGGTGTGGTTGGCCATGGGAGCAGTCGCGTCAAAGACCTGCCCGTTGGCTTTCTGGTTGATGTGGCTGCCCTCGATGCCGATACGCTCCACCAGTCCTTTAGCCAACAGTTTTTCGCCGTCCATGTCGATCAGCTGATATTTCAGGGAGGAGGAACCGGCGTTCAAAATCAAAATTTTCATGGTAAGTACTCCTTCTCTTTTCGCTTACGCCTGCGCCTTTACGGCGGTGATGGCCACCACGCTGACGATATCATCCACGGAGCAGCCGCGGCTCAGGTCGCTGACAGGCTTGGCCAGACCCTGAATGATGGGGCCGATGGCTTCCGCACCAGCCAGACGCTGCACCAGCTTGTAACCGATGTTGCCCGCCTGCAGATCGGGGAAGATCAGAGTGTTGGCATGACCCGCTACGGTGCTGCCGGGAGCCTTCAGCTGACCAACGCTTTCCACCAGAGCGGCGTCTGCCTGCAGCTCGCCGTCCAGCTTGAGTTCGGGAGTCAGCTCATGGGCCAGTTTGGTGGCTTCCTGCACCTTGGTCACGTTGTCATGTTTGGCGCTGCCCTTGGTAGAGAAGGAAAGCATGGCCACACGGGGGTCGATATCCACCAGCTGCTTGCCGGAAGCGGCGCTGGCGATCGCGATGGCGGCCAGTTCTTCTGCCGTGGGATTGGGGATCACAGCGCAGTCGCCGAAGATCATCACGCCGTCGTCGCCCCACTTGTGATCGGGAATCTCCATGATAAAGCAGCTGGAAACTACCTTGATGCCGGGGGCCGTCTTGATGATCTGCAATGCCGGACGCAGCACATTGCCGGTGGAGTTGATCGCGCCGGCCACCATGCCGTCCGCATCGCCCGCCTTGAGCATCACAGCGCCGAAGTACAGCGTATTGCCGGTCACCAGTTCAGCGGCCTGTTCGGGGGTCATGCCCTTGGCCTTGCGCAGTTCATACAGCAGGCTGGCGTAGGCAGCGGACTTCTCGCTGGTCTTGGGGTCGATGATCTCCACGCCGGTCAGATCGGTGCCGGTTTCGGCGGCAACCTTCTTTACTTCGTCGGGATTGCCCAGCAACGTGACCTTCGCAATGCCCTGATCGGTGATCTTCCGGGTCGCCTGAACGGTACGGGGCTCGGTGCCCTCCGGCAGAACGATATGCATGACCTTACTCTTGGCTTTGGCTTTGATTTTATCAATCGCAGACATGATACTTTCCTCCCTTATGTGCTTACCATACAGCTTACGTGCAGGTATTCATAAATCCACAATAGTATACACCGTTTTGACAGGAAAAGGAACCCTTTCAGGGACTTTTTCCTTTTTAAAAAGTATAAGGGTTGTGGCGAGAAATAACTTTCTTCATGTACACGACTGGATTCACCCTTTTGAAAGCCTCTCTTGTGTTGATATCTCCCGGTGAATATGCTAGAATGCTTCTGTTTCTCTTTTCCTCAATTCTGTCCCGCTGCTGCAGTCGATGGAAGGAGCTTTGCTTTGACGACCATTGGCATTATCTGTGAGTACGACCCCTTTCATCGGGGCCATGCACACCAGTTTGCGGAGATACGCCGAATTTTCCCGGACGCGGCGATCATCTGTCTGATGAGCGGCTGCTTTACGCAGCGCGGACTGCCCGCTCTGTTTTCTCCGAGCGTCCGCGCGGCTGCGGCGCTGGAAAACGGAGCTGATCTGGTGCTGGAACTGCCGACAGCGTTTGCCGTCCGGGACGCGGAGCATTTCGCGCTGGGCGGCGTTTCCATTCTGGAACGGCTGGGATTTGTAGATTATCTTTCCTTCGGCACAGAGGATGAACTGTCCGTGCTGAAACCGGCGGCGGAATTACTGGAAGAACCGGACGAAGCGTTTCAGAGTCGGCTCCGATCTTACCTTGCAGCCGGCCTTTCTCACGCTGCGTCACAGGGAAAGACGTTGGAGGAGCGGTTTCCAGAGGCAAAAGAGGCATTTCATCGGCCGAACAATATTCTGGCGCTTTGCTATCTTCGGGCCCTTCGCCGCCTTGGAAGCGCTATGCAGCCGCTTCCCATCCGACGAAAGGGGGACTATCACGCAGACACCCTTTCCATCGGAGAGTTCCCGTCTGCCAAAGCGGTAAGGGCCAGCATTCTAGCAGAAGATTGGACTGCTGCGAAGGCGGCCTGCGGCTACGAACTGCCCCGTTCCCCCATTTGTCCTCCCACTGCACTGGATCAAGCCCTTCTGTTCCAATTGCGAAACATGACCCCGGAAGAGCTGCGCGGCTATGCCTGCTGCACGGAAGGTCTGGAAAACCGCCTGCTATTCGCCGCGAAGGAAACCACGTCCCGAAAGGCCTTATTGGAACGGGTCAAAACCCGCCGCTATTCTCTGACGCGGCTGAACCGACTTTTGACCCAGACGATGCTATTTATGGACAACGCCCTGCTTCAGGCTTACCCGGAGCCTGCGTTTGTTCGCTTGCTGGGGTTTCGTCGGAACCAAAAAGAACTGCTTTCCCAGCTGAAACGCAGCCGTATTCCCGTCGTTTCCAAGGCTGCTGACGCCGACCGAGCGCACCCGCTGTTTCAGCTGGAAGAACGTGCCTATGACCTATGGGCGCTGGGAGCCGGACTTCCAGCGTGTCAGCTGTTCCGAACGCAGGTCGTTATTCGTTGATTTCCCCATTTCCATATATAAAAGGAGACGAACTCATGAAAACCCTGTTTTCCTTTCTGAAACCGTACCGAAAGGAGTGCGTCCTTGCCCCGCTGTTTAAGCTGCTGGAAGCGCTGTTGGAGCTTTTCGTTCCTTTGCTGATGGCGGCGATTATCGACAAGGGCATCATGGCCTCGGACAGCGGTTACGTCCTCCGCACGGGTCTGATTCTGGTCGGGCTTGGCCTGCTGGGCTTCGGCGCGTCCGCTACGGCGCAGTACTTCGCTGCCCGCGCGGCTACCGGCTTCTCCGCCGATGTCAAGTCCTCGCTGTTCGCCCATATCCAGCGCTTTGCCTACGCTGATCTGGACAGGCTCGGCGCTTCGACGCTCATCAACCGTATGACGACGGATGTGAACCAGATGCAGACTGGCGTGAACATGGTGCTGCGGCTGCTGCTGCGCTCCCCGTTCGTGGTGTTCGGCGCGACGATCATGGCCTTTACCGTCAACGCTCGGGCGGCGCTGATCTTTCTGGCGCTGCTCCCCCTTCTGACCCTGACAGTGGTGGGCATTACCAGGCTGACGCTGCCCCGCTACCAGAAGGTGCAGGGCCAGCTGGATAAGGTGCTGCTGCATACCCGTGAAAACGTGACCGGCGTTCGCGTGCTGCGTGCCTTTCGGATGCAGAAGGAAGAAACATCTGCCTATGAAGCTGATAACGACGAGCTGACCCGGATGCAGCTGCGAGTCGGACGTCTGTCTGCCCTGATGAACCCGCTGACCTTCATTCTGGTGAATGCGGCGCTGATCGTTCTGCTGAAAAGCGGCGCTGTACAGGTCAATGAGGGCGCGCTTCAAACCGGCGAGATGGTCGCTCTGGTCAACTATCTGAACCAGATTCTGGTGGAGCTTGTCAAGCTGGCCAATCTGATTATCACCATGACCAAGTCCATGGCCAGCGCTGCGCGGGTAGAAAACGTTCTGAAACTGGAACCCACCATGAAGGATCCTGCAACGCCTGTGCTGCCTGCCCCTGATTGCCGGGAAAGTGTGAGCTTTGACCGCGTATTTACCCGCTACCCGGAAGCGGGCGCTGATTCGCTGACGGACGTCAGCTTCACCGCGCTGAAGGGTCAGACCATCGGTGTGATTGGCGGCACCGGCTCCGGCAAGAGTACGCTCATCCAACTGCTCCCCCGTTTCTATGACGTTTCTTCCGGCAGCGTCCGGGTGGACGGCGTGGACGTTCGTCAGCAGAGCATGGCTTCCCTACGGCAGCGGATCGCCGTTGTGCCGCAGAAAGCCGCACTGTTTCAGGGCACGATTCGGGAAAACCTGCTTTGGGGCGATCAGAGCGCCACGGACGAAGAACTCTGGCAGGCGTTGGAGACCGCACAGGCTGCAGAAGTGGTTCGAGGGAAAGCCCTTGGTTTGGATGAAATGCTGGAACAAAACGGCCGCAATCTGTCCGGCGGCCAAAAGCAGCGCCTGACCATTGCCCGCGCGATGGTGCGAAAACCGGAAATTCTGATTCTGGACGACAGCGCTTCCGCACTGGACTTCGCCACAGACGCGGCCCTGCGCAAGGCCATTCGGGAATTGCCCGGCGAGACCACCGTGTTCATCATTTCCCAGCGGCCCAGCTCCATCCGCTATGCCGACCAAATTCTGGTGCTGGATGAGGGGCGGCTGGTGGGCTGCGGCACCAATGCCGAACTGCTGAAGTCCTGCCCGCTTTATCAGGAAATTTACCGCACCCAATATCCTGAGGAGGTGATCGCATGAAACGCGATAGCGCCAAATCCGCTGTGCTTTCCCGCGCTTTGAAGTATGTGGGACGTTATAAGGCATATCTTTGGGTTTCGCTGTTTTTGTCGGCCGTCAGCGTTGCTGCGACGCTGTACATTCCCATTCTGACCGGACAGGTGATCGACCTGCTGATCGGTCAGGGAGCGGTCAAATTTTCCGCTATGGTTCCCCTGCTCGTCCGCATTGGAATTTTGATTGCATTGGGCGCGGCGGCTCAGTTCTTCACCGGCACCTGCAATAACCGGCTGACCTACTGCACGGTACGGGATATCCGTAACGACGCTTTCCGCCATTTGCAGCGGCTCCCCATTTCCTATCTGGATAGTCACGCTTCCGGCGACGTGGTCAGCCGTGTCATTACGGACGTGGATCAGTTTGCCGACGGCCTGCTGATGGGCTTTACCCAGCTCTTTACCGGCATTTTGACCATCCTGGGCACGTTGGGCTTTATGTACTCGGTCAACTGGATCATCGCTACCGCTGTGGTGGTCATTACGCCCCTTTCGCTGGTAGCTGCCTCCTTCATTGCCAAGAACACGTACAAAATGTTCTCCCTGCAAACGAAGATTCGTGGCGAGCAGACTTCGTTGATCGACGAAATGCTCACCCAGCAGAAGGTGGTTCGAGCTTTCGGTATGGAGCAGCCGGTGCAGACGCACTTTGACGAGATCAACGGGCGGCTGCGGGGGGCCAGCCTGCGTGCTGTTTTCTTTTCTTCCCTGACCAATCCGTCCACCCGTTTCGTCAATTCGCTGGTATACGCCTGTGTCGGCGTGGCAGGCGCACTGACTTCCATTGCCACCGGCGGCGTGGGACTAAGCATCGGCTCCCTGTCCGCTTTCCTGAGCTACGCCAACCAGTACACCAAACCATTCAATGAAATTTCCGGCGTTGTGACCGAACTGCAGGGCGCGCTTGCCTGCGCCCAGCGGGTCTTTGAGCTGATCGACGCGCCCGAAGAAACGTCCGACAGTCCTTCCGCCAAAAAGCTGGAGCCTGTGACGGGTTCCGTGGAGATTCAGGACGTTTCCTTCTCCTATGTTCCCGAAAAGCCGCTGATTCGCCATTTCAATTTGAAAGTGGCTCCCGGTCAGCGGGTGGCCATCGTCGGCCCCACCGGCTGCGGCAAGACGACGCTGATCAACCTGTTGATGCGCTTCTATGACGTAAACGACGGCAAGATCGTATTGAGCGGCCAAAGCATTGTGGACGTTACCCGGGAAAGCCTGCGGGAAAGCTTCGGCATGGTACTGCAGGATACCTGGTTGAAAACCGGCACCGTGCGGGACAACATCCGTATGGGACGGGAAGACGCAACGGAAGAAGAAATCGTCGCCGCAGCCAAGGCTGCCCATGCCCACGGTTTTATTCAACGGCTGCCCAACGGTTATGACACCGTGCTGACCGAGGACGGCGGCAGTCTTTCCCAAGGTGAAAAGCAGCTTTTGTGCATTACGCGCGTCATGCTGTCCATCCCGCCCATGCTGATTCTGGACGAGGCCACTTCATCCATCGATACCCGGACGGAGCAGCGTATTCAGCGGGCTTTCGAGAAGTTGATGCACGGACACACCAGTTTCATCGTGGCACACCGTCTGTCTACTATCCAAAACGCGGATGTGATTCTGGTCATGAACGCTGGCAATGTGGTGGAACAGGGCACTCATGAAGAACTGCTTCAAAAAGGCGGCTTCTACGCGAAGCTGTACAACAGCCAGTTCGCCGCATAAATCTTTTTCGAGCCGTGCGTTTTCGTACGGCTCGGATTTTCCCCTGCCGAAGGCATTGACACTCCTTGAACGTACCGCTATACTGGACAAGATTGTACGTTAAAGGAGCTTTCTTTATGTCTTCGAAACGATCCACTTTCCCTTGGAAAGAATTTCTGCGCAGTGTGGCGGTCATTGCGATCCCGATTGCGCTTCAAAACCTGCTGACCACCACCGGCAGCATGGTGGATACCATGATGATCGCCCCGCTTGGCGAATTGAGCGTGGGCGCAGTGGGACTGTGCGCCCAGTTTTCTTCTTTGATGTTCTCGGGATACTGGGGTTTTATGGGCGGCGGTATGCTGTTTTTTGCCCAGTATTACGGAGCGAAGGATGACGGCGGCGTGAACCGTGCCTATGGCATGACGCTCCTCTGCATGATGGCGGACGCGGTCGTCTTTTCCGCGCTCGCGCTGTTCTTCCCCGAATTCGTTATGCGTGTCTATACCGACAAACCGGCCATTCAGGAAATCGGCGTTCAGTATCTTCGGGTCGTTGGTTTCGCCTACCCGCTGCAGGTGTACGCCATGGCGATGAGCGCTCTTTTGCGCACCACGGACCGGGTACGTATTCCGCTGTATGGCGCGATTGCCTCTGTGGCGACCAATGTCTTTCTGAATTGGGTGCTGATCTACGGCCGCTTCGGTCTTCCCGCCATGGGTATTCAGGGAGCGGCTCTGGCGACTGTTTGCGCCGCAGGCGTTAACGCGCTGGTGATCCTGCTGATGGGAAAAGTGCAGAAACATCCTTATCTGTTCCGTGTCTCCCGTCACTTTGTCTGGAGCAAAGCCTTTGTGTCGGAGTATTTTCATAAATGTTTTCCCATTTTGATGAACGAAATCCTGATCGGCGTTGGCAACATGGTCATCAACATGGTGCTGGGCCGTCAAGCGGAGCAGGCAATCGCAGCCACCGCCGTATTCCGTACGCTGGAAGGGCTGGTTATCGGCTTCTTTGCAGGCTTTTCCAATGCCGCCTCTGTGCTGGTGGGCAAATGTGTGGGCGCTGGTGAGCTGGATACAGCCTATGAGCGCGCCAAGCGGTTGGTGTACCTTTGCGCAGGATTTATCTTTGTCGTCTGCCTGACGCTGGTACTGGCCCACAAGCCGATTCTGATGTCTATGAGCCTACGCGGCGAATCACTGGAGATCGGTACGGGAATGCTGATCATTTACTGTGTAGCCGCCGTGGTTCGTATGAGCAACTGGGTACAGAACGACACCTACCGTTCTGCAGGCGACGCGGCGTTCGGAACGATTCTGGAGATCGCCTTTATGTATCTGATGGTGCTTCCCTGCGTCTGCCTGACGGGTCTGGTATGGAAGGCTCCCTTCCTGATCGTTTTTGCCTGTTGTTATATTGACGAGCCCATCCGCTTTGTGCTGATGCACGTTCATCTTTATTCCGGCAAGTGGATCAAGCCGGTGACGAACATAGGCAAAGCCGTGCTTCCGGCTTTCCGGGCAAAGCATACGAAAAAGAATCGCAAAGCCGCCGTTCAGGCATAATAATTATGGGATTCAAAAAGGCAGCGTGTTTCAGCCAATGGGACGAAAACACGCTGCTTTTATTCGGAGAAAACCGCTTTTCTGTTCTGTTTCAAATTGTATCAGTCATCTTCATAACTCATGGCCGCAAAATACTTTTTACGCAAAAGAGCCGCGTCGCCTCTGGCAGCAAGAGTCGAAAGTTCCCGGCGGTCGTAGCGTGTCGTCAGCCATTCGCCCTCCGGATAGTAGCGGAACTCGTCCAGCTCCCGTTTCAGGCACTGATCGAAATAGGGATCTGCCCAAGCCATATCCCCCTGAAACACAACGGCCTCCTGATTGTAGCAAAGAGACAGATTGTGCAGGGCGGACGCATAGCAGCGGGCCAGATATTCGACGGTTTTTCGGGCTGCCGGGTCGCCCTGCCGCGAATGAGTGAAAAGGCTCTGGAAGGTCAATGGCTCCTGTTCCAGCCATGAGGCTTTTTCTGCCATGAGCAGCTGGTGAAGATGATCCAGCCGAACGGCGCTTTCCAGACAGTGACGCTTTCCGCAGCCGCATAGTTTTTCGGGGCAGTCGGCGATCTGCATATGGCCAATCTCGCCGATCAGTGCGTCACGTCCATTGAGAACGTGACCCCGTTCCATCATGCAGGCACAAACGCCCCAAGTGGTAAACAAAGTCAAAAGACGACAATGGGAAAGTTCTTCTTCGTCCAGAAGCACCGCCCGTCCGCAGGCTTTTCCCGCATTGTCCACCAAAAAGACCAGCGGTTCCTTGAAAACGTTTTGCAGGTGGGCTGTCAGGGAAACATCATTCCCCCATTCCGGGTTTTGCGAGTCGTAGCGCAGCAGTCCGCTGGTATCATCCACAATGCCGGAAACAGACAGTGCAACGCCGTACAGTTGCTTTGCCGTCATGGAGTGGTCATCCAGATATTCGTGAACGCATTCCGCCAAAAAGGCAAAGGCGGTTTCCGGGTCGTGGTCCAGCCGGTGTTCCTGCCGGGTCACGGCGTAAACCTCCGTCCCGACAAGATCAGCCAAAGCCAGTGTGATGGCGTCCGGCCACATGGCGATGGTCAGAATCTTCCGTTCATCCGCAAATTCAAAATACTCGGACCTTCTGCCGCCGTTGACGTTATAGCCCGCATACCCCGCAGATTTCAAAATGCCGCGCTGACAAAAGTACTGCAGTGCCCGCATGGTCGTGGGTTTGCTGATGCCGGTTGCAGCGTGAATCGCCGCGATCGTCTGCTTTTCGCCGCTCATGAAGGTTTCCAAGATTCGCTGCCGGTTGACCAACTTGATATCAGCCGGTACGGCAATTTTGTCGATTGAGATTTTCGTTGCCATCGTTCTTATTCCCTCCAGCGCACTCTGTCCCATTGATTCCTACCATACAACTTTCTTTCTGCCCTGTCAACCTGCCCTGGCAACGGATTCTCTCTGCGGCGAAATGCTTTTTCTTTCAGAAAGTACTTGCCTTTTTAGAACGGGTCGGGTAAAATAGAGAAGCCGTGTGCATGATGATGGTTGAGTCCTGTGCGATTTCAATGCGTGAACCCTGTCAGGTCCGGAAGGAAGCAGCAGTAAGCGCGGTTTGAGATGTGCTGCGGGGTCGCTCAGCTTGAGTGTATGCGGTTTTCTATATCAATTTGACCGTACAGGGAGGCGTAAAGATGAATTACCGGCACTTGCAGGCTATGGATCCCGAAGTTTTTCAGGCTGTTACGGACGAAGTGGAACGTCAGCGCGCCCATATTGAACTCATCGCTTCGGAAAATTTTGTTTCTTCAGCGGTGCTGGAGGCCATGGGCTCCCCGCTGACCAATAAATACGCCGAGGGTTATCCGGGACGTCGTTATTACGGCGGCTGCCAGTATGTGGACGTAGCCGAAAACATTGCCCGCGACCGTGCAAAAGAGCTCTTTCACGCCGAACACGCCAACGTTCAGCCGCACAGCGGCGCGCAGGCCAACACGGCGGTCTATTTTGCCATGCTGCAGCCCGGCGACGTGGTGCTCGGCATGAATCTTTCCCACGGCGGTCATCTGACCCACGGAAGTCCTGTGAATCTAAGCGGAAAATATTTCCATTTTGTGCCCTACGGCGTTGATGAGCAAACCGGGCGGATCGATTATGAGGAAGTTCGCCGCCTTGCTCGGGAACACAGACCGAAAATGATCGTTGCCGGTGCTTCCGCCTATCCGCGGGAAATCGACTTCCGAAAAATGGCGGAGATCGCCCATGAAGCCGGGGCACTTCTGATGGTCGATATGGCGCATATCGCCGGTCTGGTGGCGGCGGGGCTCCATCAAAGCCCTGTCCCCTACGCCGATTTTGTCACTACCACCACTCACAAGACTCTTCGCGGTCCCCGTGGCGGTATGATTCTTTGCAAGGAAGAATACGCGAAAGCGATCGACAAGGCCATTTTCCCTGGCACGCAGGGCGGCCCGCTCATGCATGTGATCGCCGCCAAGGCCGTTTGCTTCGGCGAAGCGCTGAAGCCTGAATTTCGTCAATATCAGCAGCAGATCATCCGCAATGCCAAGGCACTGGAAAATGCGCTGCGCCGTCTGGATGTGCGCATGGTTTCCGATGGAACGGACAATCACCTGCTGCTGCTGGATCTGACCAATACCAGCCGCACCGGCAAGGAATTGGAAGAACTGCTGGGCCGCTGCAATATCACTGTGAACAAGAACACCATCCCCGGTGAAAAGCTAAGCCCCATGGTCGCCAGCGGCATCCGCATCGGCACTCCTGCCGTTACCACCCGCGGCATGGTGGAAAGCGATATGGAGCAGATCGCCGGGATGATCCGCACGGTCATTGACGGCGGCGAGGACGTATGCCCGGACGTCAAGCGTCAGGTAGAAGAAATGATGAAGCGTTTCCCGCTGTACGAGGGTTTCCCCAATGAATGAACAAACCAGCGAAAAAGGGCTTGCCGGCGAACGGCAGGCCCTTGCCTATCTTCGGCAGCACGGAATGCGCCCAGTGTGCCAGCGCTATCGCTGTCCCTATGGCGAAATTGATCTGGTGATGCTGGATGGTGAATGTCTGGTGTTTGTGGAGGTCAAGCTTCGTTCACGCGGAAGAAAAAACGACGGCGTACTGGCCGTAAATTTTCAGAAGCAACAGCGCCTGATCCGAGCGGCCCGCTGCTACTTGGGCGAATATCCGACGGAAATGCCGGTCCGGTTCGATATTGTCGAAATTACCGGCGCGGGTGTTTTTCATCTTCCCAATGCTTTTGAAGGCAGCGAGTGGTAAACGCCATTCCCTTTTCGTCTTTGCTTTCTCCGGAAAATATGTTATGATGCTTTCAAATTCTTTTCACCAGTCAGAAGGAGAATTCACGCAATGAAAATTTTGTTTATGGGAACTGCGGCGGCGGAAGGTGTTCCTGCCCTTTTCTGTCATTGTGAACAATGCCGTTATGCCCGGGAACACGGCGGGAAAGAAATTCGCGGACGCTGCGGCGCCATGATCGACGGCAAGCTGAAAATCGACTTTGGGCCGGACTCTTACAGTCAGATGCTCAAATATCGTCTGGATTACCTGCCCATGCAGGCGCTTCTGATCACCCATGGTCACGAGGATCATCTGACCCCCACGGAGCTTGGGTATCGGATGGAGGGCTTCGGTCACTTCCCGGCGGACGATATTCCGCTGACGGTTTACGGCAACGAGCACGTGGGCGACTTGGTGCAACCCTTCTTGAATCCCCACCTGGCCTACAGCCGCATCCGTCCTTTTGAGTCCCGCAGCATCGATGGATACAGTGTAACGGCGCTGGAAGCGGTGCACTATATCGACCCGAACTCCAAACGTTACCCCATTGAGTCTGCAGACGGAAAAACCTTCTATAGAACGGAAGAAGCGCTTTTCTATCTGATCGAAAAAGATGGGAAAAGCATTCTTTACGCCCACGACACCGATGAATTTACTTCCCGTGATATGGAATTTCTGGCCGGCCGCAAAATCAACCTGATCTCCATGGACTGTACCAACGGCACATGGGACTGCGAGTATTACGGTCATATGGGCGCAAATGACAATCTCCGTATGCGGGAAAAGCTGCTGGCAAACGGCGCTGCCGACGAGCATACCATCTTTGTCGCCAATCATTTTTCTCATAATGGGCTGGTGCCTTACGAAGAAATGCAGAAACGTCTGCCCGGATTTATCATCAGCTATGACGGACTGGAATTAAACGTTTGAGCGGCAAATCCCCCTATGCACGGCTTGTATTGGCCGGAAATAGGGGGGATTTTTTCAAGGGTGAAAATCAGGTTGTCAGTTCTTCGTTCACGCGGCGGCGGAGTTTTTCGAAGAAAGCGGCTTCCCGCGGATATTCCGTCAGCGTCAGCAGGCCTTGGGCACATTCGTTCAGCAGATGCAAAACGTGTTCCCGGCCTCGCAACGTTTCTAATGCTTCCAAGGCACGAAGATCCTGCATTGCCAGATGAAGATTCATGAAGCGCAGGGATTCCTCCGGGTTCCCATCCGGGCCGGGATAGACCTGAAAGGGATCTCCTGACGGAAAAACGCCGCCAGCATCCGTGGTTTCATAGGGGTTGATCTGTCGGCGAGATAGCTCCGTATGATAGAAATTATACCCCCATTGCAGAAAACCTTCCAGCTGAAAGAGGTAAAGCTGAACGCCCAAAATACGCGTCCGTGCGGCGGGCATAGCGATAAATGCGTTCGTCACATCCCGGTATTGCCCAACGCAGTAATAAGTCCAGAGACCCGATACTTCGGCCTGCAGGAACTGCTCCAGATGGTCAATAGCAACGACAGGCTTTTGGAGAGCACCCGTCTGATAAAAGGCAAAATCGGAAAGAGCATCGATCACGGGTCGCCCCTGAATATATGGTTTCACCAGCGAACAGGCATGGCGGTAATCTTCCAAATGTTCCAAAGAGGGCTCGTCGGAAATGTGAAAATAAACCCGGTCGGCTACTCCAAGCCGTTTTAATTCGTCCATCAGTGCCGGAAGAAATTCCCGTAAAAAGCGGGCGTATTCTTCGCCATGCGCGTCCGTTTCCCAGCCGAACAGGCGTTTCTCTACGCCGTCTATCGCAGCCATGATCTTGGGTGCAGCCTTGGCTCCCCATTGGGTAAAAAGATGCGCCATTTCCAGATAGGAAACGCCGCAGCGGCGGCAAACTTCTATCCACCGTTCCATGCGCTCGAAACCAAAGGAATATTCGCCATCGTGAACCGTTACATCCACCAGCTGAACAGTCAAGCGCTCCCCTCCGGGGGCGGTGTCCAGCGGCGGGGTAAAAAGCGGAGTCAGGATCATGTTGCAGCCGCGGCGCACAGCTACTCGAATAAACTTTTCGATGATCGACCAATGTTCTTCGCTAAATACGGGAACGCGATAATATTCTGCCAGACAGTCCGCGTGGAACCAGTGGGTGCGGATCAATTTCTGCGGCGGCAGCATTCCCGGCAGAATAGTGACAGAAACGCTGATGGTTGCCAAAACGTTTTCATTCTTCGTGTCCTTGAGCTGAAGCTCGATCGGGTACGTTCCTGGCTTACAGCTTCCTTCCGCTTCGACATCGAGCCAGAAGGATTGCCATTGCCCCGTCTGCACCCGCAGCGCCGCCAACGGATCATCCCGTTGCTGCTCCCGCAGAAGGTCAGGATATAGCCCCGGCGTTTTGCGCAGGTAGTTATCGTCTGCATTCGGCAGCGTCGCAAGCCTCACCGGGACGGTCAGCACCGTGCGAATGCGAATCCATGCGCTCAGCGGGGAAACGGTCTCTAAGTATACGGGACGGCGATCCAATTCTGTTATGCCCTGAAAGGCAATCTGAAAAGAGATCGTCTCGTTCTGAAAGCCTTCAAAATAGCTGCAAAGCTCCGATTCACGAACAGGCTCGTCTGGAAAAACCTTGGCGGTTGGGGTTAATGAAAATAGGCGCAATTTCGGCATAAACGTTTGCCTCCTTGGTGAAAGGGTTGAATTTTCCCCTCTATGAAACTGATCCCCTGCCTCCCCATGCTTGAAAAACAAAGTTTAGTGGGCTTGATCGCATCGGAACGCAAGCTTTCTTTCAAGTATATTTTCGCCCTTTTGAATAAATCTCCTTCCTGCCAAACCGTCGGCAACGGAAGTTCAAAAAATACGTAAAAACGCCGAAAAAGATAGGCTGTTTTCCGTCGAAAAAACGTGTATACTGAAAGGCAAGAATCGTGAATACTTTTGTCAGCTTGAGAGGAGAAATGCCGAATGCATTTTGTACAGGAAAAAGGGACCTATACTTATCTGGATTCTACCCGCCATCCGTTGTATGGAATCGCTCACTATCCCCGTATCAAACGGCTTCTAGATGGCCGCTTTATGCTGATCTTTCAGGCCGACCAGCTGGGAGGAACGATCTACGCCGCTTTTTCCGGTGATTTGAAGCAGTGGAGCGATCCGAAACCCGTCGTCAGTGCCTATAATATCCGCACGGAGGATGGAAATCTGGACAGGCGGCTGTTCATGACCGCGGATTCTGTTGTTTTGCAGAATGGAGATATACTGTTGGTTTGCTCCTATCGCCGCGAAAAGCAATATGCTCATAATGTGGCGGGCAACGGACTGGTGATGACTCGTTCCTGTGACGGCGGCATAACCTGGTCTGCCCCGGAGATTATCTATGTGGGCACCAACTGGGAACCCCATGTGCTGCAGCTGCGCTCGGGAGAGATCCACGTTTATTTTACCCATACGGCTCCGAAAATCCATGCTTACGGCTTCAACACCTCTCGCCGTTCCAGTGGCACAGCGTTGATTCGTTCATTGGACGGCGGCTTCACGTGGACGCCCGACGTGAAGGGTGCTCCGTATACAGCCCAGCGCGTAGCGCAGCAATACGTGATGGAGCTGGAGGGAGTGCGGCACTATACCGATCAGATGCCGGTGGCTGCGGAACTCAAGGATGGCTCCATTGCTCTGGCACTGGAATCCTTCGCAGCTGACCGCAGTTATCATTTGTCCATCGCCTTTACCCATGACAACTGGCAAAAAGCACTGGAAATGGACGAAGACGGCCCCGAAGATCGCATCAACTATTTCTGTCCTGGTGCAGGCCCCTATCTGGTGACGCTGGACAGCGGCCTGACTGCTCTTTCCTACAATGATAAAAAGAATTTCTATGTCTGCGCCGGCGACAAGACCGCCCACCATTTCGAAGCGCCTGTGACGGTTTTCGGACACTTGGGAAAAGGCTTCTGGGGTTCTTTGCTGGCCTTGGAAGGGAATCGAATCGTCGTCTGCTTCCCGCAGGTCACCAATACGCGCAATAACGGAATTGCGATTCAGATCATGCGGCTTGAAGAAGAATAAGCAAAAAGTTGATGGAATAAAAGAATATTACCTGTATCTTGCCGTGCTGACGAATGTTCATCCCCAGCACGGTATTTTCATCTCAAAATTGCAAATCGTATTTTCGAATCAAATCCAGCAATTCTGTTTTGTCCTCCAGACCGCTGGCTGTTACCATTCGTTTTAGCCGGTATTTCACGGTACTGGGCGTGAGGTAGTGCTTCATGGCGAGCGAAGTACTGTTTTCCCCGTTCAAAAGTCCCTTGAGAATCATTCGGTCTTCCGAAGAAAGAATGGCGCAAAGCTTTTCCAAGCACATCATATCGTTTAATTCGTCGTCACGATAAAAGGCGGCCGATGGTTCGAAAACAGGTTCGTGCTGATTGCTATAGGACAATCGCGGTTTGTCGTCTGTATCCAACTCCTGCATATTCCATTTCATGTTCATCACGATATGCGAAAGATAGTCCGATTTGCGCAGCATCTCGTACAGAAGGACGGCCGCTTTGCCGTATTCCAGATAATTCAGGTGGACACTTACAATGTTCTCGGCATAGTAACCAGCCAATGTGGACTCCTGACAACTGACGATCAGCAGATTTTCAAAAACCTCCGGCTGCTCTGCCTTCAAACGGCGTACCAGCGATATCGCAGCAAAACCATTGGTACAGATCAAAGCGTCCGGCCATGGCTTTTGTGTCGACAATTCTTCAAAACACTTCCGAAGCGAAGTCTGGTTGTAATAGATCAGCGAAGAGACTGGAGCAATCGCCGCCTGATAGGCCCGCAACCGGCTCATGTCGCTGATCGACTTCGGATTAACGCCGTATAGCCCAACACGATGGCAGTTTCTCGAATAAAGCCACTGAACAAGATCGTGCATGGAGCTCATCACATCTGAACAAACGGTAGAATAGCGGCAATCGAAGCGTTGACTGCCCTCATTGCTGATCAAAATCGGATAGATTCCCCGATGCGACGCTACCTTCAAAACCGAACCGACCCATTCATGATCCGTCCCAATGACGAATAAATAGCGGCATTCCTCTGGAATATCCTCCATGCAGACTGCTTGATTGAACGGAATCCGTTTGCATTTCAGCTGACTGATAAGACTCTCCGTCAGTTTTTGTCCCCAAATGCTGCGGGCATAAAGCGGTTCGGCCAAAAGTGCTACCATATAGCATTTCCCTTTCCCGTGTTTTGTTCGAACAACCATAAAGCAAGAAAATCACAGCCACTCGTTCGAATGACTGTGATTTTGAGAACGGAGCGGTTCCTCCAACTAAATTCCGACCTATTAGCCTTTTACGCTGCCCAGAACGATACCGCTGACAAAGTAACGCTGCAGGAAAGGATAAACGCACAGGATCGGAATCGTTGCGACGATGATCTGCGAACACTTCACCGTGCGGTTCGCCAGCATGGCATACAGTTCATAGTCGTCGGCGGACATATCGGCCACATTCATGTCGATCAGGATACTGCGCAGATAGGTCTGCATGGGCACCCGAGACGGTGTGGTGATGTAGATCATGCCGTCAAACCAGGCATTCCAATGGCTGACAATACAGAAAAGCGTAATGGTCGCAATGGCGGGCAGGGAAACCGGCAGATAGATCTGCACCAACGTGCGCAGATGGCCCGCACCGTCGATCAGCGCTGCTTCCTCCAGCGCCGTAGGCACCTGACGGAAGAAGTTCAGCATCAGCACCAGATTGAACACCGGCAGCGCCCCCGGCAGCACCAGCGACCATAGCGTATCCCGCAGCCCCAGCTTGGCGATCAGCAGATAGTTGGGGATCATGCCGCCGCTGACCAGCATGGTGATAAAGAAGTACCATGTGTAGACATTGCGGAAATGAAGCTTATCGTTGCTTTTGGAGAGCGGATAGGCCGTCAGAATGATGAAGAACAGATTCAGTCCGCCGCCCAGCAGCACTCGAAGAATGGAAGTGCGGAAGGAGGTCCAGAAGCTGGCGCGGGTCAGGATGTAGGTGTAAGCATTCAACGTCCAGCCCTTGGGCCAGAAATACACCTGATTGCTGTCCACATAGAAGCTGTTGCTGAACGAAATGGCGATCACGTTCACAAAGGGCAGCAGACAGACCAGCGCCAGTGCCGTCAGCAGGACGATATTCACCGCGCGGAATACCTTGCGGCTGGTGCTTTCCTTGATATGGTTGCCGACGCGGCCGCCCAGCTGTTTTTTCGCTATCGACGTCATGAGGTTTTCCCCTTTCTTTCCCAATATCAGGCTCGGTCAGAACAGACGATAATCGAAAAATCTGTCTGCTACATAGTAGGACGCCGAGATAAACAGCATCGAAACCACCGATTTGAAGATGCTGACCGCTGCCGCCGGGCCGTACTTGGCGTTTTCAAGGCCCAGACGGTATACCATGGTATCAATAATGTCGCCCGTTTCATACACGATGGGGCTATACATGTTGTAGACCTGATCGAAGCCGGCGTTGAGCACGTTGCCGAGACTCAATACCATCATCAGCACGATAATCATGCGCATACCGGGCAGGGTGATGTGCCATGTCTGCTTCCAGCGGTTCGCACCGTCAATGGCGGCCGCTTCGTACAGAGAGGGATCGATGCTGGTGATGGAGGCCATATAAACGACAGTGCCGTAGCCGAAGTTCTTCCAGACATCCGTCCAGATGATGGTTTGCTGGAAGTATTTGTTATCGCCTAAGAAGTAGATGGATTCATGCCCCAGCAGGTTCAGCAGCTTATTGATGATGCCATTCTGCGGGCTGAGAAGATCCATGATGATGGAGCCGAAAATGATCCAGCTCAAAAAATGCGGGAAATAAATGATGGTCTGAATGGAGCGCTTGACTTTCGTCAGCTGCAATTCGTTGAGCATCAGCGCTACCGTGATGGGAATCACAAGGCCCAGCACGATCTTCGCCACGGCAATCGTGACGGTGTTGCGAAGCACGTTCATGGTGTTGGGCATGGAGAAGATATACTGGAAGTTCTGCAGTCCAACCCATTTCTGATTGCCGAACAAGCCCTTGGCAGGGATAAAGCGTTGGAAGGCGATGATCAGACCGCCCAACGGAACATAATGGAAAATGAAAATGATGATGATGCCGGGAATCAGCATCAGATGCAGCGGTATTTCGTACCCGCTGATTTTTCTCCGCTTTTTGGGACTGTTCACCACTGCTTTTTGGGTCATTTTTCATCCTCCGCTCTTCAAAAAGGCTGCGCCGGCTGCCGAGGCAACCGGCGCAGCGAATCGAGTTATCTTAGTTGTTCTTGGCAGCCTGAGACTGAGCGTACCACTCGTTGACATCGTTGGTGATCTGAGTGCCACCCATGGAGTCGAAGGTCTTCAGCCAGTTGTCGAATCCTTCGTCCACGCCTACTTCACCGATGATGATCTTGGTGAAAGCGGTCAGCTGTTCGTCCTTGATGGTGGTCCAGCGGTCCTGCATGAACTCATTCTGAGCACCCAGGAAGCCGTCGTAACGAATGCGGTCGTTTTCAATCGCATCACGCAGCACGACCATGGGCGTGTAGGGGCCGTTACCGAACATGTGCTCCCAGTTCCAGATGGAATTGCCGGTGGTCAGGTTGTTCCAGTAGGTCACAGCCTTGGCACGCAGAACGGAGGTGTCGCCGCCAGCGTCGTAGCATTCCAGCAGGTTCAGGTAGGTGTTGTAGTTATCCCAAGAGGAAACGCTGGCCTGGAAGGGCTCCAGATTCTGAGCGCTGTCGTTGGAGAACCACCAGGTGCCATCGCAGATGCCGCCCTGAGCCACGAAGGTGCACAGCGCACGGATCTTGGCAGCCACTTCGGGATGCTCGTAGTTCTTGTTGATGACGATCCAGCCGCGCTTGTTGGGGGTCAGATACTGTTCCACAGGAGAACCGTCTTCGGAAGGCAGCGTCACGCACATCCAGTCGGAGTTCTCATCCACATCATGCAGCTTCATCAGCGTACCGGCCAGCCAGTGTCCCGCGTAAACGATACCGGTCTGGCTGTTGAGGATCAGCGCCTGAGCGTCGGTGTTGGACTGAGTGATGAATTCCTTGTCCAGCATACCGTCATTGTACAGGCCGTTCAGGAAGGTCAGAGCCTTCTTCACGTTTTCCTGCGTGCCGCCCCAAACCAGCTTGCCGTCTTCTTCCACCCAGAACTCAGGATAAGCCTTGAAGCCGGCGAACAGGCCGCGGGTGGAGTAGTACAGGGACTTGTCGATCAGCATACCATAGTTGTTTTCGTTGTTGCCCAGATTGGCCTCGGCGAACTTGACCATGATGTTCTTCAGATCGTCCATGGTCTTAGGGGCTTCCAGATTCAGAGCCTCCATCCAGTCCTTGCGCAGCCAGATGTAGGAGAAGGTATCGGTATCGGAGATATTGCAGGGGATGCCGTAACGCTGGCCGTCGTAGGAGGCCATTTCATACAGCATACCGCCGTCGGAGTTCTGGATCTCCTTATCCCAGGTGGTGAAATACTTATCGACCACGTCGTCAATGGGCATGATCAGATCGGATTCCGCCAGCTGAACCAGATCGTTCTGATTGGTGACGATGAACATATCGGGAATGTCGCCCGCGGCGATGGACAGACGAAGCTGGTTCACATAGCCGTTATCAGCGTTGTTCTTCAGCCACTGATACTTGATCTTGATATTCAGGGCCTTTTCAGCAGCCTGAACGTAGCGGTTGTTCTCGAGGGTCTCGCCCCACCACTCGTTCCAGATGGCCATGTTGCTTTCCAGCGTGCTGTCATAGTAGTTGACGATGGTCACTTCCACAGGCTCGTCGTAGGGAGCTACCAGAGCGCCTTCGCCATACTTATCTTCATAGAACTTCTGGAGGTTATCAACGACCAGCTGAACCTGCTTGTCGAGATAATCCTTCTCGTGTTCGTCCACGGCGAACGCGGAGGTGGTCAGCAGGCTCAGGCACAGCGCCACAGCCAGCACCAGGGAAAGGATCTTTTTCATACCAGTTCCTCCTTTTGAAATTTGAGCATTTCTTCCGGCTGTTGTCGAAGCAGGAAGACTTTATGAATTTAGTTTAGCGATGCCATGCTTTTCCTGCAATCCTAAAATTTTGTCTTTTTGGGCATGATTTTTACCAGCCAATATCAAAAAACGACAAAATCAGTTTCCCGAAGGGCCATCCACGCTTTCCCGCCGGAATTGGGCGGGCGAAAGGCCGGTCATCTTTTTGAAGACCCGGTTGAAGTACTTGGTGGAGCAGAAGCCGGTCTTTACCGCGATGTCAGACACCTTATCATTGCTGTCTTCCAGCAATTCTTTCGCTCTGCCGATGCGGACGTTGTACAGGTGGGTCATGACGTTAGTACCCGTATTGGCCTTATAAAAGCGGGATAGATAGGCGGGGCTGTAATGCACCTCATCCGCCAGCATGGTCAGAGTCAGGTCCTCCTGATAATGCTGCTCGATATACTGGTTGATACGGACGATCAGCCACGTTTCCCGGCTTTCCCGATTTTCTTCCCGCGTCTGACGAATGCGTTTCAGATAACCGGTGATCGCAGCCAGCCAGTCGTCCAGCGTGCCGAAATGTTCGCAGGCGGTCAGCCGCTTTTTCTCTGCAGCAATGTCCTGCCGGGGCGCATACAGCCGTCCTGCTTCGGTCAGAAGGTAGCCTACAGCTGCTACCGTGGTTTCCGGCAAAGCGGGAAACCCGGCCGTATCCAGTTCATCCCGCAAGACGCGCAGGAAGGAGTCAATGTTGCCGCATTTCACCATTTCCCAAAGCATGTTCAGTTCTTCCATGCTGGGGAAGAAAAGCTCCCCATCCGAATGGCGCAGCTCCTCCGCCGTGTCCAGCACCATCATGCCGCTTTCGCTGCGGATGTCTTCCAGCCGCACCGCTGCCCGCTGGTACAGCGTATGAGCCTGCTGCCACAAAATCGGCGCGTCCGCGCAGAGAATGGCCAGCTTGCGGCCGGTTTCTTCTTCGACGGTTTGGGGCAGATTCTCCAGCGCCGTCTGCACATAGGTAATACGGTCGCCGGCCAGATTGCTTTCTCCACCGGGCTGAATGACCAGCAGGATCGTGCCTGTAGACAAGTAGGATAAAAACGGAATATCATACGCCTGAAAACGCGCCTGAATGGATTGCAAAATGTCCATGGACGTGCGATTATTGGTGACAGGATTCTGGTCGTTCAGGGCAAGGAACACCAGCATCACAGGCTGCTCCAGCCGAAGGGGCACGGAGAACTGATCCAGATCGTGCTGATCCGGCAGCGGGATCCCCTGCACAATAATGCGCTTGAGGAAGTAACGCCCCATGGATTCTCCCACCTGCTGCACGTACTGGTCATAGTGACGCAGCTTTTCTTCCCGGGAACGCTCCTTCTGAATGTCCTGCAGCTTCCGCTCCACACACTGGCAGATGGTGTCGTAGCTTTCAATTTTCAGCAGATAGTCCACCCGGTCATGCCGGAGTGTCTCATAAGCGTAGTCAAAGCTGTCATAGGCAGTCAGGATCAGAAAATGGCATTTCGGCCAAATGGCCTGCACCTTATTCAGAAGCTCCAGGCCGCTCATGCCCGGCATGGCGATGTCTGTAATCACGATGTCAAACCGCATGGTGCGGATGACGTCCAGCGCGGCCATAGCGGAATAACAGCGATAAAGTTCAAAGTCGAAACGTTCGTCCATCAGGTCGTAAATCGAATTGGCGATGCGTTCTTCATCGTCAACGATCATCATCCGATACATATTTCTTCTCTCCAATCATGCGTATCTCCGAGCGGAAGCCTCCCAGCAGCGAACGGGACACATACAGGCCGCTGCCCGGCTGGTACAGCATCCGAATGCGCCGGTGGATATTGCTCAGCGCTACGGAATCCCCGCTGGGGTTGTATTCCTTAGCGGCTAAAATGGTGCGCGCCCGTTCGATCAGTTCATCGGTGGCGTTGGGGCCGTTGTCGTCCACGTAAATGGACAGCCGCTCGCCCTCCGCCTCAAATTGGACGGAGATCACACCTTTCTCCTGCATATCCTTGATACCGTGCTCAAAGGTGTTTTCCAAAAGGGGCTGAATGATAATTCGTGGAACGAGCTTTTCCGCATACTCCGGAGGGCATTCAGCCAGCCGTGCCTCCAGATGGTTGCCGAAGCGCATTTTTTGAATTTCTACATAGGCTTTGGCGTGCTCCATTTCTTCCCGAAGCGTGGCCTCATCTCGGGCGGAGGTCGTAATATAGCGCAAATACCGTCCCAGCACGTCCATCATTTCTTCCGCCACGTCGTACTCTTCGTTCATAAGAAGAGCCCGCAGGTTGAAATACGTGTTATAAAGAAAATGGGGCCTGATCTGATAGCGCAGCTGTTTCAGCTCGCTTTTGGCATTCAGCAGCTTGAGCGTATATTCCCGGTCGATCAATTCCTGTAGGCGGACGGTCATCTGATTAAACTGGTCGTAGATCTGCTGAAATTCATTGCTTTTGGCTCCCGTCAGCCGAACAGACAGATCACCCTTGCCTACCTTTCTCATGGCCGCGTCGATTTTTGATACGGGCTTATGCACCATCTGCTGCAGGAAGCAGGCCAGTGACAGCATGACCACAATGCTGACGGCGCAGACCATGGTAATCATCAGCCGGTATTCCCGCATCTGGTCGGTAATCAGGCTGACCGGGGTCAACTGGCAGACCTTGACCGGCACCGCAGCCGTCTGCTGCCAGTTTAACAGCCATTGTTTCCCCTGTAATTCACAGCGTAGAAAACCGCTGGCGCTTCCCTGTATCGCTTCGGCGATCTTTCTCCCGTCGGCTGCTGAAAGGGAGCTGCTCATCGTCAGCGGAATTTCTGTCTCATCCTGTACAACAAACACGGCCACCCGTGAATTTTCGTTATCCGGGAGATAGCGTTTCAGATAGCTGAACAGATTCATGGACGAAAGCGAAGCAATGGCCACAGCATTGTGCGGCGTTTCGGAGTCCAGCGCTGCTTTGGACAGCAGCAGACGTATCTTACCATTCTCCAGCGTCATACCTCTGGTACCGCTTCCAAGCGCCTCCGAGATCATCTCCATGGTATCGTCGTCCAAGGTCGCAATAGAGCCCCACGCGACCTTGCGCATCGAATCCAACATACAAATTTCCAGCGTTTCCGTAAACGGCATGGAATTTTCGATAATGCTGATCTGATTACGAACGGCGGTGGTCTGACTCAGGTAATCGTAATTGAAGATTCGGCTGTCATAGTAAAGCTGCAGCCGTGTCAGGGCGCTGTCGTTCAACTCCGTCTGCATGAGCAGAAGCAGCGTATCCACGTCCGTCGAAAAGGAATGCACCGCCGAATTGATCTCCTGCTGGCGGCTTTCGACGATGAAGTTTTCAAAATTCTGAGTGGACTGTTGAGCCAGCCAGAAAATAAGCGCGCAGATGATCCCCGTTACCAGCAGGGTAACGGACAGAAGGATCGCCAGCAGAGAATAAAGCTTTTTCTTTTGGGTCATGGCTGCGCGCCCCTTTCGGAATAGTTCAGTCCAGAGTCGTCAAAGTAAAGATGGTTTCATAGGTCTTGGTCTCGCCGGGCCTGATAAAAACGAAGCCCGTTTTGTCCCGGTCAAAGGGCGCGTTGGGACAGTTATTGACCCAGGTCTGAGGCTCCACGCAGAGGAAGTCTTTGCTGCCGCCGTTGTAGATCATCCAGTAGGCGTAGGGTTCCAATGCCCGATAAATGATCTGCACGCCACGCTCCAAGTCCATCAAGCGCATTTCCCGGCTTTCCTCCATGGCAAAATGGCGGCTGATAAACTGCTTTGTGGGCTGGAAGGAGCCCTGCAGCATTTGCTGACGCATGGGCGAGTCCTCGATCACCCGGCCTGTAGGCAGGAAAGTATCCATGTTTCGTTCGATTTCCTCCCCCACGCCCAGCTTCAGCCGAACGTCCTCCGATTTCCCGCCTTCGACGAAGGGCAGCGCGAAGGTCGTATGAAAGCCCAGCGCGAAAGGCATATTGAGGTCTGAGTCATTTGTGACGGAAATGCGCTGGTGCATTCCGTCTCCGTGCAGTTCAAATCGAATCCGCAGCGTAAAGGCGTGCGGAAAGGTCATATAAGGCTGGTCTTTGGTGGCGCGGAAAATAAACTCTGCGTGGTCGAAGGCCTGTTCCGTGCAGGGCAGGGCAGTTTCATGCAGCATCCCGTGGATGAAATTACCGATGGCGGGTTCGTTCATCGGAAAGACATACTCCCGGCCCTCAAATTCAAATTTTGCGCCGGAAATGCGATTGGGGGGCAGCAGCACGGGGACGCCCCAGAGATAGGGATTGAAATTGGTAAAGTCATCCAGAGAATCTGGGGTTCGCAGGGAACGCATTTTCAGTTCCGGCTTGGTCAGGGAAACCAGATTGGCGCCCCGTTCCGGGCAGATTTCCGCTTCGTAACCAAAGGCTGACAGATGAATATTCGGCATGGCTGTTTCTCTCCTTCGGGTTTCCGGCCGACGCGCCGGACGTCTTTTCTGCATTGTATCACAAAAAGCAGCCTTGCGGCGGCTTTTCGTATGAAAAAAAGAGGGCGGGTCTGTGCCCGTCCCCCGTGATCTTTACTGACCGTCCTTCTTCTTTGCTGCCTGCTCCCGGGCGAAGTCTTCGTCCGCCAGACGGCTGAAACGTTGGAAAATTTCAATCTCCTTGGGGTCATAGGGATGATGGCTGGGACGGTAAATGTCATGGAACCACTTGGTGAAGTCAATATCCGCGTTGGGATCCTTCTCATAGCGCTGCCACAGGCCTTCCCAAGGCTCGTAGGTCTGATATTTGCCGGCCACGAAGCCCCAGTTGTAGCAGCCGATCTTTTCCAGATAGAACAGCGGGAACATTTCCTGCACGGTGTTGTGCAGGCAGCGGCCCAGCCATTCGGTATTGACGATGGGACGGCCATATTCATCCTGCAGCCGTTTGATCTGCATGATATTGCTCTGATAGGGACTGTAATTGTGATAGCTGATGATGTCCGAGTTGTCGCAGGCAAAGCGCTCAATAGCAGTCATCGGCAGATTGCGGTCGTTGGGGAGCCGCCACGCGCAGCAGGTCAGGGGCTGGATGGGGTCGATCTCCCGGGCAATCTCGAAGAACTTCTTCAGATGCGGCATGGTGGCTTCTTCCCGCTTGGCGTTGCCCACTTCGTTATAAATGTCCCACATGCAGATGCGTTCATCGTTCTTATGGGTCTCGATGATTTCCCGCACCCACTCGTAATGACGCTGCGCCAGCTCCGGCTCATCCAGCAGATGGTAGCCCATTCCGGCGAACTGGCTGTGCTGGCTCTTTTTCCGTCCGCCGTGATAGCCCCAGTCGTAATGCTGCGGGCCCAGCGTCATGGGTTTGGTGTATTCCTTTGGCTGCATACAGTCGTTGCCCAGCACTACCATACAGGAAATGCCGTGCTTCCACGCGGTTTCCAGATAACGGTCAAATCGTTCCATGAAGCCGTCGTGCTGCTGATCCCACACAAAAAATTCCAGAATGATGCGGATGGAATTAAAGCCGGTTTCCGCCGCCAGCGTCAGTTCCTCATCGGCGGTTTTCAGCCGCTCCTCGAAGCCTTCCTCCTGCCACTGGTCGATGCGGTTGGCGCAATCGCTGCTCATGAAGTTGCAGCCGCGCAGCCAGTTATGATTGTTGTACCATTCCCAAGCCCGTTCCTTGCTCCATACTTTGCCCATCTGTGTCACTCCTATTCATTAAGCTCGCCTGTTTGGCTGATCTGTCTTTTTTACGCCGACTTTATTTCGGAAAGATTATAAGCGTATCTTTCCCGCCGCGTCAATCGAAACGGCTTATCCGGTCAATATCTGAATCTTTTTGGCAAAAAAATGGTCGTTTCAGCGTATAAAGTCATTGAAAATGAAAACAGCAAACGATCGGAAGGTTCGTTGACAATCCGACATTTTATTTTATAATCACACGTGTTGCATAATCTTTTGAAGTAAAGGAAAGGCTGAAGCCATGAAGCGAAAACCGTCCCGTTCTTACGACGAACGCTACCGTCACAAGCTGAACATGCTGGGCCCCGGCACTGTTATGCTGCGTATCTGCGCGGTACTGACCGCTACGGGCGGGCTATGCTTTGGACTTAGCTGGCCCATAGCGGCAACCATTCTGTTCACGCTGGCGTGCTTGCTTTTGCTGGTTCTACTTGGTTTAATCTGCATCGAGCTTCATCAGGATCGGGTGCTGAATGAACTGGCAGCCCGGGAAAACCAAAACAGGGACGATTGCCGTTGACGCGTTCTCCCGCGGCTTACTCCGTCGTTTTGGTGGATTTCGGCTCTTTGTGGTGGACGAACGGCGGTTCTTTCTTTTCCTGACTGGGCAGCACGCCCATATACCGCCGGTACAGCCGGGAAAAATAGGAAAGATTCTCAATGCCGCACTGGCGCGCCGCTTCAGCCACATTGCACTTTCCGGAAAGAATCAGCGTCCGTGCTTCCTTGCAGCGCAGAGAATTAAGAAACTCCACCGGCGACCTGTCCAGATAATTCCGAAAAAGGCGGCAGATCTGGTAGCGGCTGACGCCAGCGTCCCGGCAGGCGTCTTCGATCGCCGTTTCGTCCGCCAGATGCTCCCGGAGGTAGCGAACAGCCCTCATCACGGTTTCAGGCTGACGGGAGGCCTCCCTGGGCTCCGGCAGCCGATGAAAACGCAGCAGACAAGTGTATAATTGCAGGGCAAGCGCCAGCACTTCTCCCTTATAAAACGGACGTTTCTCCTGCATCTCCATGGCAAGCTCCCGAAAGAGCTTCAGTGGCTCTCGATTGGAAATAAGAGATTCAAATTCCAGCCCCACCACCGGCAGACCATGGGCTTCCAGAAAATCCCGGTTCAAAATCAGACAGTCATAGCGGCAATGGGACGCATGATAACTGAAAATGTGAAACTTCCCGCTATTGATCACCGCCATTTGTCCCGGGCCAAAGGAAACCGCCTCCCCGTCCTGCAGGATTCGGACTTCTCCCTCCAGCCCCAGAAGCAGTTCTACGCCCTCATGCCAATGCCCGCCCGACCAGTTGGAATAGGGATTACCCGTATCCTCGTGAAAAATGATCGGGAACGCGGGGTCCGGAAACTGATGAAGCTCATATCGGGTCATAAGCCGTTCCTTTCTGCCGGTGCAAAAAAGTGATATTTTTTCGCAAAGTTATGGCTTGTCATTTTTCCCGAAAAGTATACAATACACTTGTAAACAGGTCAACCATACAGAGCGTCTCAACATAAGAAATTACTTTTCGGAGGTGCAACGATGTATCAATTTCCCATCGGCGTTATTCTGGAATCCTTCCGTAAACCCATTCCCGAAGCGGTAGACGCGGCCGCAAAGCTGGGAGCCAAAGGGCTGCAGGTATACGCTACGGCCACCAAGCTGGCAAAAACCGAAATGTCCCCTGTCCAGCGCAAGGACTTTCTGCGCATGGTCAAGGATCATGGCATGTGCTTCTCCGCCCTGTGCGGTGATTTGGGCAAGGGCTTCGGCGACCCGGAGTTGAACCCGGCGCTGGTAGAAGAGTCCAAGCGTATTCTGGATATTGCGCTGGAAATGGAGACCAACATTGTGACCACGCATATCGGCGTGGTGCCGACGGATGAAAAGCATCCCCGCTACCGCATCATGCAGGACGCCTGCGGCGAACTGGCCCGTTACGCCGATACGCTGGGTGCTCATTTTGCTGTGGAGACCGGTCCGGAACCTGCCTCCGTGCTGTGCCGTTTTCTGGACGGTCTTCATTCTTCCGGCGTATCCGTCAATCTGGACCCGGCTAATCTGGTGATGGTCAATCGGGACGACCCTGTAGCCGCTGTGCATACGCTGAAAAAATATATCGTTCATACTCACGCCAAGGATGGCCGGCAGCTGCATGAATGCGACCCCGAAGTGGTGTACGGCGTTCGCCCCAGAGATCCTGACTGTGTCACGGATAAAAGTTTCATCGAACTGCCGCTGGGCGAAGGCGACGTGCCCTTCCCGGCCTATCTGAAGGCGCTGGAAGACGTTGGCTACCGCGGCTTCCTGACCATCGAGCGGGAAGTGGGCGACCACCCGGAACGAGACATCGCCAGCGCCGTGGATTTCCTGAAGAACCTCATCGGCTGATAAAGGAGAATAAACATGGAACAGAAATTGAAGGTCGCGGTCATCGGCTGCGGCGGCATCTCCGGCTGTCATCTGGAAGCCTACTCCAAGAACCCGAACGTAGAAATTTACGCCCTGTGCGACGTCAACGAGAAGAACCTGAACCGCCGTGGAGACCAATACCATGTGGAACGCCGCTACACGGACAAGGACAAAATGCTGGCCGAACTGCCGGAGATCGATGCGGTGTCCGTCTGCACGTGGAACGCCGCCCATGCCGAATGCACCATCGCCGCCCTGAACGCAGGCAAGCACGTGCTGTGCGAAAAGCCCATGGCCATGAATGCGGCAGAAGCGCAGGCCATGCTGGACGCGGCGAAGCGGAACGATCGTCTGCTGATGATCGGTTTTGTGCGCCGCTTCGGCAATGACTGCACGATTGCCAAAGACCTGATCGAACATGACCGCATGGGTGATATTTATTATGCCAAGGCTACCTACCTTCGCCGCAACGGCTGCCCCGGCGGCTGGTTCGGTGACAAAGCCCGCTCCGGCGGCGGCCCGCTGATCGACCTGGGTGTGCATGTCATCGACCTGACCCGTTACCTGATGGGCAAGCCCAAGCCGGTTTCCATCTACGGTGCGACCTTTCATAAGCTGGGCGACCGCCGCAGCATCAAGAGCGAACGCGGCTACGTTTCCGCCACGCAAGAGGACGGCGGTCCCATTTTCAACGTGGAAGATCTGGCCAGCGCCATGATTCGTTACGATAACGGCGCGGTGCTGCAGGTGGAAGCCAGTTTCAGCCTGAACCTGGAAAAGGACACCGGTACCATCGAACTCTTCGGTGATAAGGGCGGTCTGCGGCTGGATCCCGAACTGACCTACTTCGGCGAAATGGACGGCTACATGACCAACGTCACGCTGGCCGCCAAGACCGCCCTGAGCTTCGACGGCCTGTTCGCCAACGAGATCAATCATTTCGTCCACTGCGTCCAAACCGGCGAACCTTGCCGCAACCCTGCGGAGGACGGTGTGGAAATGATGAAGATTCTGGATGCGGTCTATGAATCTGCCGCCACGGGCCACGAGGTCATTCTGAAATAAGGAGGGAACGACAGATGAAAATTGGCGTATCCTCCTACAGTTTTTCCAAGTATATGAACCAGACCAAGGCCGACTATTTCACGATTTGCGATCTGGCGAAAAAGATGGGCTATGACGTGATCGAGTTCATTGACCTGTCGCTGGAAGTTCAGCCGGCGGAAAGCCTGACGAAGTTGGCAAAGGCCATTCACCGCCACTGCGAGGAGATCGCCCTTCCCATTGCGGCCTATACGGTGAGCGCGGATTTTCTGCGTCCCAACGAGGTACAGACCGTGATGGAAAAGGTGGACATTGCCGAGACCTTGGGCGCGAAGGTGCTTCGTCACGACGCGTCCTGGAGCCTGCCTGAAGGCATGGACTGGCGGCAATTGATCGACCAAATCGCCCCTGACATCCGTAGGGTAACGGAGTATGCCGCCGAAAAGGGCATCCGTACCTGCACCGAAAATCACGGCTACGTTCTGCAGGACGCGGAGCGGGTAGAAACACTGATCCGCACGGTGAACCACCCCAACTACGGCTGGCTGGTGGACATGGGCAATTTTCTATGCGCCGATGACCTGCCGGTACATGCCGTACCTATCGCCGCCCCCTATGCCTTCCACGTGCATGTGAAAGACTTCCTCTATAAGCCCGCCGACGCAGAAAATCCGGGGCAGGGCTGGTTCCCGTCCCGGAACGGCTCCTACCTGCGGGGTACCGTGGCGGGTCATGGCGTGGTTCCCATCCGCCGCTGTCTGGAAATACTGAAAAAAGCCGGGTATGACGGCGTTGTGTCCTACGAATTTGAGGGTATGGAAGAAAACCTTCCGGCGCTGGAAGCTGCGCTTGCCTTCCTTCGGGGACTGGACCTGTAAAGTATCATTCAAAGAAGCGCCTGAATCTTTTCTGATTTAGGCGCTTCTCTTGGTGATATTGAAATATAAAACAGAGCCCTTTCGAAAGAAAGGACTCTGCAGACGCACAATTCAGTTACTCAACGGAATAGGGCATCAAGGCGATGGCACGGGCGCGCTTGATGGCTTCGGAGAGCTGACGCTGATGCTTGGCGCAGTTGCCGCTCATACGGCGGGGCATGATTTTGCCGCGCTCGTTCACAAAACGGCGGAGACGGTTAACGTCCTTATAATCGATATATTCGATCTTATCCGTGCAGAAGGTGCACACCTTACGGCGGGGCTTCCGTCCACGGGGACGAGGCGCTCTTCTTTCTCCACGATCCTCAGACATGGGCAATACCTCCTTTGGAGATTTTCAGACGGCTAAAAGCCGGACAGTTGTCAGAATGGAAGATCTTCGTCGTCCACTTCCTTAAAGCCATTATCCACCGGAGCGGCAGGCTTGGAAGCGGGAGCGGCGGGCGTATAAGCCGCACCATCATCCGAACGAGAAGAAAGGAACTCCACGTCCTCTGCAAAAACTTCCAGAGAAGCGCGGGGGCTTCCATCCTGACCTTGGAAAGCGGAAGCGGAAACACGGCCCACCACCGCCACCTTGCGGCCCTTGGCCAGATAGCGCTGGCAGTTCTCGCCCACTACGCCAAACACGGAAACACGGAAGAAATCCGCCTCCGGCTGGTTGGAGTTCTGAGAACGACGGCGGTTCACGGCTACCGTAAAGGTGCACACGTTATTGCCGTTCGGAGTGGTACGGGATTCCGGGTCGCGGGTCAGATTACCGATGATGGTCAGTTTATTCATTGCTTATTCCATCCTTATTCAGCGGGGGTTTCAACGGGAGCCGCAGCGGGCGCTTCTTCGGGGGCAGCTTCCTGAACGGGAGCGGCCACGGGCGTGCGCACGGGGCGGGGCTTCACGCTATGCTTTTTCTCTTCCACCTTGATGACCAGAGAACGCAGAACGTTTTCGTTGATCCGCAGGTTACGCTCAATCTCCTTGGGCAGTTCGGCGGGAGCCTGCATGGTGACCAGCACGTAGTAGCCTTCGGGCTTGTCGTTGATGGGGTAGGCCAGACGGCGCTTGCCCCACGTTTCATCGACCTTTTCCACTTCGCCGCCGTTCTGGGCGATCAGAGAGGAAATCTTTTCGATCAGCTCCTTGCGGGCTTCTTCCTCCAGCGCAGTGTCGATGATGTAGGTCAGTTCGTACCTATTCATTCCTTTCACCTCCTCTTGGACTTATGGCGCCGCAATGGCTGCGGCGCAAGGATGTGCCAAGAATGAATTATAAACGATTCTCCAAAAAAAAGCAAGAAAATAACCAAGTTTTTTCGCAAAACTTTTCCTGGCGGGAAAAAAACTGCCGCTCGCCTTCAAAAATCACCCTTTTTTGACTAATTCATGACGGAACGGTAAATTCTCTCCATGGCAGGAAGGATTTTGCGGACCGAAAAAGAAGTACTTTGTAGTTGACAGGTGCAAACACTGCCGACGCAAGGAAAAACAGGAGGTTATCATATGAAGCAGGAGAGCAAGACTCCCAAAAAGCCATTGATTTTCTACTACCTCATTGCCATGCTCGTTTTGCTGCTGCTCAACGCGCTGGTCTTCCCCTCTCTGCTGTCTCCCCGGGTCAAGGAGGTTTCCTACGATCAGTTTCTTTCTCTGGTAGAACAGAAGGAAGTCAAGCAGGTCGCCATTGAGGACGACGTGATCTTGTTCACCATTAAGGATGAGGCGAGCAAAGACGGATACGCTTATTACCAGACCGGGCGCATCCAGCAGGATAGCGATCTGGTCAACCGTCTGAAGGAAAGCGGCGCGGAATTTTCCGCCGTCATTCCCACGCAGGATTCGCCCCTTCTGAACTTTCTGATGACGTGGGTCTTCCCCATTCTGCTGTTTGTGGCGCTGGGCCAGCTGATGGCCCGGATGCTGACCAAGCACATGGGCGGCAACGCCATGTCCTTCGGCAAGTCCAACGCCAAAATCTACGTGGAAAGCCAGACCGGGAAGAGCTTTGCCGATGTGGCCGGGCAGGACGAAGCCAAGGACGCGCTGCGGGAAATCGTGGATTTCCTGCACAACCCGGAGAAATACACCTCCATCGGCGCTACCCTTCCCAAGGGCGTGCTGCTGGTGGGCCCTCCCGGAACCGGTAAGACCCTGCTGGCGCAGGCCGTGGCCGGCGAGGCCAAGGTGCCCTTCTTCTCCATCTCCGGCAGCGAGTTTGTGGAGATGTTCGTCGGCATGGGCGCGGCTAAGGTTCGCGACCTGTTCAAGCAGGCGCAGGAGAAGGCGCCCTGCATCGTTTTCATCGACGAGATCGACACCATCGGCAAAAAGCGCGATTCCGGAGCCGGTATCGGCGGCAACGACGAGCGGGAGCAGACCCTGAACCAGCTTCTGGCCGAAATGGACGGCTTCGACGGAGCCAAGGGCGTGGTCATTCTGGCCGCGACCAACCGGCCTGACAGTCTGGACAAGGCGTTGCTTCGTCCCGGACGTTTTGACCGTCGAGTGCCTGTGGAGCTGCCCGACCTGCAAGGCCGTATCGCTATCCTGAAGGTCCACGCCAAAGACGTGAAGATGGAAGACAACATCGACTTTGATACCATCGGCCGGGCCACCAGCGGTGCAAGCGGCGCGGAGCTGGCCAACATCATCAATGAAGCCGCTCTTCGGGCCGTGCGCATGGGCCGCGACAAGGTCGCCCAGCAGGATCTGGAGGAAAGCGTAGAGGTCGTAATCGCCGGTTATCAGCGCAAGGGCGCGATGGTCAACGAGCGCGAGAAGCGCATCATCGCCTATCACGAGATCGGTCACGCGCTGGTGGCGGCCCGTCTGAAGGACGCAGCCCCCGTGCATAAGATCACCATCATCCCCCGCACCTCCGGCGCGCTGGGCTATACCATGCAGGTAGAGGAAGAAGAACGGGTGCTGATGAGCAAGGAAGACCTGCTCAACCAGATCATCACTCTGACTGGCGGTCGTTCCGCCGAAGAAGCCGTGTTTAACTCCATTACTTCCGGAGCCAGCAACGATATCGAAAAGGCCACCAGCACTGCCCGGGCTATGATCACCCGTTTCGGCATGAGCGACAGTTTCGATATGATGGAGCTGGAGACGGTCAACAATCCCTATCTGGGTAACGACACCTCACTGGTCTGCAGCGCGGACTCCGCCGCCCAGGTGGACAAGGAAGTCTGCGAGATCATCCGTTCCGCCCACCAGAAGGCGCTGCAGATCCTGCGCGACAATCGCGACGTGATGGACAAGCTGGCCGCCTATCTACTGGAAAAGGAAACCATTACCGGCGAAGAATTTATGGAAATTCTCAAACAGTGCGACGCGCAGAAGTAACTTCCGCCATCGCATAGCAAAGAAAAGCTGCGGTACATCTGTACCGCAGCTTTTCTTTATCAGGAAAAAGTACCTGCTTGACTGGGATTTATGGCAGCGTTTCAAAATTCTATACCATAGTACTTCCCTGTGCCCCTGCTTACAGGCATTCTAACGCACAGCCAACGGCTCACCCCACTACCAGAGCCCAAGTCATGAAGGTAGGACAAGCGCTGTGCAGGCCTGTCCGCCATACAAAGCGCTATTTATGAGCACATACTGCTAACCGATGGAATTCATGAGTCAAAACAACAGGCTCCCTGCTTTTTGCAGGGAGCCTGTTTTCAATGTACCTTCTTATTACTTTTCAGCGGGGGCTTCTTCCATTTCGAACCAGAAGGTGCTGCCCTTGCCCACGGTACTTTCCGCGCCGTAGTCCATGCCGTAGCCATCCAGAATGCTCCGGACGATATTCAGCCCAAGCCCGGTGCCGACCGCTGCCCGTTTATGAGGCTTTTTGCCCCGGTAGTAGCGGTTCCAAATATAGGGAAGCTCCTCCGGCTCAATGCCTTCGCCTGTGTCCGTGACGGAAATGCGCACATGGCCGTCCCGGATCGTCTGGGTGATCGTCACGGTCTTGTCATCGCCGGTATAGGTCAAGGCGTTGTTAATAAGATTGTAGACCACCTGACTGATCTTCAACGGATCAGCCTGAACAAAGGCCTCTCCCTGCTGCTGGAAGCGAATGACATAGCCGTCCTGTTCCGTCAATTTGCTGTAGCGGGTCAAAATTTCCCGAATGGAACCCGTCAGGGAGAAACGCTGGGTGTTTTCCTCCGGCGCAGCGTTCTGGCTCTTGCTGTAGTCCAGCACCGCGTTCACCAGTGTGGTCAGGCGGTGGGTCTCATCCAGAATGACCTGCAGATTCTCGGGAGTATTTTCTCCAGGAATATCCTGCATGACCTCCACATAGCCTTCGATCAGGGTCAGGGGCGTGCGCAAGTCGTGGCTGATATTGGCGATCAGCTCACGCTGAGTCTCCTCCACCTTGCGCAGATCCCGGGCTGCCTGAGAGAGCTGCCGGTTCAGCTGGGCAATCTCTCGGTAGGCGTTTGCGTCGGATATCGGCGTATATTCGCCCTGACTCAGGGCGCAGGCTGCTTCCGTGGTTCGGATAATGGGGCGGGAAATTTTCCGGGACAGGATGTTGGATAGCAGAAAGCCGATCAGCAGGAGCGCCGTAGTCAGCACCCACAGTTCGCTGCGGATGGTCTGCACCGTCGAAGTAACAGGCGTTACCAGCGTATTCAGCAGCACGTAGTACTCGCTTCCGTCTTCCAGCGTGGCCCGCTGAACAGAGACCAGATACTCACCGTTTTCGTCATTCATGGGCAACGGGAAGGGGCCCGAAAAATGCTGCCGGTCAAATCCGCTGTTTCGGACGCGCTGCATGGGAAAAAGCACAAAATCCTGTCCGTCCGTCTCCAGCTTTTGGGCCATGCGGCGCAGGTCACGATGATTCAGGCGATGAATGATACAGCTGAATGCCGTATCGGCGCTGTATACTGTTTCCATGCTCTCATCCACTACCAGCACGCACAGACTGTTGTCCTCCGCGACACGCTCAATCAGCGTGTTCAGGCTGGTATTGTCAATGTTTCCGGCAATGCTGGCCGACACGTTTTGAAGGGTGCGCCGCTTTTCGTAGCGGTAAAACTGATCCAGCAGCTGAATTTGCAGCAGCCACAGAAGCGCTACCATCAGCACGATAAACAGGAAAAACGTCCAGCTTACCCGGCTTTGAATGCCCCAAAGCCGTTTCTTTTTTTCCTTTTTTTCAGCTGTGGAAGAAAGGGCGGGGTCAGACGTCTTCTTTTTCAAATCGATACCCCACCCCTCTTAGTGTGGTGATGTAGCGGGCATAATCGCCCAGCTGCTTGCGCAGCAGCTTGATATGAGTGTCCAGCGTGCGATCGTCGCCGAAGAAGTCAAAGCCCCAGACCTCGCTGATGAGCCGATCCCGGCTCAGGGCAATGCCGCGGTTGCGCACCATATAGAACAGCAGCTCGTACTCTTTCGGCGAGAGGTCCACCGTCTCGCCGTCTACGGTGACGCGTCGGGCGGTAAAGTCTACCTTCATGCCCTGAATTTCGACGACTTCATGGGCGTTCTCCTGCGGCTCCGCCTTGCCCGAACGCCGCAGCACCGCCGCCACCCGCATCATCAGCTCTTTGGGCGAAAAGGGCTTGACCACATAGTCGTCGATGCCCAGCTCAAAGCCGTGAATCTTATCATATTCCTCGCCCCGGGCCGACAAAAGAATGATAGGCAGATTCGGGCGGAATTTGCGTATTTCCCGGGCAGCGGAAAAACCATCCAGTTCCGGCATCATGATATCCAGAATCACCAGACCGATGCTGCCGTCCCTAGCCTTCTCAATGGCCTCCATGCCATCGGCAGCTTCCTCCCACGCATAGCCCTCAAAAGCGGCATACTTGGCGATCAGTGTGCGAATACGGCTTTCGTCATCCACGATCAAGAGTTTCATTTCGGCACCCCCTGTTTCATGATGGGAAAAAGGGGCGTTTCCGCCCCAACGTTCCCCTATCCTTTTGTATTGTAACAGCCGAAGGTGAACGTTTCATGAAAAGGCAATGTTTTTTGCCAAAAAATCGTCATTCTTCCTCTTCTTCGAAGGACAGGGCGATCCGATTCTGGTCGTTCTCCCACAGCTTATCCAGCCGGTAAAAATCCCGCTCCTCCGGGTGGAACAGATGTACCAGCACCGTGCGGTAGTCCAGTACGATCCAGCGGCCCTCCTGCTGACCTTCCTTGCGGGCGGGTTCATACCCCAGTTCGGACAGTTTGTCTTCCAGATCGTCCGCCAGCGCCTTTACCTGCAGGGCGTTGCGGCCGGAGGCAATCACCATCGCGTCGGTAATGACCGTCATTTGGGAAACGTCCAGCGCCGTAATATTCAAGGCCTTTTTGTCATAAAGGATTCGGGCGATGGTCTGGGCCAGATTTCTTGCTTCTTCCATTCATTTCGCTCCTTTTACTGTTTGGTTTGATGGGCTTCTTTCTTTTCTTTTTCTCGCTGCATCCGCTCCAGCCATTCCAGCGCCCGCCGGGTGGCGGGATGGGTCGTGCCGCCGCGCTGAGCCACATAATCCAGCGTAGAGCGCAGCGAACGGATGGTCGCCGCCAGCAGATCAGTCTCTGCCATCGTGCGGACTTCTTCCAGCGCAGGGTAGCTCCGGCGGGAAGGCTCGATCTTGTCGGCCAGATAAACCGCCATATCCAGCGGAAGCATCCCCACCTTGCCGGTGGTGTGGCAGCGGATCGCCGCCAGCACGCTCACGTCCTTCACGCCGTACTCGCTTTCGGCCAGCGCCGCGCCAGCGTAACCGTGGAGGATGCTCTCGCTTTGCAGGGTCTCCTTATCCAGCAAAAGCCGGTGTTCCCTGGCAATGGACTGCTGCTGGCTCAGCGGCAGGCACTTGGCACAGTCGTGCAGCAGCCCTGCCAACTCCGCCTGTTCCGGGTTTAGACCGTGCTTTTCCGCCAGTTGGCGGGCCGTCCATGCCACCAGCAGAGAGTGTACCAGCCGCTTGTCGGTCAGCGCCTTGCGGAGCCGGCTGTACATTTGGGCCGCGCCCTGTGGGCAGGGCGGAACGCCGTACAGACCCATCATGCGGATGTATTCCATCACCTGAGGGCTTAGCCCGACAGGTTCTTCCCCTGCGGCCAGCGCCTTACGGATCGCTGTGGAGGAAACGTCCCGGGGCGGCAGGGACAGAAAACGGAGCTTTGCGCCGCGCTGCAGCAATTCCTCATAGACCGGGTGGCGCTTGGGTTCCTCCGTGGAGCGGCAGCAGACGATGAACTGGCACAGGGAGAACACCTTATCCGGCTTGCGCCAGTTGGGTAGGTCCACCATGGTGTCCTCGCCAATCATGTAAAACAGCTGCGCGTCCCCCATCCGCTTTTTCATTAGCGTCAGGGTGTCTACCGTATAGATGGTTCCCTCCCGTTCCAGTTCCATCCGGGACGGTTCCATGCCCGGCAGACCGAAGATGGCAAGCCGGGTCATTTCGTAGCGGTGCGACGCTTCTGCCAGTTCCTCATGCTTATGGGGCGGATTGCCGGTGGGCAGAAAAATCACCCGATCCAGCTTATATTCCTTCATGGCGCACTGCGCCATTTTCACGTGGCGTTCATGGATGGGATTGAAGCTGCCCCCCATGATGCCGATGCGTTCCCTTTCCAAGGGCGTCCCTTCCTTCGTTGCTTTCGTACACTCTCCCTCATTTTCATTATACTAAAAAACTTTCAAAAGGGGAAGTCTTCATCCTGCAGAAAAGTATGGGAGGAATTTGGATGGAACGCTACCGCCCCAAAACGGCGCTGGCCTCGGCGGCGGATCATCTGCTGCGGCTTCTGATTGCATGGCTGGCGGGCGTTGGGTGGTTTGTGGCCCTGTGGGGATTATCCTTGCCCGCATTGACCGCAGGCACAGCATTGGGCGGGCTATTCTGGCTGTGTGCCCGCCTGCTTGGGAAAAAACGAATGCAGAAAAAAGAAGCCGCCCTCCGGCGGACGCTGGGCGGCGAGTTGGCGTTGGAAAAGCTGCTTCTGCTGTCGGAGACGGAGACGGTTACGCAGTGCATTCACTGGCTGCAATCTCGCACGAATCTCCAAATCACCGAACCCATGTCCAAAGGCGGGCTTGGCACATGGGACGGCGCGTCGGTGCTATTTCGGCTGTTTGCCCAGCACCCCGGGACGGAGATCACCTCCCAGCAGGTCAGCGAGATCATCCGGGAAGCCTTGCAGGTGAAAACGCAGCGGCTCTTGCTCTGCACCACGGCCCCGCTTTCTCAAGCAGCCATGCGTGTGGCGGAAACAGAGGAGACGAAGCTGCGGCTGGTGGGGCGGGAAGAACTGATCCAGCTGGCCGGAGCCTGCTCCCCTGCCACGGATGAAGACCTTTGTCGGCTGAAACAACGGAAACCAAAACGCCGTTCCGCCAGAGAATGGATGAAGGTCGTTCTTCATCCCAGCCGGGCGAAACGGTATTTCTGGTACGGTGCAGGGTTGGCGGCACTGACGCTGGTAACAGGTCAACGTTTTTACCCCATTCCTGCGGCGATCTGTCTACTATTGTTTATCGGCTGCAAGCTTTATGCCGCCCGCCACCGGGCCGAAAGCTGGTCATAAGGTCTCCAGAACTTCAAACCGTTCAAAAACAACGGGCATTTCTTCCGAAAAGGAATAGCCGAGCTGTTTTCCTTCCTCCGTGAAAAAGGCGATGTGATTCTTTCGCCAGGATTCAAGGCACTCGTCCTCGCCCTCCCACTCGGCCAACTCAAAGCCGATCTCCCGAAAGGGCAGAATCTCGACCTGCGTGGTCACGATCAGGCAGCCGGGTTTGCCTTCCCAATTCGTTAAAACATTCCAGTCACCTGGTTTTGGAACGGCTTCGCCCTCCGACCGATAGGCGCCCAGGCTGCTGGACGTAGCCCGTTTTTTCCCTTCCAACACCAGCTTCAGCAAATGGTCTGCGGCGGGCTGCTGAAGTTCAAAATGCCAATGCGGCACGTTGGAAAGGTCAGGCTTATATTTTTCCGTCACTGAAATACCGAATTTCCGGCACTTCTCAACGGATTCTTCTTCCTCCTGCAGTGCGGCGCGGGAGTACCAATATTTGGCCTTTTCCAGATTCTTTTCGCCGCAAAGGCCTTCTTCGTAAAAGGTGGCCAGATTGCACTGGGCATCCCAGTCGCCGTGAATGGCGGAGAGATTCGTCCAATACAGCGCCTTTTGCATATTCGGCTCCACGCCGATGCCCTTCCAGTAAAAATAGCCCGTCTGGCATTCCGCCAGCGGATAGTGAGTTTCCTCGGCCAGCTTCAAATGTCCTTCAAAGCATCGGTCAAACTGTTTGGAGTTCCAATAAAGATCCATCAGTTCATTGCATCGGTCAAATTCCAGGCAGGGTTCGTAATACTCTACGTGCATAAGTTCTCCTTTGCGTTACGGGCAGGCGTTGGACAAACGGATCCAGTCGTCTACACTCAGTTCTTCGGCCCGGGCCGTGGGCGAAATTTCAGCCTGTTCCATGGCGGCTCTCAGCGCATCAGGCTCCACGACGCTTCGCAGGGCGTTGGACAGAGTCTTGCGGCGCAGGTTGAACCCGGCCCGCAGCAGACTGAACAGCCGCCGCTCGTTTTGCACTTTCGCAGAGCGGCACCTGCTCATCTCTAAATGAACAAATGCGCTGTCCACCTTGGGCGGCGGGGTAAATTTTTCCGCAGGGACGATGCATTCCAGCCGGGGAGTGCAGTAATACTGGCACTTCACGCTCATCAGCCCGTAAGCCGCCGTGGAGGGAGCGGCCATCAACTTTTCTGCTACTTCCTTCTGGATCATCACGGAAATTTGGCGGATGGACAGGCCGCTTTCCCAGAGGGCTTCAAAAATGGGCGTGGTGATATTATAGGGAATGTTGGCGATCACCAGAAAGTTTTCCCCCAGCGGTGCGCAGAGTTCCCGGAGATTTTGCTTGCGGATATCCCCCTCCACGATTTCCAGATTGGAAAAAGCGGCGGTATTGACCTTCAAAAAGGGAATGATGTCGTGATCGACCTCCACGGCCAGTACCTTTCCGGCATGAGGGCAAAGATGCTTGGTCAGCATTCCGCTGCCGGGGCCGATCTCCAGCACGGAGTCCGCCTTCGTTACGCCGGTGCTCTGCACCAGTTCTTCCAGCAGGGCATCGTCATAGAGAAAATTCTGGCCCAGATCGTGCTTGTACCCGTGGCCTTCCTCCCGGCGGCGTTGGGCCCGTTCAAAGGATTTCTTCATAGCGGTTTACTGTTTCATTCCTTCCTCGTCGATCTGCACGGTTTCCCGTCCGAACGCTTCGATCAGGCTTTGCTGGGCGTTATCCAGCGTTTGATGGACGGCCTCCTGCGCCGCGTCGGTCTTTTCCAGCACGGCCTCGAAATGGCAGGCCTTGCCGCAGGCCTGCTGCAGGCAGTCCTCGATCTGCTTTTTCCAATTGGGCTGGTTCAGCTTTTCGAAGGAGATGCCCTTCTTGGACAGGGGCAGACAGATGCGATACACGCCGTCCTTCTCGCCGATAAATTTTTCGTTGCGGATCAGGCCCAGCAGCGGCGGATTGTTTTTGGCGATCAGGGTCAAAGTCTGCTTCCAGACTTCCTGCGCGTCGCCGCTGACCACGATGGGCTTGGGGGCGGGTCTGGCGGCTTTGGGCACGCCCGTTTCCCCGGCGGGCGCGGTTCTGGTCTTTTTCGGTGCGTCGCCGCCCTCGGCTCGAAGGGCCAGCTTTCCGCTGGCAATGTCGCTTTGAAGGGCGGTGAGCTGCGCCTCCAGCTCGCTGATCCGTTCCACCAGCGCCGACACATCCTCGCCCCGCTCGGTTTCACAGGCGTGAAGGGCCGCGCTTTCCAGCCCGATTCTGGGCGTGGAGGCGAAGCGAAGCTCCCCTTCTGCGTGAAGGAAGCCGTCCAGCACCCGCAGGAGCCGCTGGAACGAAAAGCGCTCCGCCTGTTCCCGAAGGCGCTGCTCATCCTCGTTGGTCACATCCAGCAGCGCGGCGGCGTTCTCCTTCACCGCCTGCACGGTCATCAGCATCCGGCAATGGCTGCTCAGGTCTTTCAGAAACACCTGCGGTTCCCGGCCGGAACGCATCAGCTCGTCCACCTTGCGCAGAACGCCCGCCGCGTCCCGGTTGGCGATGCAGTCCATGAACGCGAACAGGAACTCACGGTCGGAAGTGCCCAACGCATCCCGCACCTGCGCGGCTGTGATGGTTCTGTTCTCCGCACCGGCCACGCACATATCCAGAATGCTGAACGCGTCGCGCATAGCGCCCTCGGCGGCACGCGCCACCAGCTGCAGTGCCTCCGGCTCAGCAGTCATGTGAAGCTCGTCCAGTGCTTCCTTCATGCGGCCGATCATCAATTCCGACGGAATACGCCCAAAGTCGTAACGCTGCACCCGAGACAGAATGGTGGCGGGCAGCTTCTGCGGCTCGGTGGTCGCCAGAATAAAGACCACGTGGGCCGGAGGCTCCTCCAGCGTCTTCAACAGCGCGTTGAAGGCGGCGGTGGACAGCATGTGAACCTCGTCGATGATATAGACCTTGTATTTTCCCATCTGGGCGGGGTAGCGTACCTGCTCCAGCAATTCGCGGATATTATCCACGCTGTTGTTGGAGGCCGCGTCCAGTTCCAGCACGTCCATGGTGCTTTCCGTCTGAATGGCCCGGCAGACCTCGCACTGGCCGCATGGGTCGCCGTGATTGGGATTTTGGCAGTTGATGGCCCGGCTCATCAGCTTGGCCATGGTAGTCTTGCCTGTGCCGCGGCACCCACAGAACAGGTAGGCATGGGCGATCTGCCCCGTTTCGATCTGATGCCGCAGGGTCTTGACCGTTGCGGTCTGCCCCACCACGCTTTCAAAGGTCTGAGGCCGCCAGCGGCGGTATAATGCTTGATAGGCCATGCTTTGCTCCTATATCCATGAAAAATCAAAGTTTTCCTCCTTTATCATACCCTTTTCGGCGAAGCTGGTCAAGCGCTGCATTTTCCCCTTGTCATCCCGGCCCCGCACCTGCTATAATACCAGCGGGGCGCACGTTTGTTCGCTTCTCTATGTTTTTTTCGGGAAAGGGGGCCTTCCTGTGAATCTGGATCAGCTGTTGGGCCAGCTTCGTCAGAATCCCAAATTTATGAGTTGTGTCACCCATTGGCGCACGCTGCCCGCTACGGAGGGAAAATACGCGGATTTTCCCGAAAGCATGGATCCCCGCATTCAGGAAGTGCTGCGCAAACGGGGCATTTACCGGCTGTATACCCATCAGGCCCAAAGCTTTGAACTGGCGCAGGAGAAGAAAGACTTCGTCGTCGTTACCCCCACCGCCAGCGGCAAGACCCTGTGCTATAATCTGCCCGTTCTGAGCGCCATTTTGAAAAACGAGGACGCACGAGCGCTGTATCTGTTCCCCACCAAGGCGCTTTCCGCCGATCAGGTCAGCGGGCTGTATGATATGATCCAGGCCCTTGATATGGATATCAAGGCCTACACCTACGACGGCGATACCCAAAACGCCGCTCGGAAATCCATCCGTCAGGCGGGCCATATCGTGGTCACCAACCCGGATATGCTCCACGCCAATATTCTGCCCCACCATACCAAGTGGGTGAAGCTGTTTGAAAATCTGCAATACATTGTCATCGACGAAATTCACACCTACCGCGGCGTGTTCGGCAGTCATCTGGCCAATGTGCTCCGGCGGCTGGAACGGCTGTGCGAGTTTTACGGCAGCCACCCCCAGTATATTTTGTGCAGCGCCACCATTCAGAACCCGGTGGAGCTGGCGCAGGCGCTGACGGGACGGGAAGTGACCGCCGTAACGGAAAACGGCGCGCCCTCCGGCGAACGGCACTTCATTTTCTATAATCCCCCGGTGGTGAATAAGCAGCTGGGCATCCGCAAGGGCTGTCTGAACGAGACCCGGGCCGTGGCGGAGGAAATGCTGCGCAACGGCATTCCTACCATTGTGTTTGCCAAGAGCCGGGTGCAGGTAGAAGTGCTGACCCGGTATTTGAAGGATTGCGTCCGCGATGCGTATGGCTTTTCCGGGCGAGTACGAGGCTATCGGGGCGGTTATCTGCCCGGAGAGCGCCGGGAAATCGAGCGAGGGCTTCGCGCTGGCGAGGTAGACATGGTCGTTTCCACCAACGCATTGGAATTGGGCGTGGATATCGGCTCTCTGAGTGCCTGTGTGCTGTGCGGCTATCCCGGCTCCATTGCCTCCACTTGGCAGCAGGCCGGGCGCGCCGGCCGGCGCAAGGATACGGCTGTCACCATTCTGGTAGCTTCCTCCGCGCCGCTGGATCAGTATGTCATCGAGCATCCGGACTATTTCTTCCGTACCTCCCCGGAAAACGCGCTGGTGCAGCCGAACAACCTCTACATTCTGCTTTCCCATCTGAAATGCTCCGCTTACGAGCTGCCCTTCCGGGATGGCGATTGCTTCGGCGGTCTGCCGGACACGGAAGAATGTCTGGAATATCTGGTGGAGAACAACATTCTGCGTCATCTGGACGGCAAATATTACTGGATGGAAGAAGAACTTCCTTCGGGGGAAATTTCCCTGCGCAGCGCTACGGCGGAGAACTTCGTCATCATCGACATTACCAATCCGGCCCATCACCGGGTCATTGGCGAAATGGACCGTTTCACCGTTCCCATGCTGCTGCACGAAAACGCCATTTATATGCACGAGGCCCGGCAGTATCAGGTGGAGAAGCTGGACTACGACGCCTGCAAGGCCTTTATCCGCGCCGTGGACGTGGACTATTATACCGACGCGGATATGAACGTGAGCCTGCACATTCTGGACAAGCTGGAAGAAAAACAGGCGAAAAACGGCGTGGAAGTGACGTTGGGCGAGCTGCGGGTCAGTACCATTGTGAAGGTATTCAAGAAAATGAAGCTGGACACCCACGAAAATCTGGGCTTCGGCGAGGTGCGCCTGCCTCAGAGCGACATGCACACCGTGGGCATGTGGTGGACGATCCCAGACAGTCTGGCGGCCCGCTATTCCAACGACGACCTGCAGGGGGCGCTGGTGGGCGTAGCCAATCTTCTGTCCATCGTGGCTCCCCTGTACCTGATGTGTTCGCCTCGGGATATCCGGGTAGTGTATCAGGTCAAAGCGCCTATTACGGATAAGCCCACCATCTTCCTTTACGATTCCTTCCCCGGCGGCGTGGGTTTAAGCGAAAAAGCCTACTCCATGCAGCAGCTTCTGCTGGAACAGGCGCTGTCCGTAGTGCAGGAATGCGGCTGCGAGGACGGCTGCCCGGCCTGCGTCGGCCCGGCGGCGGAGGTAGGCGCTGATGGGAAAAAGAATGCGGAGATGATCCTCAAGGAGCTGTTGGCACAATGGCAGGACTTCTGAACAAGCTGAGAATGATGGACGCGGCCCCTGCCAAAGCTCCTGCCACCAAAAGCGAAGCTCCCGCAGAAACGGGACTGTACCGTCGCGAAGCCGTGTTTCCCCTATCCACCTTCGGCGACCAGAGCTATGCCACGCCGGAAACCCTGCGCACGGTGTTCGGCTGCGAGTTTCCCCGGACGGTTGCGCCGGAGGACGTGCTGTTTCTGGATACGGAGACCACCGGGCTTTCTGGCGGAGCAGGCACGATCGCCTTTCAGGTGGGGCTTGGGTATTTTGCCCCGGCAGGCTTTGTGGTGGAGCAGTTTCTCATGCGGGATTACCCGGACGAGGAAGCCATGCTGGACCTGCTGGCCGCCCGGATGAAACGTTTTTCCGTGCTGTGTACCTTCAACGGGAAAACCTTCGACGTGCCGTTGCTCAAGACCCGTTTTCTCATGCATCGCATTCGGGATGACGGAATCCCCATCTGTCACGCGGACGTGCTGTTTCCCGCCCGCCGCCTGTGGAAGCTGCGGCTGAAACAGTGCAATCTTGGCACGCTGGAAACGGCGCTGTTGGGCGTGGAGCGGGAAGACGATCTTCCCGGCGCACTGGTGCCCCAAACCTATTTTCAATATTTGAAGGATCGAAATTTTACACCGCTGATCGGGATTCTCGATCATAACCGGCAGGATATCGTCAGTCTGGCGCAGCTGTTTTACGTGCTGTGCGTGCAGTTCAGCCACCCGGAGGATATCGCGGAGCAGGAAGATTTGTTTTCGCTGGCCAGGGCGTTGGAAAAGCAGGGGCAGAAGGAAAAGGCCATGAAGTGTTACCGTCTGTGCGAAGGAGGCTTCTTCCGGGCGCAGGCCACCCGGGCCATGGCCGTCCACGAAAAAAGGGAAGGGCAGTACCGGGCCGCAGCCAAACTGCTGGAGACCATGCTGGAACGGGGCGACGACCCTGTTTTCGCCTATGAGGCGCTGGCGAAACTCTACGAGCACCAGTTTCGGAACCCGGAACAGGCGCTGCATTATGTGCGTCAGGCCCTCCTGCTGCTGGCGGAACCGAAGCTTCATAAAGACGAGGCTGTACAAGAAAAGCAAAATGAGCTACAATATCGTTATGCCCGTCTGCGGCGCAAGCTCCGTCAGGAATCTTCCGCGCTGTGACCCGCCTTTTTGAACCGATGAATTGATTTTGGAAGGAGAAACGAATTCCATGGCGCTCAATACCATCTTTAAGGCCCGCAAGGCCATGAAGCTCCACAATGAGGGAAAATATGACGAGGCCCTCAAGCTCTATGAGGAATGCATGAGTGAAGGAATGACGGACATGAAGGCCATTCTGCCCTATTCCGTGCTGCTTTTGCGCAGCGGCCAGTACCAGAAGGCCCGCGAACTGCTGGTAGCAGTGCAGAAATATCCTATGGCGGACGATCAGAAGCGGCAGCTGTACGTCAACTACGCCGTGGCCGTCTATAAGCTGGGCGATCTTGACAAGGCCCTCGAAGTGCTGGAAGTACAGCAGAAAAAAGCGGAAAGTGGTCTGGTCTACGAAACTCTCGGCTACCTGCTGGTGGAAGCGGGCGATTTTGACAAGTCGCTGGAATACAACCTGAAAGCCCTCGAATACGACGATGAAGACCCTATTACGCTGGACAATCTGGGCCAGACCTATTATCGGCTGAAGGGCGACAAGGACACGGCCAAGGGCTATTTCGACAAGGCATTGGAACAGAAGCCCGGTCAGCTGGATACGCTGTATTTCCTCGCCCAGTACGATATCGAAGCCGGAAATCGCGAAGCAGCCCGAGAAAAGCTGGAGACCGTGCGGGACGGGCGTTTCTCTCCCCTGAATTTTGCCAGCAAAGAAAAGGCCGAAGAACTTTTGAAAACGCTGTAAGACCCTTTCCGCAGCCCGGAAGAATTTTTCCGGACTGCTTTTTTGTGCAGGAATGGCGCATCGGCAGGGCGAATGTTTTTTGGCAGCATACAGAGCGAAATACCATAGTATTTTGTGACGAACGAACCCGCCGGAAAAGAAAGGAAGCCTGTTCGTGAAAGACCTGCTGATTGGTACTTTGACCCGCTTGGGAGGGCCGGGAATCTGCTATGTGCGCACAGATGGCGAACATCTGACGCAGCTTTGGACAGATGGCACGCTGACAGACCCGAACTGGCAGGACGTCAGCCCGGATGGGCGCATTTTTTCCGTCAGCTGCGACGGCCCCGAACCCATGGATGGCTGCATTCACGAGCTAACTATCACCCCGGAAGGCATGAAGGTACTCTCCACCCGCTCGACCGGCGGAAAGGAACCATGCCATCTGACTTTTTCCGAAGATGGACGTTTCCTGCTTTGCGCTAATTATGGCACGGGTTCCCTGGCCGTTTTTCCGATCAGCCCAAACAGCATCGGCGAACGGCTCCAACTCATCCAGCACATCGGCCATGGGCCGCATTCCACCCGGCAGACAGGCCCTCACCTGCATCAGATCACCCGGATTCCAACGCTGCCGGGCTGCTTCTGTGCTGTTGATCTGGGGCTGGACAGGCTGTATGTCTATGAACAGGATGAAACGGGGCTGCTTTACGAGCAGTATCGCATTGCGGTTCCCGCAGAGCAGGGGCCGCGCCATATGGCCTATCATCCCGTCAATGGCGATGCTTTTCTGATCACGGAGCTGGGCAACCGCATTTATCCCGTGAAGTTTGGACGGGATTCCGGGCAAGTGCTCGGCGACGGATTGCCAATCCCGAAAAACGCCGACGATGTCAACTATGCCGCCGCCCTATGGTTCCCGTCAAACGGGAAAAGTCTGTATGCCTCTAACCGCGGTGAAGGTTCGATCGTCCGTCTGGCAGTTTCCCCGCTACGCAAGACGCAGACGCTTTTCCTGCCTGGCAAGCTGCCCAGAGATTTTTGCCCGTTGGGGGATGAAATGCTGGTCGCTGCCTGTCAGGATCAGGGACTCTATCTGCTGCGGGAAGGAAAAGTTCTTGATTTTCTGCCCTGTCCCGGTGCCGTTCGTGTTAGGGAATTGCCGCAATGTTCTTAAGCTTGCCCTGAAAGGCTGCTTCTCTTTTGTTCTTTTCATGGTCATAGCTTGTCACCGAACCGAAATATACGCTATAATGAACGCCGTTGAACTTTTGAAGTTCGTTTTCCCGATACCGCAGCAGGTTTGAAGGGGGTAAAGCCAATGAAGAAATTTCTGAAACAGTACTGGTTCATTCTCAGTATGCTGATCGCGATCGTAGCGGGCTGCGCCGTTGGAGCAGTTTGGCCGGGAGCAACCTGTCTGGAACCGTTGGGAACCGTTTTCATCAATATGATGTTCTGCGTTGCGGTACCTATGGTGTTCTGCTCCATTGCCTCGGCCATCGCCAATATGAAGGGGATTCGCCGTGCAGGAAAAATCATGGGTGCTACCCTTGTGACGTTTCTGGTGACGGCTGCGATCGCAGCCGTGGTGATGTACGCCGTTTGCCGGGTGATCCCGCTGGTGACGGGCGCGTATGATCCGCCGGAAGGCGAGGTCGGCAGCGTATCCGCCGCGGAAATGATCGTGAATTTCTTTACGGTGCCTGATTTTACGGCGCTGTGGAGCCGCAAGGCCATGCTGCCCCTGATCGTGGCGGCGATCATCTTCGGCTTTGCCGTGCAGTGGGCTGGCGGTGCGGATACCCCGGTGGCCAAGCTGCTGTCCAGCCTGACGGACTGTATGCTCAAGGCTGTGAAGATCATCACCTATTATGCGCCCATCGGCTTTTTCGGTTTTTTCGCCTATCTGGTGGCATTTTATGGGCCGCAGCTCATCAGCGACTATTCCCGGACGCTGGTGGTGTACTACATTATGTGCTTCGTCTATATGTTTGCGTCCTTCCCAGTGTACTCCCGTTTCGGCGGCGGCAAGGGCGGCGCGAAGGTCATGTTCCGGCACCTGTTCCGGCCTGCAGCGGTCTCCTTCGGCACCTGCTCCTCTGTGGCTACCATTCCCACCAATATGGACGTGGCTGAGGAAACGGGCATTTCCAAGGATGTCTCTGACATTGTAATCCCCATGGGTGCTACCATGCATATGGATGGCTCCGCCATGGCCGCCATTGTGAAGGTGGCCTTCCTGTTCAGCATCTTCGGCATGGACTTCACCGGCTGGAATGCCATCGGGGCCATTGTGGTATCGGTGTTTTCGTCCGTAGCCATGAGCGGCATTCCGGGCGGGGGCGGCGTTGGCGAGCTGGTGCTGTGCACCATTTTCTTCCCCAACCAGATGGAGATCGCCTACCCCATCGCCATTGCGCTCGGCAATCTGGTCGACCCGCCCGCCACCATGGTCAACGCCGCCGGCGACTATGTGGTCTCCTTCATCGTGTCCCGCTTTGTGGACGGCAAGGATTGGCTGCAAAAGAAACTTAAGGCAGAAAAGCCGAACTGCTGATTGATGATTCCTTGTACGCAAAAAACGCCTGCGGCTTTCAAAACCCGCAGGCGTTTTCGATTATTTCACACAGCCACGGACTGGTCGGTGCTGTCCGCATCCGCCATAACGCCATACTCCGTCACGCCGGTAACGGTTTCACCGTCGATCTGCAATGCTGTGGGGCGGTCAAAGGCAACGGTGATCTCCTTGCCGGAAAGCACCTCCACCATCTCCGTATGCTTCACGTGCTCGCCTTTGAAAATGCTTGGGAAAACCATCAGCGTTTTCAATTTGGAAGGGCAGTGAAGCACCACCACTGATACGGTTCCATTCTGATTCAGACGGTTCTGCTCAGGCGCCACCTCCATGCCGCCGCCATAGTAGCGGCCGTTCATAGTCGGGGCCAGCCACACGTGGCGGTAGCGATGAGAAACGCCGTCCACCGTCACCATAGCCGAAGCAGGCTTAAAATGGAACAGCAGCCCCTTGATAGCAATGGAGGCATAATTGACGTTCTCTTTCCCCTGCATCCGCATTTGGTCGCCCAGCTCGCAGCAGTAACCGTCGATTCCGTAGCCGATGCCATTAAGGAACCTGCTTTTCTTGCCCTTAACCTCCACCACCGGCAGATTTTTCAGATAATCGTTGAGCAGGATCATTCCGTCCACGGAATTTTGACCAACATCGTTCCAAAAATCATTGCCGGAGCCCGCCGGAAAATAATATAGAGGGCGGTTCAACACGCTGCTGCCATAGCGATTGATGAAATGATTCAGCGTCCCGTCGCCGCCTGCCAGCACCACGGTTTCCTCCATGGGCAGACGAGCCAGAAAATCAGCCGCGTCCATCCGGGTAACATCCCTATATTCGATCTTTTGTCCCTGTACCTTTTTCTCGATCTCCCGGGCCTTTTCTTCCCCGTGACCGTTTCCCGCCATGGGATTATAGAGAACGTACATCTTCCGTTCATCCTTCCGTCTTTTCTCGGGCCGATCAAAGACCCTGCGAACGATTCTATTATCCATCTTTAGGACAATTTTTGCCCACGGTCAAAAAAGCAAGTCTGCCCAAACTTTTGGCATAAACACGCAACTGCCTATTTTTTAGAAGAATGAAAAGCCGTATAATCAATACTGCGTTGGTGTACGCTTGACTGTGCCGGCACAAAAGGGGGCTATAAAATGGTACTGCTATATCTTCACCGGGTTTTGATTCCTGCGGCGGTGATTCCCGCTATTTTTCTGCTGGTCAAAATTTACCGGGCCGACCGCCGGGAAAAGGAGCCGCCGCAGCTTTTGACTTCGCTGGTCTTCTGCGGCATTCTGGCTACGGCAATCGCCCTGGTGGCAGAGAAAGTCGGCTTCTGGCTGCTGGGCTGCGTTTGGCCGGAAAATTCGCTTATTTATCAGCTGATCGAATATTTCGTGATCGTGGCGTTTGCAGAAGAAGGCGCCAAGTATTATCTGCTGAAAAAGCGTACCTGGATGACCCCCGCCTTCAATTTCACCTTTGACGGCGTGGTGTATGCGGCTTTTGTGTCGCTTGGCTTCGCTCTTTGGGAGAATATCAGCTACGTCACCTCATACGGGCTGGATGTGGCGGTGATCCGCGCCGTGACGGCGATTCCCGGTCACGCCTGCTTCGGCGTATTCATGGGCGCGTTTTATGGTGCGGCCAAGAAGTACGAGGGCATGTGCGACCTGACCACCTCCAAGAAGTATCGTCGGCTGGCGCTGATCGTTCCCGCTCTGATGCATGGCCTGTACGATTTCACAGCCTCCATGGAGAGCCGAACCGGCGGCTGGATCTTCCTGATGTATCTGATCGCCCTGTTCCTGACGGCTTTCCTGCTGGTACGGAAGCTTTCGAGAAACGATGAAGAAATTCCCGGAAGCGTTTATTTCGGATAAATGCGGTTATGAAAAACGACGCTGAATTTTGGGTCCAGCGTCGTTTTTTGATATTCGCTTATTCCTGCCGTCCCGCGATTTCCCGGGCCACGTGAACGCCGCTGGCGGAGGCGTGGGACAACGAGTGCGTGATGCCGCTGCCGTCGCCGATGATATACAGGCCGGGATAACGGGCCTGCAGGTGCTCGTCCACTTCGACTTCCATGTTGTAGAACTTCACCTCTACGCCGTAAAGCAGCGTGTCGTCATTGGCAGTGCCGGGGGCAATCTTGTCCAGCGCGTAGATCATCTCAATAATGCCGTCCAGAATGCGCTTGGGCAGTACCAGACTCAAATCGCCGGGCGTGGCGTTCAGCGTGGGCGTAATGAAGGAGTCCTCCATCCGACTGGGGGTGGAACGCCGCCCGCGGATCAGATCGCCGAAGCGCTGCACGATGACTCCCCCGCCCAGCATGTTGCTCAGGCGTGCGATGGACTCGCCGTATCCGTTGGAATCCTTAAAGGGCTCGGAAAAATGCTTGGAGACCAGCAGCGCGAAATTGGTATTTTCCGTCTGGCGGGCCGGGTCTTCGTAGCTGTGGCCATTAACGGTAATAATGCCGTTGGTGTTTTCGTTCACCACCGCGCCCTTGGGATTCATGCAGAAGGTACGCACCAGATCGCCGTATTTTTCGGTACGGTATACGATCTTGCTTTCATAAAGCTCGTCCGTCAGGTGAGAAAACACTTCGGCGGGCATTTCCACCCGAACGCCGATGTCCACGCGATTGCTCTTGGTAGGAATTTGCAGTTCCCGGCAGATATTCTCCATCCATTTGCTGCCGCTGCGGCCTACGGAGATCACGCAGTCCTTGCAGGAGAAAGTCTGCCCCCGGGCGGTCAGCTCGTAACCGTCTTCCGTCACCCGTACCGTTTCCACGGGCGTATCGAAGAAGAAGTCCACCTTCTCCTTCAGATAGGCATACAGATTTTCCAGCACCACATAGTTGATATCTGTTCCCAGATGGCGGACGGAAGCGTCCAACAGATGGAGGTCGTTCTGCAGGCACATTTTTTTGATGTGACTGCCCGCCGTAGTGTACAGCTTGGTGCCCTCGCCGCCGAACGCCATATTGATGTCATCCACATAGCGCATCAGTTCCAGCGCGTTCTTTTTGCCGATATACTCGTACAGTGTACCGCCGAAATCATTGGTAATATTGTATTTGCCGTCGGAGAAAGCGCCTGCGCCGCCGAAGCCACTCATAATGGAACAACTTTTGCAGCCGATACAGGTCTTAAACTTCTTGCCGTCAATGGGACATTTGCGTTTGTTCAGCTCATGACCCGCTTCGAATACGCCCACCTTGAGCTGCGGATTCTGCCGGATCAATTCATAAGCGGAAAAAATTCCTCCGGGGCCTGCCCCAATGATCAGCACGTCATACATGATCGTTCTTCCTCCTTCATTTCCCGGGCGCAAAAAGAGAGCCGATTTTCTGTAAAGAGAACCGGCTGACTTTTTTATCATAGCATATTTTTTGGGGGAAGTCAAAGCTTAGCCGCTGTAATTCCGGCAAAGAGAACCCCGGCTTTTAGAAAAAGCCGGGGGCGTATTTTCAGCAGATCTCCGTGACCGTGTAGCCCTTTTCTTCCACCACGGTCTTGAGTACGCTATCTTCCACGGGAGCGCTCAGCTTGACGACCGCCGTGCCGCTTTCGTGACTGACCAGCGCTTCCTGCACATTAGGCAGGGCTTCCAGCGTCTTTTTAACCGTGGCTTCGCAGTGGCCGCACATCATTCCTGTGATCTTCATCGTCTTTTCCATGGTTTGTTCCTCCTTTTGACTGGGGAGCTGTTTCAGCTCCGGGGTTTTGATTTTATGATCCCGGCTGGCGTCATGAACTTTGAACCAGTTCAGACGCAGCGCGTTGGACACCACACAGAAGCTGGACAGGCTCATGGCCGCCGCACCGAACATGGGGTTCAGCGTCAGGCCCAGCGGGATAAATACCCCCGCCGCCAGCGGAATACCAATGGTGTTGTAGAAGAAGGCCCAGAACAGATTCTCGTGAATGTTCCGCAGCGTGGCCCGGCTCAAACGGACTGCGGCAGGCACGTCGCTCAGGCGGCTCTTCATCAACACCACGTCCGCCGCGTCAATGGCTACGTCCGTACCCGCACCGATGGCAATGCCGATATCCGCCCGGGTCAGAGCGGGAGCATCGTTGATACCGTCGCCCACCATGGCGACCTTGCCCTGCTCCTTCAGCTGACGAATGACGCTTTCCTTGCCTTCCGGCAGAACGCCCGCGATGACCTGATCCACGCCAGCCTGCGCGCCGATGGCCTTCGCTGTGCGTTCGTTGTCGCCGGTAAGCATGACCACGTGCAGGCCCATATTCTGCAGTTCCCGAACAGCCCGGGGGCTATCTTCCTTGATTACGTCCGCTACGGCGATCACGCCCAGCAGCTTGCCGTCACGGCTGAAAAACAGCGGCGTTTTGCCGGCTTCGGCCAGCTTTTCAGCCTGACCCTTCATTTCATCCGACACGTGTGCACGACCCTCTATAAAGCGTGCATTGCCGCCGCAAAGGGTCTGACCGTTCCGAACCGCCGTCAGGCCGTTACCGGGAAACGCCTGAAACTCCGTGACTTCTTCCGCAGTCATTCCGTCCGACTGCGCCCGTTCCAGAATGGCCCGTGCCAGCGGATGCTCGCTCTTTGCTTCCAGCGCAAGGGCGTTTTCCAGCAGTTCCCGTTCCGTTATGCCACTTTCCGGCAAAATATCGGTCACACGCGGTTCGCCGGAGGTGATGGTGCCGGTCTTATCCAGCGCCACGATCTGAATGCGTCCCGTTTCTTCCAGCGAAGCGGCGGTTTTGAACAGAATGCCGTTCTTGGCGCCCAAGCCGCTGCCCACCATGATCGCTACAGGCGTAGCCAGACCCAGTGCGCAGGGGCAGCTGATGACCAGCACGGAAATGCCCCGCGCCAGCGCGTAACCCACTTCTTTGCCAAGCAGCAGCCAGACAATGGTGGTAATGACGGCAATAGTAATGACCGTCGGCACGAAAATGCCCGAGACCTTATCGGCGATCTTGGCGATGGGCGCTTTGGTCGCCGCAGCATCCGATACCATCTGAATGATCTGAGAAAGGGTGGTGTCCTCGCCGACCCTAGTGGCGCGGCATTTCAGGAAGCCCGACTGATTGACCGTGGCGGCGGACACGCTGTCGCCGGGGCCTTTGTCCGTCGGGATACCCTCGCCGGTCAACGCAGCTTCATTCACCGCGCTGGTTCCTTCCAGCACCACGCCGTCCACAGGAATGCTTTCGCCCGGACGAACCGTAAACACGTCGTCCTTCTGTACCTGCTCCACGGGGACAGTCACTTCCACTCCGTCCCGAAGCAGATGGGCTGTCTTGGGAGCCAGCTTCATCAGGCCTTTCAGTGCGTCTGTGGTTTTGCCCTTGGAACGGGCTTCCAATGTTTTGCCTACGGTGATCAGGGTCAGGATCATGGCGGCGGACTCAAAGTAGAAATCCATCATGTAGGTCATGACCGCGTCCATATCGCCCCGTACCTGCGCGCCCGTCATGGCGAAAAGAGCGTAGGTGCTGTAAACGAACGCCGCCGTCGCGCCCAGCGCCACCAGCGTATCCATGTTAGGCGAACGGTGCCACAGGCTCTTGAAACCGCTGATAAAGAATTTCTGGTTGATGACCATGATGATAATGGTCAAAAGCATCTGAGTCAGGCCCATGGCCACATGATTGTCATTGTAGAAGGCGGGCAGCGGCCAGCCCCACATCATATGGCCCATAGAGAAGTACATCAGCACCAGCAGAAAACCAACTGACCAGATCAATCGCTTTTTCAAGAGCGGCGTTTCATGATCTTCCAGCTGCTTTTCCGCTTCAGAAGGGCTGGGAGCAGTCTTGCCCGCGCCCTTCTCCGACGCGCCGTAGCCTGCCTGCTCCACAGCCGCGATTATGGCTTCGGGGCTTGCTGTGCCCTCCACTCCCATGGAATTGGTCAGCAGGCTGACGGAGCATTCCGTCACCCCCGGCACCTTGGATACTGCCTTTTCCACCCGGGTACTGCAGGCAGCGCAGCTCATACCCGTTACGTTGTATTGTTTCATCGTCTCACGCCTCCTCGTTGGCTTGTCCGCCGATAAAACCGAGTCCTGTACACGATTCCCCCATCTGCCCTATTTCATCAGCTTTTGCAGCGTTCCCACCAGTTCGTCGATCACTTCATCCTTACCGTCGCGAATATCCTGCGCCACGCAGGTGCGGATGTGGCTCGCCAGCAGCTCTTTGTTGAAGGCATTCATAGCGGCCGTCACGGCAGCGGATTGCATCAGAATATCCGGGCAGTAGGCGTTGTTTTCCACCATCCCGCGAATCCCGCGTATCTGCCCTTCGATTCGATTCAGCCGATGGATAAGCTTCGTATACTCCTCCGGTGTTCGCTCTTTTTTGCGCTGAGAACAGCAGCAGCACTTTTTAGGTTCCATGCACAGCACCTCTTTCGGTTTGCATACCCCATCTGGGTATTTTGATTATATACCCCCGCAGGGTATGTGTCAATTTATTTTTTCATTTTCTCTCAAAAAAGCTGCCTGTCCTGCAAACCAGATAGAGAAAGTCGAAAATGATCCGAAAGTGTCTTCAAAAGGCATAAATGGACACTTTCCAAAATAAAACGCCCGTGCTATAATGACTTCACATCACACCAAAGGAGCGATTTTCATGGGCGTTTTTGATTTTCCCCTTTCGAAGCTGAAAACATACGAAGGCATCAATCCCAAGCCTGTTGATTTTGAAGAATACTGGGAGCGTGGTCTGCGCGAGATCGAAACCATCGACCCGCAGGTGCAGCTGACTCCCGCTGCCTTCCACCACCCCACGTTGGACTGCTTTGACCTGACCTTCACCGGTGCGCACGGCGCGCGAATCCACGCTAAATATGTGCGACCCAAGAAATTTTCGGGCCGTTTGCCCGCAGTCATGCGTTTTCATGGTTATTCGGGCCGTGCGGGAGACTGGACCAATCATTTTGCGATGGCCAGTGCAGGCTTTGCCGTGGCGGCGCTGGATGTGCGCGGTCAGGGTGGACAGAGCGTAGACGTTGGCGTTGTCAAGGGGAACACGCTGCACGGCCATATCATCCGCGGTCTGGACGATCCTGATCCCGACCGGCTGCTGTACCGGGATATTTTTCTGGACACCGCGTTGATGACCCGCATCGTTTCGTCCTTCCCGGAGATCGACGAAGGCCGTCTGGCCGCGGACGGCGGAAGTCAGGGCGGCGGTCTGACGCTGGCCTGTGCTTCTCTGAGCAACATTCAGCTGGCCGCTCCCTGCTATCCGTTTCTGAGCGACTATCAGCGCGTCTGGGAAATGGATCTGGACAAGGATGCCTACGCTGAACTGAAAGAGTACTTCCGCCACTTCGACCCCACCCATGCCCATGAGCAGGAGACCTTCACCAAGCTTGGGTATATCGACATTCAGCATCTGGTTCATCGCATCCGCGGCAAGGTACATATGTACACCGGCCTGATGGACACCATCTGCCCGCCGTCCACCCAATTTGCGGCCTTCAACAAGATCACTTCCCCCAAGGAAGTCATCCTGTACCCGGACTTCGGCCACGAAAACCTGCCGGGCAGCGGAGATGCGACCCTGCAATGGTTTATCGATGAGCTGCTTTAATTTGACTTCAGGAGTGAAAAGCCCATGCCGTATTCTTTTCTGGCTACCGCCGCATTTGGGCTGGAAGGCATTGTCTCCAACGAACTGAAGCGGCTGGGCTACTCCGCCAAGGCCGAGCAGGGCTGCGCCCGCTTCACCGGGGAGTTGGCAGACGGCTTCCGCGCCAATTTGTGCCTGCGCACCGCCGACCGGGTGCTGCTGCTTCTGGATGAAAAGCCGGTCCTCAGTTTTGAGGAGCTGTTCCAGTTTGTTTCTTCCCTTCCGTGGGAGAACTATCTGGATCGTTCCAGCCGCATCCACGTTTCGGGAAAGTGCGTGCGCAGTCAGCTCATGAGCGTGCGGGACTGTCAGTCCATCGTGAAAAAGGCCATTGTGGAGCGGCTGAAAAAGCGGCTTCGGGCAGACACGCTGCCGGAGACCGGCCCCCGTGTTCCCATTGAGATCGCGCTGTACCGGGATCAGGCCCGATTGACCATCGACATGAGCGGCGACGCGCTGAACCGCCGCGGCTACCGCACATGGAACGGCGAAGCGCCGCTGCGGGAAACGCTGGCGGCGGCGCTGCTGGATGTGAGCCCTTGGCGCACGCGGATGCCGTTGTACGACCCCTGCTGCGGCACGGGAACGATTCTGATCGAAGCAGCCATCAAGGCCGCTGCCCGTCCCGCGGGGATCGACCGCAGCTTCGTCTGCGAGGAGTTTCCCTTCATGAAAGACGTGCCCATGGCGGCGATTCGTCAGGCCGAACGGGACAAGATACCGACTGAGCGCTCTTTTTCGATCGCGGGCAGCGATATTGACCCGGAGGCACTGGAACTGTGCCGCCGCCATATTCATCAGGCGGGCTTTGACGGGCAGATCAGCGTCCGGCAGCAGGACCTGCGCACACTGCAAGTTCCCGACGAGCCGGGGGTATTTCTCTGCAACCCGCCCTACGGCGAACGGCTGGGCGACAAGCGGGAAGCGGAGGCTCTTTACCGGGAAATGGGCCTTTTGCTGAAGCGTCACCCAGGCTGGAAGCTTTGCGCCATCACGTCTGACTTTGCCTTTGAGCGCTGCTTCGGTCGCCGGGCCACGCACAAACGTCGCCTGTACAACGGTCGGCTGGAATGCGAATTTTATATTTTTGAATAACGCAAAAACGCCGCGCAGCAATGACTTGCAGCGCGGCGTCTCTTTTGGCTTAGGGAATCTGAAATTCTAACGTGGTTAACTGCCCATTCCATTCCGAACCGTCGCAGCGATAATACTGCCACCGGCTGGTTCCGTCCGCCAATGTATAACAAATGGCAAAGACCTGTCCTTCGTCGATCGGCATGGGATAATTGTTTGCAGGAAGAATGTCACCGGTCAACTTGGCGGTTTTGAAATCGTCATAGGCTTCTTCCAGCCGGTAAAATTGCCGAGAAAGGTACTTTCCTTCCAAAACGCCGGAAAGATCCTGCTCGCCAAAATAACCGGCCTGATATTCCTTACTGCCGATGGTGAAAAGCGCTGCACGAATCGGTTCGCCCGTCAGCCCTTGGGTGGACAAATCGGTGCTGTGCAGCCGTTCACCGTAGGTCTGGCGAAGCTGATTGGCCATGCAGGGCACCTGCCCTGACCAATCCAGCGCCTCCAGCCCGGTATGGGCCGCTCCATAGATCCCCATGATGCTTTCACCATTCAGCAGTGCATATTCCCGCAGAAAATTTTCGACCATGGTATTTTCCCGATACACGTTGTCGTTGGTACGGTAATACTGCTGACCCTGTTCGATATTCTGCCGGGCCAACTGCGCCTCCTCGGAATCCGCAAGGTCCTGACGGGTCAAATCGTTCAGATAGCGCCGCCCGGTACTCTGGTACTGGTGGCCCACGTCCGTCCCATGAAAGACCGTTTCCGGGCAGGTCTCCTTGATCTGCCGGTAAAAGTGGCTGACGTTGGCGCTGTGGAACGCGGTTCCATTACAGTCGGCATACACCTGCATCAGAATTTCATCGTCTTCTGCCTGTATCCACTGGTTCAGATATTGCGCCGTATAGTAAGGCAATTCCACAAACAGATGCCGCATCCCGTTTGCATAATACTCCTGCCAAAGCCGGAGTTCTTCTTCCAAAATCTGCTCCACGGCATGGGTCTCGCCGTAGAGATAAATTTGACCGCCGGTTGAATCTTCCGTTTCCGCTTTCCCACTGGCAAAAATACCGCCGACCGCAAACAGCAGAGTCAACAACGAGGCAAAAAAACGAACGGCGATCTTAGATTTGATTTCGACCATCACGGTTTTCTTCCTTTCGATCATTTTTTCGGGTACTGCGCCCGCTCCCCGCCGATATAGGGCAAACGGGAATAGGCCATGACCACGTGGGCCTCTCCCACCTTGTAATTTTCCTGCGGCATCCGCAGGGGCACAGCAACGGGGCGGATGTGCATCCCCACCAGCGTGTCGCCCACGTCGATGGCAGCTTCCGCCTGAATGGCCATGGCCACGGCAGGCTCCTCAAAACGAAGATAAGCCGCCGCGCCGGTGCTGCCGCCCGCCTTGGGCACGGGCATGACGTTGACCTGCGTCAGACGCCGCTCGTCCAGCACTTTCTGCTCCATCACCAGCGCCCGGTTCAGATGCTCACAGCACTGAAAGACCGGGTTCAGCCCACGAGCCTTGCAGGCGGAGATCATGGCTTCTGCCAGCGCGTCTCCCAACTCGGGCACGCTGTTCTTTCCGATGTGACCCCCGGCCACCTCGCTGGTGGAGCAGCCCAGCACCACCGCCGCGCCCGGCTTCAAATGCCCCCGCTCCGCCAGATAATCCACACAAGCTTTCAACTGTTCCTGAATGGCTTCGTACATGGTTTTACTCTCCTTTTTCCGGCGCATGCACAAAGGCATACGCGCCAATGCCTACCGCAATGGAAAGGTTCAATGAATCTATCTCTCCGCTGTGCGGGATCCGCACGGCCTGCCCCAGCTTGGAAAATTCCGACGGAAGTCCGCTGCCCTCATTGCCGAAAATGAGCGCATAGGGCGTTTTCCGCTGACGGACAGCGTCTTCCAGCAGCATGGACCCGTCCAGCATAAACGGGTAGAGCGCGTGATTCGGATATTCCCGGCGGTAGTCCTCGAAGCTGTCGTACTGCTTGACCCGCAGGGAAAAGACCGCCCCCATAGCAGCCCGCACCACATGGGGCTCGAACACGTCTGCCGCAGGGCGAATCACGGCGATATCCTTGAGACCAAGCCCCAGCAGAGTGCGCTGGATGGTTCCCAGATTGCCCTCGTCCATGGGATGATGGAGCACCACATGGGGCAGGTCGGGGCGCAGCTCTGCCTGCCACTTGGAAAACACCGTGGCTGCAAAGCAGTTGTCCTTCCCGCTGATGCGGCGAAGCGCCTTGTCGGCTACTTCCTCTCGGACGTTATGCTCCCGGCAGATCGCCCGCAGCTTCTCCACGCCCTCGCCGTGAGCCTTTTCGCTGGTCAGAAGGCGCAGCGCCCGTTCGGGCTGCACCCGCATCAATTCCAGCGACGGGAACAGTCCGGGCGCATAGCTGTATTCCAGCTCCTGACTGTATGGTTTCAGAGATGGCATTGTCGTTCCCTCGTTTCTTTCTGCGCAAACGTCAGTCAGTTTAATGAATCGTCGTCGTCCTGATCGTCGCCGCTGTCATCATCATCCGGGCCGTTCCATGGATTGCCGGGAAAGTTCACGCCGTTTTGCATGTTCTGCATGATGCGTTCCCAATCCTGACGTGCCTTTTCTTCCCCGCCATCTTCGGAAACCGTTTTATAGAACACGGCTACGGAGGCATTCACGTAGGCGCTGACCCAGCAGTTCACAAACAGCCCCGCCACGATCGCCGCAATTCCGCTGATGCTCATCAGGCTCAGCTGCAGCAGATTGGAAGCCAGCGACCAGCCGATAAAACTGAGCAGCAGCAGGAAATACTGTCCCTTACGATTTTTCATGATGCGCTTGCTTTCTTCCAGCGCTTCTTTGGCCGTCATTTCGGGATGCTCGGCCAGCAGATAGGGCGCCATGCTGTAGCGAATGGCAGCGATGAAGCCGGGGACGATCAGCAGACAGGTCCACAGGAAGATTTTCACGAACATCATGACATACAGCCACAAAGCCTTGCCCGTGAGGTTCATCCGGCTGAAAAGCCCCTTGGCGCCCAGCTCTTCTCCCTCGATACGGCGGACGAAGTAATGGTTGCAGCCGACGGACAAAACCGGCGTCAGCAGGACGGAACAAAGCTGCAGCACGGCAAAGCCGATCCACACGCCCCGCGTGATTTGTGGGACGCGCCAGTAATACATCCCGTCGATCATTTCAATGGCAACGGGCATGAAGCGGTTCTGATAGACCTGCGTCAGCACCATAAAAATGCCGGAAAAGAAGGCCACCACCATGGCGGTCTGCCAGTTGCCGCGCAGGGCGTTTCTTCCCTTCCACTTATAGTACATATTCATCATGGAATGTTTTCCTCCTGCGGGGCTCAGTCAAAGAGCGCGTCCACGAATTCTTTTGCGTCGAAGGCCTGCAGATCCTCGATCCCCTCGCCTACACCCACGTACATGACGGGGGTTTTCAGCTCCCGGACGATGCCGAAAGCAATGCCGCCCTTGGCGGTGCCGTCCAGCTTGGTCAGCACGATGCCGTTGATCCCGGCGGCTTCCCGGAAGGCGCGGGCCTGCTGCAAGCCGTTCTGGCCGGTCGTCGCATCCACCACCAGTAGACAGCGCACCGTGGCCTCGGGGTATTCCCGGTCAATGACCCGGCGAATCTTCTCCATCTCGTCCATCAGGTTCTTTTTATTATGCAGCCGTCCGGCAGTGTCCACGATCAGCAGATCGGCTTTCTGGGCCTTGGCAGCCTGTACGCCGTCAAACACTACACCGGCGGGGTCGGCCCCTTCCTTGTGGCGCACGATGGGACAACGGGCCCGTTCCGACCAGACCTGCAGCTGGTCGGCAGCAGCGGCGCGGAAGGTATCGGCCGCGCAGAGAATGATGGTGCGGCCAAGGCCCTGAAAACGCAGGGCCAGCTTGCCGATGGTGGTGGTTTTGCCAACGCCGTTCACACCCACCATCAAAATGACCATGGGCCATTTCAGTATGGGCTTTTCGACTTCCAGCATTCCTACCAGAATCTCCTTCAGAGCGGTTTTGGCCTGTCCCGCCGTGCGGAGCTTCTGCGTCTTCACGGTCTCCCGCAGCTTTTCCAGCGCTTCCTCGGCACATGCAGCGCCCATGTCAGAAAGGATCATGGCGTCCAACAGGGCGTCGTAAAGATCCTCGTCAATGGGTGCGTCCACCTGCAGCGCATCCTCCGTCACCGCGGCGATCTGTTCGCGGCTCTTGCTCATACCCTGCCGAAGCCGGGCGAAAAAGCCTTTCTTTTCACTCATGATGCTGCCTCCTTTGCGCCCTAGGCGCTTTGTATGAAAGGTCGTTTATTGGTAGTCCTTCAAGTTGACGCTGACCATGCTGCTGATGCCCCGTTCCTCCATGGCCACGCCGAAAAGCGTATCGCAGCGTTCCATGGTGCCCTTTCGGTGGGTCACGACGATGAACTGGGTATCCTTGCTGAATTCCTTCAGATAGTCGGCGAAATAGCTGATATTGGCGTCGTCCAGCGCGGCCTCGATCTCGTCCAGAATGCAGAAGGGCGTAGGCTTCAGCTTCAGCATGGCGAACAGGATGGCGATGGCCGTCAGGGCGCGCTCGCCGCCGCTGAACAGGCTCAATAGCTGCCGCTTCTTTCCCGGAGGCTGCACGATGATCTCAATGCCGCAGTTCAGCGGGTCATTAGGGTTGCTCAAGGAGATCTCGCCGTTGCCGCCGCCGAAAAGGCGTTGGAAGGTTTCGGAGAAATACTGCTGCATCAATCCGAACTGGCTGACGAACTGCGTTTCCATCTGTCCAAGCAGCTGCGTAATCAGCTCCTGCAGGTCATTCTTGGCCTTCTCCAAGTCTTCCTTCTGGGCGTTCAGGCCGGTATAGCGTTCGGACATCTGGGCGTATTCCTCGATGGCCCCCACATTGACCGAACCCAGACTGCGGATCTGCTCCCGCAGGGAACGGGCCTGTCCGTCAGCCTCGCTTTCCTTGAACGGCGCTTCGGGATAGGTCTGTCCCAATTCCTGCGCGCCCGCGTAGCTCAACTCGTAGGTGTCCCACAAACGGTCGCACAGCTGGCTAAGGTCTGTTTTGATTCGATTCTGAGCGATTTCCTGCCGGTGCAGACGCTCGTTTTCATGGCTGACCATCTGTTGCGCGCCGTCGATCTCGCCTTGCAGCTCCCGCAGTGCTTTTTGCTGCTGCTCCTGCCTCAGCTGAGCGGTCTCCACGTTCTGCTTCGCGCTTTCCACGTTGCTTTCCGCTTTGGCCGCGCTTTCTTCTGCCTGAGTCTGTTCGGCGGCTGCACGTTCCATTTCTGCCAGTGCGTTATCGCGTTTCTGCGAAAGTTCCTGCCATTCCCGTTGACAATCGTCTCGGTCGCCCGTCAGACGCTTCTGATCCCGCTGCAAACGGTCGCAGTCGTGTTCGGCGTTCTGCAATGTCAGCATCGCGTCGGTCAGGGCTTCCTGTGCCGCTTCCCGTTCCCGCCGGGCCGTATCCAGCTGCCGGGTCAGTTCTTCGGTGCGGCGGTTCATTTCTTCCATGCCGCCGTCCTGCTGGGTGGAAAGCTTCTCCATCTTTTGGAGTTCTTCTCGAATTTCCGTCAGGCTTTCCTCCAGCTGGCCAATGGCTCCGGTCAATTCCTCCATTCGCTGGCGGTGCTTGTCCCATTCGGACTGTGCGGCTTTCAGATGCTCAGTATCACGCACCACAGCGATTTCCTGCTGATGCACCTCGTTTTGAGCCGCCTCCCGGCGCTCTTTTTCGCCGCCTCGGCGGTTTTCCATCTCGGTAATTTCCGCCTGAGCCTGCTGTACACTCTGATTATAGCGCTTCAGCGTCTCCTGCAGCTCCTGCATTTCCCGTTCCCGGCCCAGCAGGTTCTGTGCTTTCTGCTGAATGCTGCCGCCGGTCATGCTGCCACCGGAGTGCATCACATCGCCCTGCAGCGTCACCAGACGGAAGGCCTGATTTCCCGCCCGCATGATAGCGATACCGCTGTCCAGGTCTTTGGCGACGACCGTGCGGCCCAACAGGCTCTCCACGATGCCCCGGTATTCGGGATCGTAGCCGCACAGTTCACTGGCCACGCCAACGCAGCCGGGCATATTCAGTACCCGTCGTTCGTTCGGATTCAGCGTCCGCCCGTGAACCGTGCTCAAGGGCAAAAAAGTGGCGCGTCCCAGCCGGTTTTGCCGCAGGTATTCGATCAGGCGCTTGGCGTCCTGTTCAGTCTCGGTCACAATGTTCTGCATCGCGCCGCCCAACGCCATATCCATGGCGGTTTCATACTCCTTGGGCACCCGCAGCAGCATGGCTACCACGCCCCGCACGCCCGAAAGCTGCTGCTTTTTGGCATAGCTCAAGGCATTCTTGACGGAATACTGATAGCCCTCGTAGCCATCCTGCAATTCCTTCAAGGTACGCAGACGGGTATCGGCCGCACGGGCGTTCTGTGCATCCTCCTGCATCTGGCGCTGCCGGGTCAGGATGTCCTGCAAAAGCTGCTTGGAAGACTGATCCAGCGTTTCGGCGCTCTGGCGCAGCTCGTTCAGGCGTTGTTCCTCGCTTTGCAGACTGGCCTTGGCTTCTTCCATGGCAGCGTTCAACTCGGCTTCACGCCTCTGTTCGGTATCCCGCTGGGATTCCAGTTCCGCCTTGCGCTGCTCCATTTGCTGCTGCATGGCGGACTGACGCGCCTGATTGGTTCGCATGGACTGCATACGGTTCATGCGCTCCATCCATTCCGCCTGATGACGGTTCAGTTCTTCTTCCAGTGCGCCGGTTTTTTCGCTGATGGCCGCTTGAGCGCTTCGGCGGGTTTCCAGCGCTTCCGCCGCCTGTTGACGCAGCTTTTCTGCTTCCCCCATGCCGCCGTCGCTCTGATTCAGCGTCGCTTCGATCAGCTTCAAACGGTTCTGCAGGCTGTCCCCTTCGTTCTTGAGGCGCTCCGCGGTTTCCCGGCCAGCGTCTATCCGGTTCTGGATGGCCGTCACATTCTCCCGCATGGCGTGAAGTTCATCATTGGCCGCAAGCAACGCCGCATGAGCCTGATTCAAGGCCTGTTGGCGGCGCTCCTGTTCTTCCTCTTCTGCGGTGCGCTGCCGGAGGCAGTCCTCCAGATGCATTTCCGCCTCCTGCAAAGCGTCTTTGACCTGAAGCAGCGTCTGCTCGGCGGCCACGTCTTTTTCTTTCAGCTTATCGTAACGATGCAGAAACAGACGAATATCCAGTTCTTTCAGGCTTTCGCTCAAGGTCAGATATTGCCGCGCCGTTTCCGCCTGCTTTTTCAGGGGTTTTAGATGAGTCTCCAGCTCGTCCAGCACATCCAGCACGCGCAGCAGGTTTTCGTCCGCCCGCTTCATGCGTCCCTCGGCTTCTTCCTTGCGGGCGCGATAACGGCTGATCCCCGCCGCTTCTTCAAAAACCGTGCGGCGGTCTTCACTGCGCTGGCTCAAAATTTCGTCGATACGGCCCTGACCGATAATGGAGTAGCCCTCTTTGCCAACGCCCGTATCCCGGAACAGATCCACGATGTCTTTCAAGCGGCAGTTGGAGCCGTTGAGCAGATATTCGCTGTCGCCGCTGCGGTACACCCGGCGGGTAATGCTGACCTCGTTATACTCCACGTGCAGCTGACGATCCTCGTTGTCGAACACCAGCGTCACTTCGCAGTAGTTCATGGGCTTTTTCTGTTCGGTCCCGTTAAAAATAACGTCCGACATGCTGTTGCCACGCAGATTCTTGGCACTCTGCTCGCCCAATACCCAGCGAACTGCATCCGATATGTTGCTTTTTCCGCTGCCATTAGGGCCTACGATGCCCGTCACATTCTGGGGAAAGACGATCTCCGTCCGGCGAGCGAAGGATTTGAATCCGTATATTTCCAGCTTGGTCAGGCGCATTCGCACCCTCCTGATCTCTTCATTGGATTTTTATTGGTTCTGACCTTCCAAAATTTCCAGCGCTTTTTTGGCCGCTTCCATTTCAGCGTGCTTTTTGCTGCATCCACGGCCCTGCGCCATGGGCTTACCCTGAATGGACACCTGCGCGGTAAAGTGCCGATCATGATCGGGGCCGTAGGCTTCGATGATCTCATAGGACGGCAGCCCCATGTCGTGGCCCTGCGTGTATTCCTGCAAGGCTCCCTTGCCGTCCTTCACCTGCCAGGAGAGCAGTTTTTCTTCCTCAGCATACATTTTCAGAATAATGGGCTTGACGGCCTCGTAGCCTCCATCCATGTAGATGGCAGCCAATACGGCCTCCATGGCATCGGAAAGGATGCTTGGTTTTTCCCGGCCGCCGTTGGCGTCCTCCCCATTTCCCATGTACAGATATTCGCCTAAATCCAACTGCCGGGCCAATACGCTCAACGTGTGTTCGCATACCAGTGCGGCCCGGCGCGCCGTCAGCGTACCCTCATGAAAATCCGGGTATTTTCGATACAGCATGTCGCTGACGCAAAACTCCAGCACCGCGTCTCCCAGAAATTCCAGACGCTGATTATCCGGCAGCTTTGTGGAGGGATGCGTCAGCGCCCTGCACAGCAGTTTGGAGTCCCGGAAATGATAATCCAGCTTCTCCTGTAGCTCCTCCAACATAAAATTGCTCCTTTCCATGGCTCTTCAGAAAACAGGCGGGGGTGCGCCGAAGCACACCCCGTCCGCCTCAAAATTACTGATGCTTTTCGATATAATCGACGATGTCGCCCACGGTCTTGAGCTGAAGGATGACTTCGTCTTCCACTTCCATGCCGAACTCGGTCTCCATTTCCAGAATCATGACCATCACGTTGGCGCTGTCGGCCTTCAAGTCCTCCACCAGACGGCTCTCCATGGTGATGGAAGCGGGATCCACCTGCAGCTGCGTAGCGATCATATTACGCACTTTTTCAAAAACCATTGTGTGTTCCTCCTTTGAAATAATAGCAGAATCAAATTTATCTATTCGGCGTGAGCCGTACAGACCAACTGTTTTTCGATCTTGCCTACCACGTCGCCAGTGACCATTTTCTCGGCCTGATAAATGGCGCAGGCAAAGGCATGAGCATTGCACGAGCCGTGGGCCTTGACCACGTTGCCGCTGACGCCCAGCAGCGGTGCGCCGCCCACTTCGCTGTAATCCATGGATTTTTTGACCCGGCGAAACGCGGGCTTTGCCAGCAGCGCGCCGATCTTGGAACGGGTATCCGCCAGCATTTCACGCTTGATCATGCCCATCAGTGTGCCAGAAACGCCTTCCATGAATTTCAGGATCACATTGCCCACAAAACCGTCGCAAACGATTACATCCGCGCTGTCGTGGGTGATCTCCCGAGCTTCCACGTTGCCGACAAAGTTCAATTTGTCGTCCGCCGAGAGAATTTCATAGGCCGCCTTGGTCAGCGCGCAACCCTTTTCGGCTTCCGCCCCATTATTGACCAGCCCGACCCGGGGATTCGCCACACCGCGCATGGTCTGCATATAGGCGGTGCCCATTTGGGCGAACTGGTGCAGGTATTCCGGGCGGCAGTCCACGTTAGCGCCGCAGTCGATCAGCAGGAAGAAATCCTTGCCGTTGGGCAGCAGCGGGGCCAGCGCGGGACGCTCTACGCCGTGCAACCGACCCAGGCGGAACATGCCGCCTGCCAGCACAGCGCCAGTACTGCCTGCAGAGACGAACGCATCCACTTCGCCGTCCCTCAGCTTGAGCATTCCATCCACAATGGCGCTCTGCTTCTTATGCCGAACTGCCATGACCGGGGCTTCCTCGTTGGTGATGACCTCCGGGCAATCGACGATGGTCACCCGGTTCAGAAGCTTCTTTTGTTCTTCCGTCTGGAAAACAGAATCTACCGTCTGACTCACCGTTTTCTCCGGCCCGGCCAGAACAAGCTCCAATTCATGATTTTTCTCCAGTGCTTCCAGTGCTCCCGCTACGGGAGCCTGAGGGGCGTTGTCGCCCCCCATTGCATCCACATAAATTCTCATGAGTTTCCTCTTTCGTCGCAGGTTCGTCAGTTGATTCTGATGCAGTACACGGCGCTGTTTTTCTTACCGGTGGTTCCGATGATCAGCAGATCGTTGTACACAGCCGGAGAGGCTTTGATCTGCGCATCGGGCAGGGTCAGCGTATCCAGCACCTGTCCGTTGGACGCGTTCAGCAGATTGACGGTTCCATCATACAAAGCCTGTACGATCCACGCATCGCCATTTTCATTATATACGGCTACAGGGCTGGAATAGGCCTCGGCGGTAAAGTCAGCCTGCCACTTGAGCGCGCCGGTCTTCTTGTCCAACGCGATGGTGCGGGAGCCCTCCTTGCCGTTGGTGACGGTGAAGATGACCAGATCGGAAATGCCGTTCTGGCCCACCACAGGACTGGCTTCCAGACCAATATCAGCGCCGCTCTGATACTTCACATCCGGCACTTCGTAGGTCCACTCAATCTCGCCGGTGAGGGCGTTGATACGGTTCAGGTTGACCACGCCCTGCTTGCGCTTGAGCAGGATCGTATTGCCGGTGTAGAGGGCTACGGTACTTTCGTCTTCCATATCCAGTGCGGGCGTGGCTTCCACATCGTCGCCCAGATTCACCGCCCAAACAGGCGTCAGGCTGTTCACGTCCACACACTGCAGAATGCCGGACTTGTCCGCGTAGTAGACATAGCTGCCGTACATAGCTACGCTGCCGTTGATATTGGAGTACTTCTTCTCCTCGCCCTTCGCCAGCGTTTTGTAGGACTGGGTCGTTGTAGACAGGGTGATTTTTCCCGTTTGATAGTCGTAGGTTTCCGCCTGCTTGCCCAGTTCAACGGTGTAAAGAACACCGCCCTGACTGCCGAAGATCAACGTGCCGGTTTTGGAATCAAACAGCCCCGCGCCCAGAACACCGGAGAAGCTGCTGTTCTTTTCCTTACCGTCGGTCTGGATCAGCTTTTCTTCTTTATTGGTCAGCAGGTTCAGCAAATGGTATCCGCTCTTCTTGACGGAGCTGCCCACCTTGGAATGACTTTGACCTACGCCGAGGAGCGGCGTACCGTTCGTCGCCAACGAAAGTCCACCGGCGCTGGGAACCCCAAGGTCGATCGCCTCGCGGGTCGCCGTGCCATCCTGCAGGTTGTAGAAGTACACCTTGCCATCCTGACCGGCGATCATGACTTCCTTCAAAGCCACGGTCTCACGGGCTTCATCGGTAAGCGCCATGCGCTGGCGCAGCTGGGTAGGCCACTTAACGATCAGGGCCTGACCGGGCGCATTAACGCCGTACAGTGTCTCCGAATTGGCCTTCATGCTGCCTACGGGCTGATTCCAAACCTCGGTCAGCTTTCCGCTTTCCACCTCGGCGGTTCCGAACGCCGCGTTCTGGCGCATGGGGCCGCTGCGGAAGGTCAATACGCCCGCCTGAGGCCAAACGGCATAATTGGCGTTACTGGTATAGGTCGTAAACGGATTCAAAATGGAAATGGTATTGGCACGGCTAAAGGTAGTCACACTCTTACCGCCGCTTTGTACAGTCGCTTTCAGCGCCATTGTCTCCGATTGCGGATCCGATTCTTCGACCGCTTCCGCTGTAAGCTCCGGCAGCGGCGTTGCGTCAGGCTCGGCAGTGGGTTCCGGGGTCGGTTCAGGCGTGGCCGTAGGCTCCGGCGTATCCGTGGGAGCGGGCGTATCGGTCGGTGCTTGCGTAGGCGCTTCCGTTTCTACAGGAGCCTTCGTCTCCACCGGCAGCGCGTCGCCGCCCGTTTGAACGGAAGCATCGTCTTCCGCAGCGAAGGACACGGTTGCGGAATAGGTGCTGTCCACGTATTCGGCGTCTGCATCCGTCCTGTACTGGGCAAAATAAGCGCCGGTATAGTCGTCGGTCAGTTCCGCCTCCACCGTCCAGGTGCGAACGCCGTCAGCTTCGGACATCTCGCAGTTTTCATCCGTCAGCTGCATCTCGGCAACGGATGCGTCGTACTGATCCACCACGCGCACAGCAGTTACCGTAACGGAAGTACGGAAGGTAAAGGTCACAATAGACGGAATGGTACCATTTTCGGGCTGGCAGGTGAAATCCTGCATTTCCGGCAAGACCGCCTTGGCCGCCGCAATACTGACCGTAGTACCGGTGCGGACGCCTTCGCTTTCCGTTCCGTCATTCTTGACGGCATAGACGGTGAAGCCGCCCACATATGCGTCTTCCAAGGTGCAGGTAGGCATCCAGATCAGTTCGTTGCTGTTCTCGATGGCCTCGCCTTCCTCCACCAACGCCTGACTGTAATCTCTGGCATACAGCGTATTCCCATCGTCATCGGCCACGCGGACGCCTTTTATATTCTTGGAGGTCTGAATCGTCAGCCGGAGGGCGGCAGGCGCTTCCGTATCCGAGGTGGAAGCCGTGAAGCTCTTGATGGGTTCTTCTTCCGGAACGATCATGTTCTTCACGTTGGAGAATGCCGTTACCACAGCGTTTTTCACGGGAGAGATCAGTTGTCCCACTTTGCCGCCGCTGGACTCCCAGTTCGGCAGACAAATACCCGCCAGCAGACCGCCGATCACCAGCAGGACGATCAGAATCGGCAGGAGCACACCGCCACGGCGCTGTTCCACTTCTTCTTCATGTTCATCGTCGTTTTCAAAGTCGTAGGGCTTACGAGGAACAGGCGGCTGCTGCCGACTGTCCTCGCCATAAGCGGGACGACCCTGCGCCCGATAGGCATACGGCTGTTCGCTGTTTTCCTGCGGGACACGGGTATAATTTTCTCCTTCGGCTACAGGACGGCGCGGCGGAACCGGCCGTTGGGCGGGGGTGCGCATTTCCTGGCCAGCCGGGCGGCGCTGAGGGACAGTGGCTCCCTGTGCGGAGCGAGGTTGCCCGTTCTGGGGAACGTTCTGCCCAGCAGTAGAAGGCCGCTGAGCCGGCCGGCGCTGCGGATTCGGTGCGCCCTGAGGACGCGCGCTCTGACGGGCACGAGGAGCCGCGCCATTCTCGGATTGTGAGACTTCTCCGTGCCTTTCGGGAGCGGCTCCGCCGCGAGGCATTGCCGTACGTGCCCCCGTGTACACACCGCCCGGAACGGCCCTGCGGGACTGAACAGGCATTTCACTGTCGCCCGCCTGGAAGGGATCAAATTCAGGCTGAACCTCCACCGGCTGTTCCGCTTTAGGAGCTTCCGCCGACTGTTCTTCTTCCTGCTGGCGGCGTTCCATGCGGCTGCGACGACGGCGCGGCGGTTCCGCGCCATCGGAAGAGGCTTTTTCTTCTGCGCTCTTTTTGGTCGTTTCATTGGCAGAAACGGCAGAGGTGCTATTTTCGGAAGCTGCTTTTTCCTGCGCTTCCGGCTCCTGCACGGAAGTGCGGCGGTTGACCATCTGCACAGGCCGCGCGATCCGCGTAGGGGCAGCGTCGCCCATCATACGGAAATCGGACATATCCGCATTGGACAGCGGTACGCCGCCCTGCTGAATCTCCGGGCCGAAAGGCGCGGGATCGTCATCCAGGAAGCTGCCGCTTCCACCGCTTGGGCGGCGCCACGCCGAATACGGGTCGGTACCATCGGAAGACTGTGCGCCTTCGCCATTCGCATAGGCCGCTTTATTCCATTCGGAATTGGCTTCCTGAGCAGGCTTTTGGTAAAAGTCGTTGGAATCAGGCTGGTCGCGATAGAAATCACTCAATTTCTTGCACTCCTTATCATCCTTGGTTACTCCCCCGGGGAACCGGCTGCCTTCACAAAACGGGAACAGCTCTCCCGGCTTCGGTCGTTTCATAGGATTGACGCATCTGTCAATGCGTATACCACCATTTATTATACCAATATTCCCATTGCAGAACAAGCCCTGATTTTTGCCCAGCCCTCCCATGGCTTCTTCGTATGCCGATTTGACACAAACTTGTTACAATCCTCACATGGTTCAAGGCAAAAAAGGCAGGATTTCTCTGCTTTTATGCAGAATGTATTTCCTGTTATTTTATTCGGAGGAGATACGTATGTCAGAGCCGATTCTTGTGCTGAGTCATAACGCCGCCCTGTCCGGGCTGATTGCCCGCACCCTCCGCTGGCGGGAGGTCTACTCCACCATTCTGCCTGTTTCCACGCCGCTTTCTGCCCTGCGGGAGCGTTCCGTTCGAGGGGTGATTCTCGCCGGAGATACGCCGGAGGACACGCTGCTTGATGAGATCGACCCCGAAATTCTGAAAAGCGGACTTCCCGTGCTGGCGCTTGGCAGCGCCGCGCCGCTTCTGTGCCGCTGGCATGGCGGTTCCTTCCGCCCGTTGGAAAAAACAGAGACCAGCTCTGCCATTACTTTTTCCGATATTCCGCTATTCCGGGAGATTGCCTCCGGGGATCGGATGCTGCACCATTACGCAGCCCTTTCGATGGCAGACGGGCTTGTTCCTATTGCGGAGGCAGACGGTTCCGTCGTCGGATTCCGTCACGAAACGCTGCCCCATTTCGGTATTCAGTATCCCATTGAGCGTCATGACCCGGACGGTGCGCTGCTTTTGACCAATTTTGCCTTGGAAATCTGCGGCGCAAAGGCCGACTGGAATATGGACACCATCATTGATCTGGCGCTGGATGAAATCAGACAGGACGCCTCTGCCGACGGCAAGATTCTCTGCGCTGTCTCCGGCGGGGTCGACAGCACCGTCTGTGCACGGCTGGTCAGTCTGGCTGCCGGTGCCCGCTTGCGCTGCATTCTGGTCGATAACGGCATGTTCCATGAAGGCGAGCCGGAACTGATCCAGCGCGAATTTCTGGAAAATTTGGGAATCTCTCTGGAGCGGATCGACGCACAGGCGGAATTTTTGGAAGCCCTCCGGGGCGTTACGGATGAAAAACGGAAAGCGAAAATCATTTCCGAACGCATGATTCAGGTTTTGGCCCGACAAATCAACGATGACCCTGAGGTTCGAACCGTCGTTCTGGGCATGAATTTCAATGACGTTCTCTTCGGGCAAACGCCCGTGGCTGCGCTGCAGAACGCCACAAGCGTACGCCAACCGATCTATTTGCAGCCCCTCCAAAATCTGTTCAAGGACGAGGTACGCCGCCTGGCGCAGTCTCTTTCGCTGCCCGGTTCTCTTTGCCTACGGCAGCCATTCCCCACCAGCGGACTGGCCTCCCGCATTTTCGGCGAAGTGACGGAGAAACGTCTGCAGCTTGTACGGTCGGCAGACGCCTGTCTGGCCGAAGAAATTGCGGAAAGCGGCTTTGAGCGCAAGCTTTGGCAATATTATTCCGTGCTGTGCCAAAGCCCGGACATGCCCGGTTGGTACACCATCGTTCTGCGTGCCCTGCAGGCGGGCCGCACCACGGCCACCAGCGCCCGGTTGCCTTTTGACCTGCTGGAACGGGTCTCCCAACGGATGCTGCGGGAGCTGCCCGGCGTTTCCAGAGTGGTTTACGATCTGACTCCCTCCCGCCATTACGGCGAACAGGAATAGTCTTTTTCGTCTCGTCATACATCAAATTTTACGAAGGGAAGTGGTTTGGATGCTGATCTGCGACACCCACGCCGACACGCTCCACCGGATGCAATATACCAAAAATACCGATATCACCCTTAAAAGGCTGACCCAGCCGGGCCATACGTGGGTTCAGGCGCTGGCGTTGTTTGTGGGCGGCAACGGACTGAAAGGCGACGATCGCTATCTAATCGAGCGTGAATTGGACAACTTTGAAATTTTGAAAAAGAAGGGTTTCCACCAGATCCGCAGTATTGAGGAAGCGCTGCCCGACAAGGTAAACGCCATTCTGACCATTGAGGGCGGCGAGGCCTTCGGAGACGATATTTCCTCTGTCCAGCGTTTTGCAGAACTGGGCGTGCGGGTAGCGGCGCTGATTTGGAACAACGATAATCTGCTGGCCCACCCGGCCGTCAAGGGGTCTGACAACGGCCTGACTCCCTTCGGCTGGCAGGTGACCAAAGAACTGCGCAAGTACCATATTGCGCTGGATATTTCTCATCTGAATGAGCGCGGTTCCTGGGAGCTGATGGAAAGCAACGTTCCGCCTATGGCCTCTCACAGCTGCGCCCGGGCGTTGTGCGACCATCCCCGCAACCTGACGGACGAGCAGCTTCGGGCGCTGTTCCACGCAGGTGGCTATGTGGGCGTAAACTTCTACCCGGTCTTTTTGAAGGAGTCGGGTCAGGCGACGGTAGACGACCTGATCGACCATATCGCCTATATGTGCGATCTTGGCGGTGAGCGCTGCGTGGGCCTGGGCAGCGATTTCGACGGAATCGACTGCTACCCCGAAGGGCTGCGAACCCCCGACCAGATTCCGGTGATGTTTGAGCGAATGAAGGTGCGTGGCTTTGACGACCAGCTGATCAAAAACGTGGCCGGAGAAAACTTCGCCCGCTATTTGGCACAGATCGACCATAACGAGTAACTTTCTCGAAGCAACGCAACGGCACGGAATAAAATCCGCGCCGTTTTTGTTTGGCCTAGCTTAATGCGCATTGCAGCAATCGAAATGTAAGAAAGCGCGCCAAAAATAAACTGCCGCAGTCAGTTGGCTGCGGCAGTTTATTTTTCTTACTCGTGAAAGACCAGCGTGATCTCTACGTCCTCGTCCCCGTCAGCGGGAAGCGTTGTGCCTTCCGGGGCCGTTTCTTCCGTCGGCTGCGGCGTTTCTGTCGCTTCAGGAACGATTCCGCCGCGGGCGGCGTTCTCCTGATCGATCTGTGCCTTGCGGCGGGGCGGCTGACAAGCAGAGCAGGCTTCCAGTTTGGCAAACGCACCCGTGTCCAGTTCGCCGTAGGTAAAGGCCGTCAGCGGCAAATAACGAGCCTTGACGGAATTGCACGTTGCCGTGGCATGATAGTAGCTTCCGCCATCGGGATTATAATACAAAGGCGTGTTGTCATCCGGGTACGGAAGCGTTCGGCCTTTATCGTCCCAGACAATGACCTTCGTGTACTTCTTATAATGATCCCAGATCCATTTTTCGTTCAGGCCGTCTTCATTGGCGATGCGAGCGGTTCGGACGCAGCCATGGCTGGCCCGCTGCCCCAGCTGAGACTCCCACTTGGTATAGCGCTTTCCGCCGTCAGCCAGCAGGGTATACGGCACTTCGTGAATCATATCTCCGCCGTTAAAACGAATCGCCCGGGCGCAGATCATGCCTTCGCTGTCAAAGTCCCCCACCCGGCTGATCATCAGGTACTCACCGGCAGCCGTTTCGTTGTAAGGCTGCTCCGCGTTGGGCAGGCCGGTGGAAACGGCGCAGCTGGAAAAGTATTCTCCATTGATGAACACATAGAGCCGCTGCGTCAGCTTATCAATGATAATGCCCATTTCATTGCTGGGAGTGACCGTTTTCAGCAGACTGGTTTTCACGTAGCCGCGAATCAGACGGTTATAGTAGTCCAGCCCTTCGATCAGCGTCCATCCGTCTTCGTCCTCGCCAAGCACATGCACGGCGGCGGACGCGCCGTTGATGGTGCCGCCCAGCTTGTCCGTGTTCACTTTGTCGCCGCCGGGGGTCTTTCGGGGCGCAATGGCCTCTTTTTCGCCCGCGTCCAACACGGTAATAGGCTTCATCAGCAGCTCCCAGCAGGCTTCGGTATCGGTAATATCATAGGCAAAGTCATCGCCGAACCAGACCTCGCCCGTTTCATAGCCTTCCAGCCATTCCTCCACCGTTTTCGCCTGAGCGGGACGGGGAAGCAGACAGGAGAAGCAAAGGAGCACGGTACAGAAAAGAACAATTCTCTTTAGGGCCTTGGTCATCAATGCGTTCCTCCATGTGTACGGTATAGCCCAAAATCGGCGCAGAAGCTTCTGCCCTTCTGCGCCGGTTTCAGTCGTTACGCTGTGATTATGCGTTGTCGCCGGTCTCTCCTTCTTCCAGCGGAGCGGCGGACTCGTCTTCCGTTTCTGCGGCAGAAGGAGCTTCTTCTACGTTTTCCTCCGCGGTTTCTTCCGTGACGGCTTCGTCTTCCGAAGCGCCTTCGGGGGAAGGTTCGGCGTTCTGCTGCTTCTTTTCTTCCAACTTGGCGAAGCGCTGGGCACGGATCAGATTCAGTCGTTCGTCCACGTCCTTCAATTCCTTCAGCATTTTTTCCAGCGGCTGGGGAAGGCTTTCGCCCTTCTGCCAAAGCTCATACGCTTTCAGCGGAAAAGCGTTCAGCAGTTCGCGGCGCTGATTATCCAGATTCAGTTCCTGCAGCCGTTGTTGAGCGTTACTGGCCAAATTGGACGCGCCTTGTCCGATGGCCTCCATGCCCTTCAAAACCGCCAACTTTACCTTATTTCCAAACTGTGCCATAAGCACACCATCCTTTCCATCGAAAATGGAGCATTCCCTTTCTCCTCACGGGGTCTCCGTTTTTATTATATCATAGAACGGCAAAGAAATGAGGCTGTGCCTTGAATGTTCAAAAAAGGTTTACAAACGCATTACCAGTGCACTTTCAGCGCGTCGGTGAAGATTCGATAATGGCTTTCTTCAATGGGAAGGATCTCGCCGTCCAGATTCAGCATCATGCCGGGGGAACTCAAGGAGCAGGTCTTGACCCGGTAATGGTGAGCCACCTTCCTCTTATACAGCGATCCACCCATGAGTGAAGGCAGATAGAAGGGGATCTTCCAGCGGGGAACCGCGTCTACCACGAGAACGTCCAGCAGACCATCCTCCACATCCGCCATGGAAGCGATGGGGATCCCGCCGCCGATATAGCGCCCATTGGCTATGGTGCAGATCATGCAGTCTTTATCCAACGTCAGATCATCGCCTACCTGAATATGCATCTTGAACGGCTTGAAGGTGCGGATGGCCCGAAGTACGCCGTACAGGTAGGGCCAGATGCCCTTCACGTGCTTTTTGGCTTCCAGCGCGTAGGTCAGGGTCAGCACATCGAAGCCGCCGCCGCACACATTCAGAAAAAAGCGGTCGTTTACCTCGCCGGTATTGACGGGCCGCGCAGGATGCGTGAGGATGAAGTCCAACGCTTCTTTCCAGTTCCGGGGCGTGCCGATGGTCTTGATGAAATCGTTGCCTGTACCAGCGGGAGCAATGCCCAGCGAGGTGTTTGTATGCACCAGCCCGGCGGCGGTCTCGCAGACCGTTCCGTCTCCACCCATGGCGATCACCGTTTCCACCCCACGGTTGGCGGCGTCCCGCGCCAACTCCGTGGCGTGTCCCGGATATTCCGTGTAGCGAATGACGAAATCTATCTGTTTCTCCTTTAGATAGCGTTCGGCTTCTTCGCCGATCTGGCGTGCCTGTCCGTTCCGCGCTGCCGGATTCACGATGACTTCGTACATGAAAATCCCTTCCTACCTGCTGCTAATCATATTTTCTTCTGCATTTTACCTGAAAAGCAGAAAAAAAGGAAGGGAAAAATGTAAAACCGGCTTTTTTTCTGTAACTTTTCAGCGTCTTCTTAGCACAAAAGTCTTGTTAGGGCTGCCTGCGCCACTGGTTTCCAATACGCAGCCTCCGTCCTCCACCCGAAGCGAAGCGTGAAGCGTAAAGGGGCCTTCCGTCGTGCGGTCGGTCAGGATCAGGGTTCCCTGCCGCCAGCCGCAGGCGCCCATGCAATGCAGGTCAGGCGCACCCGGGACAAAACAGGGGCGCGTATAGGCTGCGATTTCCCCCATGCCGAAGCAGAAGGAAAGCGTATTTCCGTCTGCCGTAACGACTTTCACCGGCAGCACGCCGTCTTGCACTTCGCCTACTGTCAGTGTCAGTTCGTCACAGACATACTCGCCTGGCTGAACAGTGCCGGAGCCGTCGTCCGAAGGCCATGGGTAAGCCAGATGCGCCGCCCGATCCAGAAACGCTTTCTGTTCTTCTGCCGTACCGGGTTCCATCCGTCCTGCCGTGAAAAGAAAATCATGGAGCAGCTTCATTTCCCTGCCCATATCGTCAATGCCCGCCGTAACGGCCACCACCATATGATCGTCCGGGGAGACCATGCACAGCTGACCGAACATACCATCGCCGCGGTAACGGTTCTCCCGGGTGCGCCAGAACTGATACCCGTACCCTTGATGCCATTCGTTTTCGGGTTCAGGCTTGCCGTTGGAATTATCGATCTGCTTCGCCGTAGCCAGCTTAAGCCATTCCGCCGGCAGCACCTGACGGCCTTGCCATACGCCGCCCTGAATCAGGCAAACGCCGAAACGCAAAATGCTGTCAGAAGAAAGATGCAGCCCCCATCCGCCGCAGCAAACGCCCTGCGGGCAGCAGTCCCAATCAGGCTTCGGGATGCCCAGCGGCGTAAACAGACGAGGCATTAGATAATCGCGAATATTCTGACCCGTCACCCGCTGCACCATGGCACTGACCAGATAGGTGCCGTGGCTGTTATAGTGAAAATGGGTTCCGGGCTGATGGTCGCAATCACAGGCCAGCACTGCCTTCGCCCAATCCAGGCCGCCCGCCAGAGGCTTCGCCGTCGGCCCTTCATCGGGAATCAGCAGATGGTCGATCTCGTCCGACTCCGGTTTCAGCCCGGAGCCCATGGTCAGCAGATGCGCCAGCGTGACCTGCTTCAGCCATTCGGAAGGTTGTTCCGGTGCCTTGTCTGCCAGTACATCCAGCACCTTCGAGTCCCAGCGGAGCAGTCCTTCGCCGACAGCGAAACCCGCCGCAGCAGAGGTGAAGGACTTGCTCAGTGAAAACAGCACATGCGGAGTCTGGTCATCGTAAGGGGCGTAATTCAGCTTACAGGCCAGCTTGCCGTCCTTCCACACCAGAATAGAATGATGTTCCAGCCCGGAAGCGGCCACTTCGTCCAAATACCGCAGCAGCCCCTTGGAAGAAACACCGGCTTCTTCGGGAACGGAAGCGATTTCCCATGGTTTCATTGCACAAACCTTCTTTCCTTATTGCAGCGTCACTTGCACCATCACGGGGTTATGGTCGGAATACTCAAAATTCAGATCAACGGTTTCCACGTGATTCAGTTTCAGATTGTCGGTCATCAAAAAGCCGTCGATCAGGTAAAAGGCGTGGTTCTCCCGGTCGCCGGTATAGGGCTGATCCAGAGAACGGCAGCTGGGACGCGTTCCATCGTAGACCAGATCAATATAATGGGGCAGTTCGTCTTCGGCAAAAACGCCGGGCGTCCATTTGCCCTCCCAGCTGCCGCCGATATGGGCGGCTTCTGCGAACGTCTGATTAAAATCGCCGCCAGCGATGACATAGTTGCCCTTGCGATATTCGGCTTTCATCAGTTCCACCAGCTGGCGGGTCTGGGCTACCTTGCCTTCACCGTCGTCGTAGGCTTCCAGATGGAAGTTGACAAGTACCAGCTCTTTCTTCGTTCCTTCCACAGGAACACGCTCCACCAGCATACAGCGCTTGAGGTTGGCGATCCGCAGAGGCCATTTGAACGGAACCGGCAAGCTTTCCCGCGTAGCTTCCGTCACCTGCAGCTCCGTCAGGGTGGTCACGCCGCTGTGCATCTTTCCGATGGGCGGCCATGGATAGGGCACGAATGCCACCTTATAATTGGCAGCAAAAGCCGTATTCAGGCTCAGGCCATGACGATAGTACTCTACCTCATTCACGCCGTAGGTGCGAGTAGAATCCACGTCCGTCTCCTGCAAAAAATATACCTGCGCATTCTGAGCAGTCAGCGCCCCCAGAATCCCGGCCAGATTGGCATTGACCCGTTCCTTGCTTTCGGGTTTCACGCCCGTGCCGCCATCCATAAAGAAATCCTGCGTCCGATCGAGCCCGGCATAGCCGGTATTGAAGGTGACGATCTTCAGCATTTCCCCTACCTTCACGGAGCGGTTTCTGGCAGCAGCCGTTACTTCCACCGGCTCGACAGGATCCGGGTTAAATTCCGCCGCCGTCAAATAGCCGATCAGCCCCGTGGCGGCCAGCACGACCACCAGCACCAAAATTCCCAGAAATTTCAGCAGTTTCTTCATGAACGCTTCATTCCTTTCCAAAACAAAAAATCATACGAACGTTTGATTTGATTGTACCACAAAGCCGAGCAAATGCAAACAAAAACAGCGGCGGAAAGTAACTCCGCCGCTGCGTTATCTCCATGATTCTTTACTGCTGTACCTTTTCTTCCTTGCCCATACGAGAAAGCAGCATGGCAGCCGCAAAGCCGACGGCAAAGGTCACAACGCCCGCGATGATATGACCCACGTTATTCCACTGAATGTCGGGGTTGAGCAGGATCGCCACGGGAGAAGCCAGCACCAGTCCCAAAACCCCGCAGTAGGTAGGCGTAGGGCACTTGGCCATAAGCCATTCGATGGCCTTTGCGACCCCGAAAATGCCCAGCACCACGCCCACGCCGAAGGGCAACAGGGTCAGAATGGGATTCGCCGCAGCGGAAAAATTACCGCCGAGGAGCGCATCTTTCAAATCGTTGACTGCGTTCAGAATTGGCGTATAGTAGCCCAGCAGCATCAGCATCATGCTGCCGCTGACTCCGGGGATGATCATCGTTGCGGCGGCGATCGCGCCAACAACAACCAGAATCAGCACCACACCCACGTTCAGTTCCAGCCGTTCAGGATTGGACACATCGTTCATCAATCCCATCCACACCACCAGTGCGAAGAACAGTACAAAGGCCAGAATGGCGGCGGGGCCGATCTTCTTTTTGTCCACCTTGGCAAAGAGCGGCCCAAGGCCTCCCAAAATCAGCCCGATGAAGCAGGTGTAGGTGGGCAGCGGGTACACGGCGAACAGCTGCTTGAGCAGGCTGGCCAACGCCACAATGCCCACGATCATGCCGATGAAATACGGCAACAGCGTGCGAATGCTCTTGCCGAACTGCTTGAACAGATGCGTGATGCTGTGAATCAGCAGGTCGTAAATGCCCATGCTGACCATCATTGTGCCGCCGGAAACGCCGGGGATAATATTGGCGACGCCGATCACGACGCCTTTAAGAACCTGTTTGAAAAATTCCATTTGAAACCATCCTTTCAAAGCGAAGACAACGCTTGAAAATTCTGGATGAGTGTACCATTTTTTATGAAAAACGTCAATGTTCTCACTTTCCCCGTCTTGCGACCGTTTTGACCCTTGCACCCCTTGGCAGGCTGTGATAAGATGCATAGGCGCAGAAATGGCGCGGAATCTTTTACAAACATTTGACTTAACGATCTTGGGGGGTGAACGCTTGCTTCGGATTCATCAGCTCAAGCTGCCGCTGGACGCGCAGCCGGACGAAGAGACGCTTCGCCGCCTCTGCGCCCGCCAGCTTCGAATCGCCGAAAAGCAGCTTCGTTCCGTCCGGCTGCAAAAGCGAAGCGTGGACGCGCGGGACAAGGGCGACGTGCATTTTTCCCTGACAGTGGACGCGGAACTTTCCGATGCAAAAACGGAATCGTCCCTTGCGGCAAAGTTTCGCCCCAATCAGGTGACGGTGGTCGCTTCGGCTAAACCCGCCGAAAGCGTGATGGAGATGAAGCTTCCCCCGTGGAGCCGCGCTTTCCGCCCCGTGGTCGTAGGGGCTGGGCCAGCCGGACTTTTTTGCGCGCTGACGCTGGCCCGCCGGGGTGCAAAGCCGATCCTGATGGAGCGGGGTCAGCCCGTGGAACAGCGCGTGCGAGACGTAGAGCGTCTGGAACGCCACTCCGTTTTGAAAGAAGAAAGCAACGTTCTTTTCGGAGAGGGCGGAGCAGGCGCGTTCAGTGACGGCAAGCTGACCTGCGGCCTGAACAGCCCCCACATTCAAACGGTGCTGCAGACTCTGTACCAGTGCGGAGCCCCGGAAAGCATCCTGACCGCCCAAAAGCCCCATGTAGGCACAGATGTGCTGCGGCAGGTACTGGTCTGTGCCCGGCAAAAGTTGATCGAATTGGGCGGCGAAGTACGCTTCGGCTGCAAGGTCACGGGGCTGGCCCTTCGGGATGGAAAGGTCTGCGGAGTCCAATATCAGGAGACAGCCCAAGGCATTGACGCTGGCTTCATCGAAACGGATTCCGTGTTTCTGGCCATCGGCCACAGCGCCCGGGACACTTACCGCTGGCTGTATGAGCTGGGGCTGCCCATGGAACCGAAGCCTTTTGCTATCGGAGCGCGGATCGAGCATCCTCAAAGCCTGATCGACCGGGGACAATACGGCCCGGCGGCGGGTCATCCTGCCCTGCCTCCTGCGGAATACAAATTGAACGTTCCTACCTCGGACAAACGGGGCGTGTACACCTTTTGCATGTGCCCCGGCGGGCAGGTGATCGCCGCCGTCAGCGAGGCAGACGGCGTGAACGTCAACGGCATGAGCCTTCACGCCCGGAACGGCGAAAATTCCAATTCGGCGCTGCTGGTGGGTGTTCGACCGGAGGACTTCGGTTCCGATCACCCGCTGGCGGGCATTGAGTTTCAGCGAAAGATCGAACAGGCGGCTTTCCGTGCTACCGGCAGCTTCCGCGCCCCCTGTCAGAAGGTCGGCGACCTGCTGAACGGACGTGAAACGAAAACGCTGGGCGAGGTTCGCCCCACCTATCTGCCGGGAGTGGAGCCTGGCGACCTGCGCTGCTGTCTGCCGGATTTTGTCATTGATAACTACCGGCTGGCCCTGCCGCAGCTGGGGCGGCGGCTTCGCGGCTTCGACTGGGACGAAGCGCTGCTGACCGGCCCGGAAACCCGTTCTTCTTCTCCCCTGCGCATTTTGCGCAATGCGCGGCGGGAAAGCCCTATCGGCGGGGTTTATCCGCTGGGCGAAGGCGCGGGCTACGCGGGCGGTATCGTCTCCGCAGCAGTAGACGGCCTCTGTGCCGGGATGACGTGTGACGCACAGGAATAAACGGAGGAATTTTATGAACACAAGACGACTGGTCACAGACGCAGTGCTGATCGCACTGTATGTGGTGCTGAATTTCTATACGATACGATTGGGCTGGCTGAACATCAGTCTGGCTGCGTTTCCCATTCTGGTGGCTGCCCTGCTGTATGGCTGGGCGGACGGGCTGATCGTCGGCGCAATGAGCGGCTTTATCAGCCAGCTTTTGACCTACGGTCTGTCCGTTACCACCATCATGTGGATGCTTCCCACGCTGGTTCGCGGGCTGATGGTCGGCCTGTACGCGACGAAGCGCGGTTTTGATCTGAACCGCAAACAGATCGGCTTCATCGTGCTGGTCAGCTGTCTGGTAGTGACGCTGCTGAACACCGCAGCACTGTATGCGGACAGCCTGATCTATCATTATCCCGTTGCCCTGACGCTGGGAACGATCGCACTTCGTCTTGTTTCCTCCGTTGTGATGGCCGTTGTCTTCACGATCATCACACCCAAAACCATTCAGCTGCTGCGCACCGCCGGCAGCAAGGCCGCGTGAGCGCACCGCGCGGATGCAAGATCCGCGGCGTACTCTTTGACATGGATGGAGTTTTGCTGGACACGGAACGTCTTGGCACGACGCTGGTACCGCGCCTGATTCGGGAGCTTGGTTTCGAGCCGCCCGCCGATCTGCTGAATCGCATTCGGGGAACCAACACACAGGCCAGCGCCCGTATCTACCGGGAGGTTTTCGGCCCCGACTTTCCAAAGGACGAACTGAACCGCCGTTTTTCGATAGAACTGATGCGGTTGGCCGGGGATGGTTCCATCCCGCTAAAGCCCGGATTGAAAGAGTGCTTTGAGGGGCTGCGTCAGCGCGGGCTTCGCACGGCGCTGGCTACCAGCACCGATCGGAATATCGTGGAGCATTACCGGCGTCACATTCCCCTGCTCCGAAACGCCTTTGACGAGACCGTCTGCGGTATGGAGATCGTCAACGGAAAGCCTGCCCCCGACATTTACTGCAAAGCGGCGGAGAAACTGGGTCTTACGCCGGAGGAATGCGTCGGCGTGGAAGACAGCCGCAACGGGCTGCTGAGCCTGCGCGCCGCCGGCTGCCACAGCGTCATGATCCCGGATATGCTGCCTTATTCCGAGGCGCTGGCTCCCTATGTGGACTCCTTATTGAGTGATCTGACGGAGCTTTGTCCGCTGATCGACCGGCTGAATCAGGAATAGTCCGTGGTCTCTGTGCGGTTTTCATTCAGAATAAGTGACCCCCTCCGATTTCACGTCGAGATCGGAGGGGGTCCTGTTTTTTATCGGGAAACCGGCCTGTTTCCTCGTATTTTCCGCCACAGGAAACGTCCGCCTTTCACCAGCCAATTAGGCCGTTCCGTTTCCAGCACCTTGCACTCCACATAAGGCTGTTTCCGTTTGCAGAGCCACACGTCCAACAGCCGTTCACCGATAAAGCCAAACACTCGCCGGTTATAGTCGTCGTACCCCGACGTGTCGAGCCGCTTTTCCAGCTCGAAAAGCAGCGGAAAAAGCCAGTCGCAGTATTCCTGCAGCAGTTCTCGCCGGGCGATGAGCATATTAAAACGGTGCCCGCTTCGGCGGCCCATCGTCTCGTCAAAGGCCGCGGTATAGGCGGGGCAAAGTTCTTCGATCACCTTACGCGTTTCCTTCAGGTCGCTCTCATGATGGGCGTGCGCATAGTGCGAGTAGTTCGTCTCGATCCAGTAATGCCGCTTCTTTGGCAGCACCAGCTCCGCCTTTTCCATCAGGCGCGTCACATCCGCGTCGGTGAGATACCGTTTCTCCCCCTGATAAAAGCGCCAGTGCCGTCGGACAAAATAACGTCTGTAATGCACCAGCCCCACGACATCGGCATCCGCATGGTAACGGAGCCAATACAGACCCGTCAGTTCGCAATAACCGGGATTTTTCTCCGAGATATTCTCTCCCTCGTTATCCCGAGCAGCGCAAAAAGGCTTCTTTCCCTCGGCCCCCACCTGCAGCGGCACGTACAGCGCGTCCTTCGGCACTGCATAAGGCTTATGCATGGCGATATAGATTTTCTGCACGTTACTTCTTCCTCTGCATGAACGCTTCATAGCGGTCGCAGACCTCCTGCGTTTCGCCAAAGTCCATCTGCTTGCCGTGATCCAGCCACAACACCTTGTTGCACAGTTCTCTCACCTGGTCGATGGAATGGGAAACCAGAATGCCTGTCACGCCGTTTGCCAGAATTTCGCGCATTTTATTGCCGCTCTTCTGGCGGAACGATCCATCTCCCACGGACAGCACCTCATCCAGAATCAGAATATCCGGGTTGACCAGACTGGCGATGGAAAACGCCAGCCGGCTTTTCATGCCGCTGGAAAGCTGCTTGAAGGGGCGCTCCTGAAAATCCTGCAATTCCGCAAAGGAAATGATCTCATCGTACATCTGATCCATGAACGCGCGGGTGTAGCCCAGCAGAGCGCCGCGCAGGTAGGTGTTTTCCCGCACGGTCAGATCGCCGTCAAAACCGCTGGTCAGTTCCAGCAGCGCTGCAACGGTACCGTTGGTCTGGATTTTCCCTCTGGTGGGCACCATAATGCCGGAAATGGCTTTCAGCAAGGTAGACTTTCCCGCACCGTTGGTGCCGACGATCCCCAGCATGTCGCCCTTTTCCAGTTCGAACGTCACGTCCCAGTCCGCCCAGAATTCCTTCACCTGATAGTTCCCCGTCAGCTTGCGCAGCACATATTCTTTCAGGCCAATGTCCTTAAAATCGCCCGTGATATAGCGAATAGACACGCCCTCTGCCCGTATGATCGGCATTTTTCTTCTCCCTTACACGTAATAGAGGAACTCGTGGTTCTTCTTTTTGTAGATCAGCCCGCCTACCAGCATTGCCAGCGCCGCGTAGAACAACAGCAGCAGATGGAACGCCGCCGACGGAATCTTCGCCTCCAGCACCACAAGCCGGACGTATTTAATGACGCAATACACCGGGTTGCACAGGAAAAGGCGCTGAATCGCCGCAGGATAGCCGTCCACGGTATAGAAAATCGCCGACATATACATCAGGAGCATGGTGAACACGTCATACAGATACGAAATGTCCCGGAAAAGCACAAACAGCGCCGACAGGATCAGCCCGATGCCAATATTAAAAATGGTCAGGCAGCAGATCGGATAAAGCAGCGTCAGAAACTTCCACGTAAACTGCACGCCGTCTATCGCGGCAAAGACAAAGAACACCAGCAGCGTCAACCCGAAATTGATGATGGACGACACGTTCTTGGTCAGCAGGAACATATACTTGGGAACGTTGATTTTGGTAAAGATATGCGCGTTCGACATCAGGGAGTTCATGCCGCCGGTGGTGGACTCTCTGAAAAAGGAGAAGATCAGGTTGCCTGCAAACAGGTAGGTGGTGTAGTGCTCAATTTCTTCTCCAAAAAAGTGAGTGAAAATAATTCGCATCACAAGTAAATTCAACAATGGCGAAAGAACACTCCACGCCATTCCTAGTATGGTACGCTTATACTTCTGCTTGAAATCTCTTTTAACCAATTCTTCAAAAAGAAACTGGTTTTGACTGAATCTTTGAATTATTCCATTCATATTTCGCCTTTTCTTTTTAATGAACAAAATGTTTAACAACTCTTTTCATTTTTTCTCGTTTAGAACTATTTTTAGGAAACCATTTGTTAAGCTTGTTAATCATTTTAATATACAACCCATCAATATAAAGCGGTTCATCCAATCCGTTAATATGCAGCAGATAGGGGTCGTTTACGTTTTCATTCTCAAACGCCAATGTTTTTTCCTTTTCTTTTGTAATCAATTTCTCATAAACGCTGGTTTCTTTTGCATACTTCCAAAAGTATTCTGCGTAATCACAGTCAGGTGTATCCCAAGGCTTTTGAAATCCAGCATAATGAACGATTTTTGGTTCTTTTCTAGATTTAAGATATTTCAAATAAAGCCAATAAGGAGCCCTCTTTGCCGTTTCAATTCTACAAGATGTATCATTCTTCCAATTCATCATGACGTTCCAACTCATATCTAGATAATGTACCTTTCCTTCGCATAAAATATTGAGAACGTCCTGATCAGGGAAAAGCCACTTTTTAGATGCAGCTAATTCCAAAATATGCTCAGCTGTAAAGTTCCTTCTAAATTCCACCAAATTCATAACTAGTACGCCAGAATTAAAATAGTCATAGGGGTTTTTCATTTTCATATACTCAGCGTGATATTTCTTTCTCTCGGAATCAACTCCATTATAGCAACCTGCACTATCTACATCCTGAACGGCGGCCAAGTAATTATCTCCCAACTCGATATCATAAAGCTTGCTTACATCATCAAGCATTATGATATCAGAATCAAGATAGATAACCTTATCGTAATGTTTCATTATATCCTGCATAAATAGTCGATAATAAATTTCAACTGTAAAGTGACGATGAACGTATAAATCATATTTTGCAAAAAGTCTCTTGACATTTGCAAAGCGAATAGACATATTTGTCGACTGTACAAATTCTCTTTTTATTTTTTCCTTATTCAAATCGCTTATGTTAGAATTTAAGATTACAAAATCATAATTTTTTTCTTGATTTGCATTATCAATTATTGAGCGTAGTAGTGTCGTAACATAAGGTACATACTTATTATCTGCTGCAAGAACAACTGGAATGTTGCCTTTTTCAAAAGCAGGTAAAATTGCTTCGTTTTCCTCGGTATTTGTAAAAAAACTTCTCTGAGTCTCAAGAATTTTATACTCGCGGTTTTCTTTAAGCCATGTATAATAAATTCCCCAAAGTCTTTCGGCCAAAAAACCGCTTACTCGATATTCATCAATATCATAATCATTAAAATTAGTTCTTTTCTCATGCTCTTCAAGAATATCAAATAGCCACTTTGAGTATTCATGAAAAATATTCTTTTTCATAATGTACATATTACAAAAATACGCCGTATGTCCATTGATATATTTTCGAGTAGCGTCTACAAATTCTGGATATTTATCACGAATAATACTTAACACAAGGTCAAAATCCTTAATTCTATGATAGGGCGAACGTTTGTAATGTTCATAAACAGTCGCACCTTGGCCAAGTTCTTTTGTATCCTGCGGTGCTGTACAAATTAAATCATATTGCATAACAACTTTTTCAATTTCGGCATCACTAAGGTGCAGCTTTTTTATTGCCTGTTCATCTGGATATGGCAATAAAACATTTCCGAATTGATCTTCATTCAAATGCGACATAGAAAAACAAAAGTATCTACGATAGTGCATAAAACCATAATAATCCGCCTCAAGGTTTTTCCACGCCCAATACTGAGCAGTCAATTCACAATACATTCTGTTTTTATCAGAAATATTTATTCCCGTATTGTCATGCAGCGTATCAGAATATGCAGTCCCGTTAATACTTGTACCAACTTGAATGGGCCTAATAATTTCAGAGCTAACGAGAGCGCATTTTTTATGGTATGAAGTAAGAATTTTAATGTTCATCTTTTTATTTTCCTTTCTAATATAATAATTCAATTAGAACAATTTTTCGAGTTCATCCATCGCCGCCCGGATCACCTTATCCATATCGTAATACCGATACTGCCCCAGACGGCCGCCGAAGATCACGTTCTCCTGCTGGGCTGCCAACTGCTGGTATTGGGCGTACAGGGCACTGTTTTCCGCGTCGTTCACGGGATAATAGGGTTCCAGGCCCGGTTTCCACTCGGCGCTGTACTCGCGGGAAATGACCGTGGTGGGCTGTTTGCCGAACTCGAAATGCTTGTGCTCGATCACACGGGTGTAGGGCACTTCGCGATCGGTGTAGTTGACCACCGCGTTGCCCTGATAGTTTTCTTCGGGCAGCTCCTCGGTTTCAAAGCGGACGCTGCGGTATTTCAGCGCGCCCAAACGGTAGCCGAAGAACTCGTCGATGCAGCCCGTATATACGACGGTGCGGGCGATCTCTGGCTGCTCCCGGATCAGGTCGAAGTAATCCGTTTGAAGCAGAACGTCCGCGCCCTCCAGCATTTTCTCCACCATTTGAGTATATCCGCCGATGGGAATGCCCTGCCAGCGGTCGTTGAAATAATTGTTGTCATAGGTGAAACGGCAGGGCAGGCGACGGATGATGAACGCGGGCAGTTCCCGGCAGTCGCGCCCCCACTGCTTTTCGGTATACCCCTTGATGAGCTTGGTATATACGTCCGTGCCAACCAGGCTGAGCGCCTGCTCTTCCAGATTCTGCGGCTCGGTAATGCCCAATTCCGCCACCTGACGTTCGATCATCTGCCGGGCCTCTTTCGGCGTGCGAATCCCCCACATTTTCGAGAAGGTGTTCATGTTGAAGGGCAGATTGTACAGCTCGTCCCGATAGACTGCCAGCGGACTGTTAACGTAGTTGTTGAACTCCGCAAACTGGTTGACATACTCCCACACCTCCCGGTCGCTGGTGTGGAAGATGTGCGCCCCGTATTTGTGGACGTTGATGCCGGCCATTTTCTCGGTGTAGATATTGCCGGCAACGTGGTTCCTGCGGTCGATCACCAGACAGCTTTTGCCCCTCCGTGTCAATTCTCTGGCGAAGACCGCGCCGTACAGCCCCGCCCCGACGATCAGATAATCATACCGTTTCATTTTGTTTCCCCCATTTCTTGCTTTGGTAGATACTCTATCTTCGGCTGAAAGAAAATCCCGAGAAAGTATTGTCGGAAGATCACGCCGAGCCGTTTCAGCCGCCTGTCCTGCGCTTTCCGCAAAATCCGCACGGAGTTGAGCAGACATTTGGCCGTGTAGTAGGCAAAGCCGCGCAGCCCTTCCTGACGGTACAGGTAGTTTTCGTTGCGGAAGGCGTAATTGTAGCGGCTGATCCGTTCCGGCTTGTCCACGGCGATGCTGCTTCCATCGTTGGTCAGCATGGCGTGAGTCACCTGACTGCGCCCGGCCAGATAGGCCGGCAGACCGTGACGGACGGTAATGCGGCGGGTATACTCAATGTCGTCGCCCCAGATGAAAAATTCCTTAATGGGCAGCCCGACCTTCTCTACCGTCGATACGGGAACCAACAGGGATACAAAGGTGGACTGCTCCACCTGAATCAGCCCGTCTTTCAGAAGCTCCACATGCTCATAGTAGCTTTTGCGGATTTTCTGGCGGTTCATCCGGCACTCGCGGCCGTCCGTCCACAGCACCGCGCTGGACAGGTATCCGTAATGCCCCGCCCCGCCAAGCAGCTGGTCGGCCTGAAGCAGCTTTTCCAGCGCGTCCGCAGCCGGGAAGCAGTCGTCGTCCATGAGCCATAGGTGGCTGTACCCGGCCAGAGCGCCCTCCCGAATCCCCTGACAAAAGCCGCCGGCACCGCCCGTATTGACCTTCATGGTGCAGATTTGCAGGTTCGGATGGCTTTCCTGATATTCCGCCAGCCAGTACCCGGTTTCGTCCGTGGAGGCGTTGTCCACGACCAGAATATCGCAGGGCGCTGTTTGGGCCTCCAAACAGGAAAGGCACTGCCGGAGCAGCTTGCATCGGTTATAGGTCACAACAACGGCCAAAACCGCCATGGCTTTCCCTCACTTTCGCATTTGATTCAGGCAACGGGCTGGCTGGAATCATTCTTGCTCTCCTCTTTGGCACTGCCCAGCTTCTCACTGTTAATCATGCCGCCGAAGGCCGTCATCAGCAGAATTTTCAGATCAAGCCCAAAGGACCAGTTCTCGATGTACCAGAGATCATGCTCAACTCTGGCGGGAATGCTGGTGTCACCGCGGTAGCCGTTCACCTGCGCCCAGCCCGTCATGCCGGGGCGCACCTGATACTTGACCATATACAGCGGCACCGTTTCCCGGAATTGCTCGACATAGTAAGGGATTTCCGGCCGCGGACCGACCAGGCTCATGTCGCCCTTAAGGGTATTCAGTAATTGCGGCAATTCATCCAGACTGGTTTTGCGCATCAACGCGCCTACACGAGTGCGGCGATCATCCGTCTGAGACGACCACGCGGTATCCTGCGTATCGTTCACCCGCATACTGCGGAATTTGTACATGACGAATTTCTTTTTGTTCAGCCCAATGCGTTCCTGCTTAAAAAAGACCGGGCCGGGGCTGGAAAGCTTGATGGCAATGGCAAGCCCCAGAAGCAGCGGGCTGAGCAGCACCAGCAGCAGAAAACTGACAGACGCGTCAAAGGCCCGTTTTGCAAAGGCGTTCAGCGGGTCATCCAACGGCGTGGTGCGCAGCTGGATCAGTTTCAGCTTCCCGACTGTGTCAATCGTGGGGCGCGTGGGGATAACATCGTTGTAGAAGGGGATCACACTGACCTTTGTTCCGCATTTTTCGCATATGCGGATCACGTCGCGCGTCACATCCAGTTCGTCCGGCTCCAGTGCCAAAATCACTTCGTCGATCCCCGCACCGTGGATACGCTTTTCAAGCTGCGTCAGCATCCCATTTTCAGGCCGAATGCAGCCGTCCACATGGATACCAAGCCACGGCCGCTTTTCGACGCTCTGAATATAGCGCTGTGCCAGCGTTCCCCCGCCGATCACCAGCATATGTTTCAAATTGTAGCCACGGGAGCGGGCATATCGCAGCAGAGACCGCACAGCGGCTCTTTTGGCCAGCAGCACCGTGCTGCTGCACAGAAAATAAATGCCCAAAACCCCGCGGGAAAAATCCTCCAGGCGGAAAACATACAACGCGGACGCGGCTGTCAGCAGGGCGATTCCATTTCCGGCCAGAACCCGTCCGAAATAGTTCTCCGCATCCAGCGTCCGTCTGGTGTGATACAGACGGAAAGCCCACAGCAAAAACACTGTCCAAAAGGCGTATATCAAAGCCGCGATCAGTACATGGCTGCGGATCCCTGCCACGTGCGCTACGTTGTGTCCGTCCTTGCTGATAACGTCCAGCCACAGCCACGAGGCGAACAGGTAGCTCAACAGGACGATTCCAGCATCCGAAAGCGCATTCAGCCGATTCAGCAGGCGCTGATTTCTTTTGATCATTCTTACCCTTCCCAAACTGCTTATTGCTTCGTGATGACGGCATTTTTAGAAAGGCTTTTCCAAAAATCCGGCATAAGTTCTCTGCGTTTTTCTCTTTAGCCCCATCGAACTGCGGTGAGTCGAAGCATCCGAAGGAAGCTGCCCAGCAGAATACTCGCAGTACCCCGGCGTGGAAAGAAACATTGCGCGATGTTTCTCTATCACACAATATAGAATATCCATTTTGAATATTTGTGTCAATACATCGTTCGACGCTTTTCACAAATAGCTATATATGTTGAAAAATAAGGATTTTTGTTGAAAACAAATGTCTATATATATATATATAGACCACATTGTACAAATTTCTATTAGAATGTTTCTGCTAAAAATATCTTTTTCATCCATAAAAAAACATCGATCTGTCTTTTTCGACAGACCGATGTTCGAATGATTGGATATTTTTTGTCGGATTTTCGATTTAACCGCGAAGTGTGCGCATGGCGTTCAACACCGCCAGAATCAGCACACCCACGTCGGCGAACACGGCGATCCACATATTCACCAGACCCAGCGCGCTCAGAACCAGCACAATGCCCTTGACCGCCAGCGAGAAAATGATATTCTCGTGAACGATACGCATGGTACGACGGGAGATGGAGATAGCCTTGGGCAAACGATCCAAATGGTCGTCCATCAGGACAACATCCGCTGCCTCAATGGCCGCGTCGCTGCCCATAGCGCCCATGGCGATGCCCAGATCCGCCCGGGAAAGCACCGGCGCGTCGTTGATACCGTCGCCGACGAAAGCGACCGTATGCTCCTCGCCCAGCAGGCCTTCCACCCGGCTGACCTTATCCTGCGGCATCAGCTGAGAATAGGCCTCGTCCACGCCGGTTTCCCGGCGCACCGCTTCGGCGGTATCTTTCTTGTCACCGGTGAGCATGACCGTCTTTTTCACGCACAGCGTCTTCAACTGGCGGATAGCTTCCGCTGCTTCGGGCTTCACCACGTCGGAAATCACCACATGGCCCAGATATTCGCCGTCCCGGCAAATATGCACCGCCGTGCCCGGCAGATGGCACTCGTGCCATTTCGCGCCCTGCGCTTCCATCAGGCGGCCGTTGCCCACGGCCACCAGACGGCCGTCGATCTCCGCCGTCAGGCCCTGACCAGCCACCTCGCGTACATTGGACACGCGTTCAGCCTCAATGTGGCCCTTATGCGCCCGCACAATAGAAGCCGCGATCGGGTGAGAAGAAAAGCTCTCCACCGCGGCGGCAAGGTCCAGAAGCTGCTGCTCATTGACGCTGTCGGAGTGAATAGCGCTCACTTCAAAGCGGCCCTGCGTCAGAGTGCCGGTCTTGTCAAAGACCAGCGTGTCTACCTTGGAAAGCAGCTCCATATAATTGGAACCCTTCACCAGAATGCCCTGCTTGGACGCGCCGCCCAGCCCGCCGAAGAAGGACAGCGGCACGGAAACCACCAGCGCGCAGGGGCAGGAGACTACCAAGAAGTTCAGCGCGCGTTCCGCCCATTCCGCCCACGCGCCGCCGAAGAAGATCGGCGGAATCAGGAACAGCAGCAGGGCGCTGATGACCACGCAGGGAGTATACACCTTGGCAAAGCGGGTAATAAAGCCCTCCACCTTCGCCTTTTTGGAAGCGGATTCCTCCATCAGGTTCAGGATATGAGCCACGGTGCTTTCGGCATAGACGCTCTGTACCTTTACGGTGATGACGCCGCTCAGGTTGACGCTGCCGCTGACCACGTTTTCGCCTGCTAATTTGTCCACCGGCAGGCTTTCGCCCGTCAGGGCAGCAGTATTGACCGTGGTGGAGCCTTCCAGAATCTCGCCGTCCAGCGGAATCTTTTCACCGGGCTTCACCAGAATGGTCTCGCCGGGTTGTACATCCTCGGGAGAAACTTCCAATTCCTGACCGTCCCGGAGCACCGTGGCGGTATCAGGCCGAATCTCCATCAGCGCGGCAATGGAACGGCGGCTCTGACCAACGGCCACGCTCTGGAACCATTCGCCCACCTGATAGAACAGCATGACGGCCACGCCTTCTTTATAATCGCCCAGCACGAACGCGCCCAGCGTAGCCAGCGCCATCAGGAACTTTTCATCGAAAATCTGGCCATGCAGAATGTTCCGCCCTGCGGAAAGAAGCACGTCGTAGCCCGCCACCAGATAGGGTACTGCAAAGATCAGCAGATTCCAAATGCCCAGATCGGGCAGAAGCGTTGCCGTCACGATCCACGCGGCGGCCAGCAGCACCAGCGAAACGATGATCCGAATCAAGTTCTTTTTCTGTTTTCGGCTCATGCTCATGGAAATTTCCTCCCTGCCCCGCAAGGTCAGCGGGGGTCATCTGTGTTTATCTGTTTATTTTACAACAATGCGGCAGTCAGGCTCCACCTTTTTGCAGGCCTTGACCGCTTCCTTCAAAACCCGGTCGAAGTCCGCATCGTCCGCTTCCAGCGTGATCTTCTGGGTCATGAAAGAGATATTGACGCTCTTTACACCCTCGATCTTCCGAACGGCTTCCTCCATTTTCAGCCCGCAGTTGGCGCAATCCAGTTCATCCAGTGCATAGGTCTTTTTCATTTGGCTGCCTTCCTTTCTTCTGTCAGGTGCTCGAAGCCCTGCCCGATCATGCTGCGGACGTGCTCATCCGCCAGATAGTAATAGATGGTCTTGCCCTCCCGGCGGTTCCCCACCAGATTATTGTTCTTGAGTACCTTCAACTGATGGGAAATGGCGGACTGGCTCATGCCAAGCAGCTCGGCGATGGCGCACACGCACATCTCCGATTCAAACAGGCCGTAAAGAATCTTGATGCGGGTGGAATCGCCGAAGATCTTGAACAGGTCTGCCAGATCGCACAAAAGCTCGTCATCCGGAATCACCTGATGGACTTCATCCAGCAAGGAATGATGATCGTGCATTTTCAAGCACCTCCGTTCATATGAATTGAAGTTCATTTGAATTTTCATTCATTTGAACTTACGTTCATATGATACACTGCTCATATGAACTTGTCAACCCATTTTACAAAAATTTTTTCTTTGCAAAAGGGGGTATATCGGTTATAATATATCGTGGCATTCAATTCGTATGTTTACCGGTTTTTTTCACTATTTTTGAACGGAGGCAGGCTATGGCGATGTTGAAGCGTTTTCTTTGCCTTGCGCTGTGCGTTCTGTTCCTACCATTGGCTGTGGCAAACGCGGAAGCCACTTTTTCCATGGCGGGCTACGACGGCGAAGACAGCAATCACGATTGGGAAACCAACCAGTTTTTTGTACGGATGCAGGAACGCACCGGCATTTCCTTCACCTTTCAGGAGTACAAAAGCAGCTCCGACTGGCAGAAGGCCAAGGAGCAGATGTTTGCGACCGGCGAACTGCCGGATGTGCTGTTCAAGGCCAGCCTGACCAGCGAAGAACTGATCCGCTACACCGATTCCGGCCAACTGATCGACCTGAAGCCCCTGCTGGAAGAAAACGCTCCCCATTTGTGGGCGCTTCTGACGGAAAATCCCGACTGGATGGAAGCCATCACCCTGCCCAACGGCAAGATCGGTGCGCTTCCTGCGATCCATTCCGCCAGTACGCAGGACGTTTTGTGGATCAACCAGACCTGGCTGAACAATCTTGGGCTGGACATGCCCACCGACCGGGAATCCCTCAAGCAGGTTCTGATCGCCTTCCGCGACAAGGATCCCAATCAGAATAATAAAAAGGATGAAATTCCGTTGGGCTTCCTGGGGCCGTGGGAGCTGAAGTTCCTTTCTTCCGCCTTCGGCGTTGTAGTCAACGATTACAACATCTATCTGGCCGAAGACGGAACCGTTCACTTCTGGCCGGATGAAGACAGCTTCTTCGAACTGGCTGCATGGCTGAAAGAGCTGTATGCCGAAGGGTTGCTGGACCCCAACGGATTCTACACCTCCGATGTGCTGCGCCGCAGCACGGACAGCAAGTCTCCCGAAACCTACGGCGTATTTTTCGCCCCCAGTCCCCTGAACATCGTCACCTACGATCAGGCAACGGACTACACGATTCTGGCCCCGCTGGCTTACGAAGGACAGCAGTTCTATCGCGATCTGTGCGGAACGCTGACCCGCGGCACCTTCGCCATTACGTCCGCCTGTTCCGACCCCACCGCGCTGCTCCAATGGGTCGATATCCTCTATACGGAAGAGGGCGCAATCGAAGCCATGCTGGGCAAAGAGGGCGATATGTATATCATCAACGAGGACAACCAGTGGCAGTGGAAGGGCGGCGTTGACAAGGTCACTTCCAGCCAGCTGTACGAGCTGAGCATCTACGACAGTGGTGAAATGCCCTGGCTGTTCCCGCAGAATTTCTATTCCCGCTACGCCGAGCAGAGCGTCACCCGCATGACGCAGGAAATGGCGGACTTCGCCGTTTATCTGAAAGAGCCCTTCCCCACCACTTATACCCTTACCTTGGAAGAAAGTGCTGAACTTCGCCCGCTGCAAAGCGATTTGGGCCGCTACGTGGACGAAAGTCTGGCGCGGTTTGTCTTGGGTGAAACGGATCTGAACGACGATACCATCGCCGAGTTCCGTCAGACGATCCGGGAGAAGGGAATGCAGGAAATGATCGACTTCTGGCAGCGCGTTGCCTTGAGAACACAGGAGTAACCGTCCCACAGGCATGGGATCACAAGCAAAGGATGGGAATGAATATGAGCCAGTACGCACAGATGATTCGGCAGTTGAAAACCCCCGAGGTCATGAAGCGACTCAACACTCTCTACGGCCAGCGTGAAGGCATGATGGTGGCCCAGACCACCCGTTATACGGCCCTGCTTAAGCGCCATGAGGATCTGTTCAACACCTCCGGCCCGGTGTACATGATCAGTGCTCCCGGACGCACGGAGATTTCCGGCAACCATACCGACCACAACCGCGGCAAGGTGTTGACCGCCGCCGTCAATTTGGATACCGTTGCCGCCGTTTCTCCCCGTGAGGACGGCGTGGTGAACGTCCACAGCGAGGGTTATCCGGCGATTTCCATTTCTCTGGACGACCTTGCAGCCCGTGAGGACGAAAAGAACACCACCGCAGCGCTGATTCGAGGCGTGGCCTACAAGCTGCAGGAGGAAGGCTACAAGATCGGCGGCTTTGACGCAGCGGTCACTTCGACGGTTCGCGGCGGCAGTGGTCTGAGCAGCTCCGCCGCCTTCGAGGTCATGCTGTGCGCGATTTTTGATGAGTTGTACAATCAAGGTACGTTGGATTACAAGCATCGGGCCAAGATTTCCCAGTTTGCGGAGAATGTGTACTTCGGAAAGCCCAGCGGCCTGCTGGATCAGATGGCCAGTAGCACTGGCGGACTGGCATACATCGACTTCCAGAACGATGATCCTCAGGTGAAGCCCATGAACTACGACTTCTCCAAGAAGGGCTATTCGCTGGTGGTTGTTAACACCGGCGGAAGCCATGACGATCTGACGGCTGATTACGCTTCCATTCCTGCTGAGATGAAGGCGGTCGCCAGGGTTTTCGGCCAGGAGGTTCTGCGTCAGGTGCAGCCCGAGCGCTTCTTCTTGAGTTTGCCCGTGGTTCGGGAAAAGCTGGATGTACCCAATGTGGATCGGGCGCTTCTCCGCGCTACCCACTTCTTTGACGAAAATCGTCGTGTTTCCGATCAGGTGACGGCTCTGCAGGAGGACAATCTGGAGGATTTTCTCCGTCTGGTGATCGAAAGCGGCCGCAGCAGCTATTGCTATCTGCAAAATCTTTTTGCCTCGCCCCAGCATCAGGAGCTTTGTCTGGCGCTGATGCTGGCTGAACGCCGTCTCGCCGGAAAGGGCGCATGGCGCGTTCATGGCGGCGGCTTTGCCGGCACCACGCTGAACTTTGTGCCCACCAAGGAACTGAACTCCTTTGTGAAGGAAATGGAGTCTGTTTTCGGTCAGCACTGCTGCAATGTGCTGGATATCCGGCCCGAAGGCCCCGCCTGCATCAAGCTCGGCAAGTAAACTCTGTTTTTTCAAAAGACCGTCCGTTGCCAAAATACAGCGGACGGTCTTTTTTCGTGTTTTCAATTCCCTATTTGGGCTATTTCCACCTTCTGAAAATAATGTTTGATGATCTGTTCCGCCGACTTGCCCTCCTGCGCCATGCCGTAAGCTCCCCATTGGCTCATGCCCACGCCATGGCCGTAGCCTTTTCCAGCCATATGGACTTTTCCGTTCTCTATTTTCAGACTGGTCAGCAGGGTGGAACGCATTTTGGTGCTGCCTAATGCCAACCGCAGGTCAGCCGCATTCACGGACTGACCGTCGATTTCCAGTGTAACCGCACGGCCGCTTTCGCCCCGCTGGCTGATCTGTAGCTGACTGCCTGCGTGCGGCTCTACCTGAACGCCCTGTTTTTGGCAAGCCGCTGTCCATTCTGCAAACGTAAAATCAGCTTTCCACTCTGCCGCTGCCTGAAGCTGTTGATTTTCCTTTGCATCGCTCAGTTGTTCCGGCTCCGTGCCCCTGCTTGGCTGCGTATAGGCCGGTTCATCCTTTTCCCACCCCAAACCTGTCCGAGCATATTCGGTCATGCCCCCGCTGTGAGCGTGAAACCACGCGTAGGGCAGCTCTCCCTCGCAGCTCAGCACTAGCCCGCGCGTTTCCTCCACGGCCTGCTGGATGCGCTCGTTGACGGCGGATGCGTCATATGCCTGGGCTTCTTCAATATCGGTGGAAATATCTGCCCCTGGATATTGACTTTCTTTTTCCTGCACGAATTTCAGCACGAACGTCCGCGCCAAAATGGCCTGCGCTTTCAAGGCTTCCAGCGGCCAGTCGTTCTTCATTTCCCCCGCCAATACGCCCTTTACATAGTTTTCCAGTTCACGTTCTTCTACTTGCTGGTCTTCCACTACATAAACCCGCAAGAGAAGCTCGCCATTCTTTCCCGTTTTGAGCTTGTCTTGGGGCCAACGCACTTGCACAGGCTTTTTCGTTGCTGCCGAATCTACCCCAGCCGCTCCGGCGCTCCCGGCACAGGCCTGTAAACAGCTCAACATTGCTGCGCAAAGCAGCAGTGCAATTTTCCTTCTTCCCCTTTTCATGCGAAATCCCCCTTCCTTCCGAATTAGCTTACCCGGAAGAAGGGGGATTTTGTTTGTGAATTTTTGTCTGATGCCGCTTACAAAGGAATCTTATTTTCCTTCAACGGGCTGTGCGGGCTCTGCATCACAGGGATGCACTTCATAGCCGTGCTTTTGGCTGGTGCCATCCTGACGCATATGGTTCTCTTTATTTTTGCCCGCGTAGACGCGGTAAAGGTCGTCCGCCGTCATGCCGGACTCAATGCACATGCTGATGAAGAAATGCAGGATGTCGGACAACTCTTCGTGAATGCGCTCCGGGCTCAATTCATGAGGGTTCTTCCACCACTTAAAATTGACTTCTTCCAGCAGCTCTGCCAATTCGGAAACCATAGCCAGCGTCTGCTTCTGCAGCCACTGTTCCATGGGAATGCCGTCCAGATTGCGCTCCCGTTTCAGCTTATCCTGAAAGCCTTTTTGCAGTTCGAAGATCGAATCCAGCTTATCCAAGTGCAGTTTCCCCCATCTTCTGTAAGTAGCTTTGGGCATTCTGGCCCACCACTGCCGCAGCAGGGACGGATTGCAGCACCTTTTCAGCCACCGCGTTGACCCGCTCGGGGGTGACGGCCTCGATTTTCGCCAGCACCTCTTCGGGGGAACGAAGCTCGTTCTGCAAAAGCATCCCCCGGCCAAGGCTCTGCATCCGACCGCTGGAGCTTTCCAGCCCCATCACATACCCGCTGCGAAGCTGTGCCTTCGCGCTCAAAAATTCTTTTTCGCTCATAGGCTCGGCCTTCCACTTGCGAAGTTCTTCCTGAATTTCCCGGATGACCGTTTCGCCGTTTTCGGGATTCGTGCCCACATAGAGATTCAGACAGCCAATATGGCTGTAGGCCCCGGAATAGGTGTAGATGGTGTAGGCCATGCCCAAGTCTTCCCGGATGCGCTGGAACAGGCGGCTGCTCATGCCACCGCCCAGTACATTGTTGAAAACGGAAATGTCATACAGCTCGTCGCTTCCGGACGGCACTCCCTCGAAACCCATACAAATATGAAGCTGCTCGGTATCCTTTTCCCGCGCCAGTCGTCCAGAGCGGAAGGTTTGGGGATGATCGGGCGTTTCTTCAGCATTTGGATTGGGGAAGGCGTCAAAATACTGGTTCACCAGCGACAGAAACGCGTCCCAGTCATAATTCCCGGCGATAGAAACCACCATATTCCGGGGAACGTAATGCCTGCGCCAATAACCCAGCAGATCGTCCCGGGAATAGGCAGCAATGTGCTGCCGGGGTCCAAGGATCGGCATACTGAGAGAACCGTCGAACTGGGCTTCAGCCAACAGCTCGTGAACCATGTCCTCCGGCGTATCGTCCACCATGGCGATTTCTTCCAGTACCACACCCCGCTCCTTGTTCAGTTCCTTCTCATCGAAGGTAGGGCGCAGGGCCAGATCGGAAAGAATATCCACCGCCAACTTGAGATCCTCGTCGATCACCTTGGCATAGAAGCAGGTGCATTCCTTACTGGTAAAGGCATTCAGCTGTCCGCCCACCATGTCCATTTCTTCGGCGATCTGCCTGGCAGTACGGTTCTTCGTGCCTTTGAATACCATGTGCTCGATAAAGTGACTCAGGCCGTTTTCTTCGGGCAACTCGTTCACACTGCCCACCTTCACCCACACGCCCACCGTGCAGCTGTGAATGTGGCCGAGTTTTTCCCCCACCACCCGCAGACCGTTTGGCAGAGTGATCTGATCGAACATAATTTTTTCCTTTCTCTAAGGTTGATAATGGGCGAACAGCCGCCCAGTTTCAGGCGCTTGTCCTGCAACCGGCGGCTGTTTCGCTTGTTTACTTACCCTCAGGTGCGATCGTTTCCGCCGCCGAAGGGACGTCCATCCCTGCGGGGAGGCCGGTTTCCGCGTCCGCCGTTGCCGGAACGGGAGCCGCCTTCGCTGGCAGCGGGATAGGTGATGTCGTTGCGGATCAGGTTCACGCGGCCCTGCGAGTCGATCTCGCTGACCTTGACCTCGATCTCGTCGCCGATGTTCATCACATCTTCCACCTTCTCCACACGGTGATCCGCCATCTTGGAGATATGGAGCATACCGTCCTTGCCGGGGGTGAGCTCAATGAATGCGCCAAAGTTCATGATGCGCACGACTTTGCCCAAATATACATCCCCGACCTCGATATCCTTGGCGATGCCTTCGATGATGCGGCGCGCTTTGGCAGCGGCGGCTTCATCGGGCGTGGCAATGTACACGCGACCGTCGTCCTCAATGTCGATCTTCACGCCGGTCTCGGCAATGATCTTGTTGATCATCTTTCCGCCGGGTCCAATGACCTCGCGAATCTTTTCAGGATTGATGGTGAAGCGGACAATCTTGGGCGCGTACTTGCTCAGATGCTCTCTGGGCTGCGCCAGCGTCTCCAGCATGATTTTCAGGATGTGGAGCCGTCCGTCATAAGCCTGCTTCAGAGCCCTCTCCAGAATGGTGCGGTCGATACCGGCGATCTTGATATCCATCTGGATAGCGGTGATACCCTTAACCGTACCGGCAACCTTGAAGTCCATATCGCCCAGGAAGTCTTCCAGACCCTGAATATCAGTCAGCACGGCCACATTGCCGCTTTCCGCATCCTTGATCAGGCCCATAGCCACACCGGCAACGGGAGCCTTGATCGGAACGCCGGCGTCCATCAGGCTCAGGGTGCTGCCGCACACGGAAGCCATGGAACTGGAGCCGTTGGAGGACAGAATTTCGCTCACCAGACGCAGCGCATAGGGGAACTCTTCCTCGGAAGGGATCACGGGCAGCAGAGCACGCTCCGCCAGCGCACCGTGACCGATCTCGCGGCGGCCGGGGCTCTTCATGCGGCCCGCTTCGCCGGTGGCGTAGGGGGGCATGTTGTAGTGGTGCATATAGCGCTTGCTGTCCTCAGTGCCCAGACCGTCCAGCATCTGCACGTCGCTCATAGAGCCCAGCGTGGTCACGGTCAAGGCCTGCGTTTCGCCGCGGGTGAAAATGGCGCTGCCGTGGGTACGGGGCAGAACGCCGACTTCGCACCAGATAGGACGAATGTCGGTCAGGCCGCGCCCATCGGGGCGAATGCCCTTTTCGAGGATCTTCTTGCGCATGATCTCCTTGTTGAGGTAATACAGCGCATCGGCCACCTCATCCAGACGGCCTTCGAACTGTTCGGCAAAATATTCGGCGCAGTCGGCCTTCACCTGAGCCTCGCGATCCTGACGTTCATGGCGGTCATAGGCCTCGAACACCCAGCAGCACTTGTCATAGGCGTACTCGCGCACAGCGGCCTTCACATCATCGCCGGTGACAACCAGCGGCACTTCAGCCTTTTCCTTGCCGATCTCCGCCTGAATGCCGTCGATGAAAGCAACGATCTTCTTGATTTCGTCATGAGCAAAGAGGATGGCTTTCAGCATCAGTTCTTCGGAAACTTCGTTCGCGCCAGCTTCCACCATCAGGACGGCATCACGAGTGCCGCTGACGGTCAGATGCAAAGAGCTCTTGGCGCGCTGCTGCTCATCGGGGTTGATGACCAGCTCGCCGTCCACACAGCCCACGACCACGGTGCCGGTGGGGCCGTTCCACGGAATATTGCTGACAGACAGCGCCGCAGAGGAACCGATCATCGCGGGCACTTCCGGGGGAATATCTTTGTCAATACTCAGGCAGGTAGCCACCACCTGAACGTCGTTGCGCATTCCCTTGGGGAACAGGGGCCGCAGGGGACGGTCGATCAGGCGGCAGGTCAGGGTCGCCTTTTCGGTGGGACGACCCTCGCGCTTGATGAAGCCGCCGGGAATCTTGCCCACGGAATACTGCTTTTCTTCAAAGTCCACAGCCAGAGGGAAGAAATCCACGCCTTCCCGGGGCTGGGCGCTCATAGTCACGTTGACCATGACGACGGTATCGCCGTAGCGGACGAAAGCGGAACCAGCCGCCTGCTGAGCATACTTGCCGAATTCGATGCTGAGCGGCCGACCCGCCAGTTCTGTTGTGAACACTCTGTAATCCATTCTCTTTCTCCTCTTCTTCCTGCGCCTGGCCTCGTTGCCGGGCGCCAACCTCTCTTTGCACGAAGCTGCGTTCGTCGATTTGGAAGAATGCGTTCATGCAAAAACAGCCGTGTTTGGAGGGATTGCCCCGCCAAACACGGTTGCATTTCCGAAATTACTTTCTCAGACCCAGCTGAGCGATCAGAGCACGATAGCTCTCGATATCGGTCTTCTTGAGGTAGTCCAGCAGACCGCGACGCTTACCAACCATCAGCAGCAGACCGCGACGGCTGTGGTGATCCTTCTTGTTGAGCTTGAGGTGCTCGTTCAGGTGGTTGATGCGTTCGGTCAGCAGAGCGATCTGAACCTCAGGGGAACCGGTGTCACCTTCGTGACGGGCATAAGTCTTGATGATTTCGGACTTTTCCATGGTAGGTTTGCCTCCTTAACTGGTCGCGGGATATCCCGCGCCGCTGGTAATCGCCGCTGTCATAGCCTGCCGTTGGCGTTCAGTAAGCTGCGGCAGCGGTTCTTCCGCGCGTTTACACGCAGATTTGATTATAGCACGAGGATTCCGGTTTGTAAATGAAAAACGGAAATTTTGAAAGACTTTTCAGCCCTTTCAGCGCAGGGAAGCGATTTCCATGACCAACTGTTCCGTCTTTTCCCAGCCCAAGCAGGGGTCGGTGATGGACTTCCCGTACACGCCCTCTTCCACCTTCTGGCAGCCGTCCTCGATATAGGATTCGATCATCAGGCCCTTGACAAGCTGGCAGATGTCGGCAGAATGGCGGGTGCTGTGCAGGATATCCTTGGCAATACGGGCCTGCTCCATCCACTTCTTGCCGGAATTGGAATGATTGGTGTCGATGATCACAGCGGGGTTCTTCAGGCCGCTTTCTGCGTACATCTGACTCAACTGGCTCAAGTCCTCATAATGGTAATTGGGGAAGGACTGGCCATACTGGTTTACCCGCCCGCGAAGCACGCAATGAACCAGCGGATTGCCCTTGCTTTCCACCTCCCAGCCGCCGTAGCTGAAGACGTGGCCCACCTGCGCCGCGCGAACGGCGTTCAGCATGACGGACAGGTCGCCGCTGGTGGGGTTTTTCATGCCGACAGGCAGATCCAGACCGCTGGCAGTCAGCCGGTTCTGCTGGTTCTCTACCGAACGGGCCCCGACCGCCACATAGGAAAGAATGTCTGCCAGATAGCGGTGGTTTTCAGGGTAGAGCATCTCGTCCGCCCCGGAAAAGCCCGTTTGGGCCAAAGCGGTCACATGCAGGCGGCGGATGGCCATCAGGCCGCGCAGCATATCCGGCCGACCTGTGGGGTCGCTCTGGTGCAGCATTCCCTTGTAGCCGATGCCCGTGGTGCGGGGCTTGTTGGTGTAGATACGGGGCACGATCACAATTTTGTCCTGCACCTTTTCCTGCAGCGGGCGCAGCCGGGAAATATAATCCAGCACCGCATCTTCCCGATCGGCGGAACAGGGGCCGATGACCAGCAGCAGTTTGTCGCTTTCTCCCGTAAAAATTTTACGGATTTCTTCATCGTTTTTGGCTTTCTGACGCTTGGATTCCTCCGATACCGGGTACATCTGGATAACTTCCTCCGGCCCGGGCAATTTCCGTCTGAATTCCATATTCATTATGTCGTCTTCCCTTCGTTGTTTGATTGCTTTACGTCAGTCTGGTTTCTTGTCAAAATAGCGTCTGCGCTCGGTAGAAAGGCGCATCATGCTCTTCATGGTCTCCTCGTCTCCCTGTGCCAGCGCGTCCCGCAGCTTGGCAAAGTGGGCGATAAATAAATCCATCTGGCTCAGCAGCTCCTCCCGATTCCACAGGAACAGTTCTGTCCACATGTTTTCGTTGATCTTCGCAATGCGGGTCAAGTCCCGGAATGAATCGCCCGTATAATCCACCAGATGGCGGGACTCTTTGCAGGTCATCAGCGCCACGGCGATGCAGTGGGTCAGCTGGGACAGAAAGCCGATCATTTCATCGTGCTCTTTGGGCGTTAACCGGCTGATATTCCTTGCCCCCAGCGTCCGTCCCAGCGCTTCACAGCAGGTGATGGCTTCTTCGGTATTGGCGGAAGTGGGAGTCACGATGTAGTTAGCTCCCCGAAACAGGTCTGCCCGGGCATTTTCCACGCCGCTGACCTCCCGGCCCGCCATGGGATGCGCGCCGATGAATTCCACCCGTGGGAAAAGCAACGCCTGCGCCCTTTCCACTACGCCGCTCTTGACACCCGTCACATCTGTCGCCAGCGCTCCATCACGCAGCCATGGGCCGTACTTTTCCAGCCATTCCAGCAGCACGTGGGGATACAAGGCAAACACGACGATGTCAAACTTGCCAACATATTCTGCCTCCGGCTCTGTGCGCCCATGACGAATGAATCCTGCTTTTTCAGCAAAGGCGATTGCCTGTGGATCAGGGTCGATCGCCCCGACTTCCCAGCCGTTCTGACTAAGAGCTGCAGCATAACTGCCGCCGATCAGGCCAAGGCCAACGATCAGAATCTTTTTGTCTTTATCCAGCGTCATGCGGTTTCACCTTCCTGATCTTCTTCCGTGCGGACCTGCACGCCCAGCCCGGCCAAATCCCGGAAAAATTCCGGGTAGCTCTTGGAAATCGCCTGCGCGTCGTCGATCACACCGCCAAACCGTGTCGCCAGTACGGCAAGCGCCATGACTACCCGATGGTCGTTGTGACCCTGCAAGATTTCTTTGGGGCGATGCAACGTCACAGGGTCGATTTTCGCTTCGTTCTCCCCCACGCTGATCTCCGCGCCGAATTTGGCCAGTTCGTCCGCCATAGCGGAAGCCCGGTTGCTTTCCTTGATGGCCAGCCGCCGCGTGCCGGTAAAGTTCGCCCCATTTTCCAGCCCTGCCGCCACAGCGAACAGCACGGGAGCCAGATCGGGGCAGTCAGACAAATCAGCCTGAAGGGAGCCGCCGGTCATCTCTTTCAGTAGCCGTTCACAGACGCGATCCCCCTGCAGACTGTCGGAGCGGAGGCCCGTCACTTCCACCTGACTGCCCAGCGCGTTCAGTCCATAAAAGAACGCTGCCTGCGACCAATCGCCCTCCACCGTGACCTGTGCGGGCTGGTAGCACTGCCCGCCGGGTACGAGAAAGCGCATCTCTCCCTGTCTGTCCACCCGAATGCCGAAAACGTCCAGCGCTTCAAGGGTCATGTCCACATAGCCGCGGCTTTCAAACGGCGGAAGGATTTCGATCGCGCTGTCCTCTTTCAGCAAAGGCAGGGCAAACAGCAGCCCGGAAATAAACTGACTGCTGACGTCGCCCCGCAGCCGGTACAGCCCCGGTCGCAGCTTTCCCTTCACCGTCAGGGAATCTCTTTCACCGGCGAACGTCACACCGCGCTCCTTCAGCAGTTCCTCGTAGACGCTTACGCCTCTGGCCATCAGACGTTCCGCGCCTTGAAAAACGCCGCCCCCTGCGCACAGCGCCGTCGGGATCAGAAACCGCAAAGTGCTTCCGCTTTCCCGGCAGGGAAGCACCGGCAGTGAATCTTTCACCAGAGGACGTCCGCCGCAGCCCTTCACCCACAAATGTCCGTTTTCCACTCGGATTTCCGCTCCCAGTGCCCGAACGCAGTCCATGGTCGCCAGAATATCCTGACTCATAGCTGCACCGTCCAGAAGGCTTTCCCCTTCCGCCAGCGATGCACCGATCAGCAGCCGGTGGGCGCAGCTCTTGGAAGGCGGCGCGTTGATACGTCCCCGGGCCGGACCCGGCCCAATGATTGCTCTCATAACTTTCTCCCGCCTTTTGGATAACGTTTTATCTGGCCGTTCGTTTGCCGAAGTCTGCGGCGTTCAGAACCAGCTCCACGTTTTCCTCGATGGTGCCTTCTGCCGGGATGCGCTGATCGCACACGGCGTTATACAGCGGGTAGCGCTCCTCGTAACGTTTCCGCAGCGCGTCCGCATTGCTGGAAAGGGGGCGGTCGCCGGTGGGGCAAAGCTGCTCCAACGGGCGATCCAGAAAATAGATCCGTCCATTCTGTTTCAGCCGCCGCACGCTTTCCGGATTTAGGACGGAGCCGCCGCCGGTGGCGATGACCACGCCGCTTTCCCGGGCTGCTTCCGCTACAATTTCCGCTTCCATCTGCCGAAAACCCGTCTCACCTTTTTCGGCAAAAATTTCAGGAATGGATTTTCCGGCCCGCCGGACAATCAGCTTGTCCGTATCACGGAAGGGGCGTTTTAACCGCCGTGCGACCCAGCGACCCACGGTGGTCTTGCCGCAGGAGGGCATCCCGATAAGCACCACGTTCTGCTTTTCTCGCAGAACCGAGCGGTAAATTCCTTCAATCCGGCTGTCGTCTATCTCCCGGTCAAAGAACCGGCCTGCGGCATAAACTGCCTGCGCACACAGCATATACAGCCCGCCCTCAGCGGGAAGGCCCTTCTGCCGGGCCGCCTGCACCAGCCGGGTAGACAGCGGGTTATACACCACGTCCACTACGCCCTCCAAGGCGGGGAACTGCTCCACTTCCAGCGGGCAGCCGTCTACATTGGGAAACATGCCCACCGGCGTGGTATTAACAATCACCTGCGCATCGGAATGAAGTCTGGCAGCTTCTTCATAGGTGCAAAGCCCTTCGCAGCTGTGCCGGGAGACCCTCACGATCTTCCGAGCGCCCATGTCCTCCGTCACGGCCCGCAGGGTCTTGGAGGTGCCTCCAGTGCCCAGAATCAGCACTTTTCTGCCGGAAATTTCCACCCCTGCGTGTCGGATCAATGCCGCCGCCCCGGAGTAGTCGGTGTTGTCGCCATACAGCCGCCCGTTTCGGTTCACAATGGTGTTGACGGCTCTGATCTTTCGGGCTCGGTCGGAAATTTCATCCAGCAGAGGAATCACCAGTTCTTTATAGGGAATGGTGACGTTCAGGCCCCGGAAAGTTCGTTCTTCCAGCAGTTGGTGAACGCCTTCCGGGCTAAGTTCCCGAAGTTCATAGGGATAATGGCCGATCTTGGCATGAATTTCCGGGGAAAAGCTATGTCCCAGTTTTGCGCCGATCAGACCGTATTCCAGCCCTGTTTCCATCAGAAAGCCTCCCTGCTTTTGAGGAAAATATCCGTTCCGTAGCGCCCGGCCAGCAGGTCGCACAGCACCAGTGCCGTCACGCTGTCGATCACTGGGCATACCCGACGCACGATAGCCGGGTCATGCCGCCCTGCAATGGTCAGGTCGATCTCCTCATTTTTCAGAAAATCAACGGTCTGCTGTGGCTGGGCAATGGATGGCGTGGGCTTTACCGCACAGCGGAACAGGATGGGCATTCCGTTGGTAATGCCGCCGTTGATCCCTCCATTGTGGTTGGAAGCTGTCACCACATGCCCATCTTCCAGCCGAAACGGGTCGTTGCAGCGGCTCCCCGTGCCTTCCGCCAAAGCAAAACCATCGCCAAACTCTACGCCTTTTATGCCGCCCAGCGAGAACAGCGCATGGGAAAGCAGCCCTTCCACGCTGTCAAACCATGGTTCCCCTACGCCGCAGGGCATTCCCAATACGGCCGTTTCCACTACCCCGCCCACGCTGTCCCGCTCTGCCTTGGCGGCCAGAATAGCAGCCTGCATGGCTTCGCCCTGCTGGATATCCAGCGTAGGAAAGACTGTTTCGGACAATGTGGCAACATCCTTTTCCAAATCGGCAAACGCCCGGTCTTCCACCTGGGCGCAGCGGCGGATATGTGTCCCGACCGTAATGCCCAGCCGTGCCAGTGCGGGCAGCAGAATGCCGCCTGCCGCTACCAGCGCCGCAGTGATTCGGCCGGAAAAGTGTCCGCCGCCCCTCGCGTCCTCATAGCCGTGATATTTGCAATAGGCAGCAAAGTCCGCATGAGAGGGCCGAGCCTTGCCTAGCAGCACCGAATAGTCGCCGCTGTGCTGCTCCTGGTTGGGGATCAGGATGCACAGAGGCGTCCCCGTGGTTTTGCCCTGCCATACGCCGCTCACCAGCTGGAAAGCGTCCGGCTCCCGCCGGGCAGTGTCTGTGCCGGAGGAAGGGCGGCGGCAGGACAGAAGCGCCGCGATTGTTTCTTCGTCCACCGGCATTCCCGGGCACAGGCCGTCCAGCACCGCGCCCACGGCCAGGCCGTGGCTTTCTCCAAACAAAGTCAGAGTAATGCTGGACCCGAAGGAATTTTTCACTGCCATTGCCGGATCCTTTCTGCGATTTCCGCAAGGTTCATCTGTCGGAATACAAAGCTGCCGATCTCGTCCACGCAGACCGCTTTCACGCCGCCGTCTGCGGCTTTTTTATCATGTTGGATATAGGAAAGCAGTTCATCCGCCGTTCGGTCGGTATGGGTGGGAAGATCGTACTTTTCCAGCACTCGTGCGATGCGCTGCCGGGCTTTCGGCGAGCACATTGGCAGCATTCCCGCCGCCACACATTCTCCGTGGAGCCACTGGCCGTCCATGGCGCTTTCAATAGCGTGGCCCACCGTATGACCGAAGTTCAGCACCCGTCGCAGCCCCTTCTCGGTGGGATCCTGCTGCACTACGTCCCGCTTGATGCGCAGAGAGCCTTCGATCACTTCATCCAAAATATCTTCCAGCTTTTCGCTCTGTTCGATTTTTTCAAACAATGTGCGGTCACTGGTAGCAGCCATCTTTATGGACTCGGCCAAACCTGCCGACAACTGCCGGCGATCCAGCGTGTTCAGAGTATCCGGGTCGATCAAGACCTTTTGGGGCTGATAAAACGCGCCGATCACGTTTTTTACGCCGTCCATGTCCACCGCCACCTTGCCGCCGATGGAGGAATCCACCTGCGATAGCAGCGTCGTGGGGATATTGTAGAAATCAATGCCCCGCATATAGACCGCCGCAGCAAACCCGGCCAAATCGCCCATCACCCCGCCGCCCACGGCAATGACCCGATCGGTACGGAGAAAGTTCAGTTCCAGCATTCGGCTCAAAAGCGCGCGATGGTTATCCAAACTCTTGGTTTTTTCCCCTTGCGGAAGGGCCACGATCGTCGAGCCGGGACACACAGAGGCGATCTGCCGGGCGTAGGCCGCAGGAACGCCGTCATCCGTGACGATCAGTGCCTTGCCCGTCCGGGGCAGATACTCCGCCGCCCGTGCCAGCGCCCCGCGTTCCAATACAATGTCGTAACTGCCGCCGGGATATTCTACCGGAAGGATCATGCTTTCACCCCGCTATAAGTGCCCACCAGCTTCAGCCGTGCGCACACGGCTGAAAGTTCTCGGAGCATATTCTGACCGCTGACGCTGCTGATATTTCCTTCGGCCTCCACAAAGAAATAATAGTTCCAGATCAGGTTCTTCATGGGGCGGCTGCGCAGATTGCGCATATTGAAGTCGTGCGCGCCGATGATATTCAGGGGCTGGGCCAGCGCGCCCGCCTCGTTCTTGGTGGTGAACACCAGAATGAAATGCTCGTTTCCCGTGCGGCTGTCCGCGGCGGGCAGATGCAGTGCCCGGGAGAAAACGGCGAAACGGGTGGTATTGATGCGAGATGCGTTGATGCCCTTGCTCAAGAGCTCCAGACCGTACAGTTCCGCTGTTTCTTCGGAGGCAATGGCGGCAACGGTGGGGTCGTTCTGGCCGGCCACATATTGAGCCGCCAGCGCGGTGTTGGAATAAGAAAGCGTCTGCCAGCCATGGGAGCGGATGAACTCCGCACACTGTTCTAACGCCTGCGGGTGGCTGACGACCGTGCGGATCTCATTCAGCTTTGCGCCATGGCAGCCCAGCAGGTTATGCTCCACTTCCAATTCGATCATCCGATTGACATACAGGCTGCCGGAGAACATCAGATCCATCACTGCGCCCACATCACCCGCATAGCTGTTTTCGATGGGCAGCACAGCGCAGTCATATTTCCCCGCTTCTACCGCACGGTAGGCCTCCGTGAAGTCGCTGGCAGCGGTCAGCTTCGCCTCGGGGAAAGCCCGTTTGGAGGCAATATACCCAAACGCGCCCTCGACCCCGGCATAGATGACCTTCATCCCTTCATTCAGGCGGCTCTGATAGGAACGGGAGGTCTTCATCACATCCCGGAGAAAGCAGATGTAATACTCCCGCAGGTCAGGCTCCTCCACCCGCTGCGCGCCGCGTTCGATCACTGCCGCTTCCCGGTTTGCATCCAGAATCGGCAGACCGCGTTCCTTCTTATACTGAGCCACTTGACGGCACGCCGCCATGCGGCGTTCGAAAAGCCGGGCCATTTCCTGATCCACCGCGTCGATTTCCACTCTTGCCTGCTGAAGCTCATCCATCTGCCGTATCCTCCTGAAACTCTGTTTTCTTCCGGCCAACGCCGAAAAATGTTTTCCAAAACAAAAGGCGATTTCCCGCAAAGGAAATCGCTCTTGGAAAAACCGCGATTGTTACCGCGCCCACTGGACGCTCCCTTGCGCTTGTGCTTCCTTCGTAAAGTAAAAGGAAAAATACAGATAAAAAAAGCGATACGCAAAATAGCGCATCGCAAACGCAAAGAAAGCCGCCACGGGCATATGGGCGGAAGACACCTGACGCAGGCGCTGATTTTCCTGCATGGTTCTTCCCCCCTTTCTTTATTTCCGCCGTCATTATACCGCAGATTTTTCATTTGTCAATGACGAAGGGCGTAGAAACGGAAAAGAAACAGAAAAAGAGCCGAAAAAACACGGCAAATCTGGCAGGAACCCCCATACATGGAACCGCAGCGTTTCTCACATGATACCAACGGACGGAACGCAAACGTTCCGCCGGGATTGGGGGTTTTGGATTGGTCAGCATGGTTTTATTTGGGATTCAGCTGCTGGTAACCTGCATCGTGGGCATTTACTTCTACACCCAGCTCCGCAGCCAGCAGAAATCGCAGCCTTCTCACCGTCGCGACAGCGGACGGGAACTGGAAAAGCTGCAAAAACTGCGGACGCTGCGGCTCAGCGAACCGCTGGCGGAAAAAGTTCGCCCCGCCAAGTTTTCGGACATCGTGGGTCAGGAGGACGGGATCAAATCCCTGAAAGCGATCCTTTGCGGCAAAAATCCGCAGCACGTCATCATCTACGGCCCTCCGGGCATCGGAAAGACCTGCGCCGCCCGTCTGGTGCTGGAAGCAGCCAAAAAGAGCCCGGGAACGCCCTTTCGCTCCAACGCGCCCTTCATCGAAATGGACGCTACCTGCGTCCGTTTTGACGAACGGGCGATAGCAGACCCGCTGATCGGCAGTGTGCACGACCCGATTTATCAGGGCGCAGGCCCGCTGGGCGTGCAGGGCGTTCCTCAGCCGAAACCCGGCGCAGTGACTAAGGCCCATGGCGGCGTGCTGTTTCTGGATGAGATCGGCGAACTGCATCCCATTCAGATGAACAAGCTGCTCAAGGTGCTGGAAGATCGGAAGGTCATGCTGGAGTCTGCCTATTACAGTCCTGAGGACACTTCCATTCCGCGTTATATCCACGATATTTTCAAAAACGGGCTGCCAGCCGATTTCCGGCTGGTGGGTGCAACTACCCGCAGCCCGTCGGAAATTTCGCCCGCGCTGCGTTCCCGCTGCATGGAGGTGTACTTCCGGGCGCTGGAGCCGGAAGAGGTGACGGATATTGCTTATCATTCCGCTGAACGAGCGGGCTTTACCATTACGCACGAGGATGCGTCGCTGGTAGGGCGTTTTGCCTCCTGCGGCCGGGATGCAGTCAACATCGTCCAGATGTGCGCAGGTCTGGCCCAGATGGAAAACCGCACGAATATTGAGAAGAAAGACGTAGAATGGGTCATTTATTCCGGGCACTATGCGGCCCGGCCTGACCAGAAGGCGGACACCTGCAATCGAGTCGGAGTGGTGCATGGCCTTGCTGTGGTGGGCAGTCATCAGGGCGCTACCATGGAAATCGAAGCCGTCGCCCATCCCGGCAGCGGCAGGATAACTATCACCGGCATTGCGGAGGAAGAAGAAATCGGCGCGGATTCCCGAAAGATCAAGCGCAAGTCCACGGCTCGCTGTTCGCTGGAAAACGTCATGACCCTGCTTTCCGGCATGGGTTATGATACAGAACATCACGACCTGCACATCAATTTTCCCGGCGGTGCGCCGGTAGACGGCCCCTCGGCAGGCGTGGCCATGGCAGTGGTAGCGGCCAGCGCGCTGACGGGCCGGCCGGTGGACGGCCATGTTGCGGTGACGGGCGAGGTTTCCGTGCTGGGCATTGTGAAGCCGGTAGGCGGCGTCCCCAGCAAGGTGGAAGCCGCCGAGCACGCTGGATTGACGACCGTGTTGATCCCATCCGAAAACCAGCTGGAACGTTTCGAACACACGACGATTCAAGTAGTGCCGATCGCCCGATTGGAGGAAGCACTGGAACGAATGCTTTTGCCGCTTCAGGCTGCTCTTCCCGAGAAGGAACCAACGCTTCCGCAGCCTGTTGGCACATCCATTCTGGCAGCGGAAAAGGCGGGAGCCGCTCCTGCCTGCGAAGCCACTCAGACCGTCGCAGCTACCACCGGGGCCCCTTCCTGATAAAAGATCCAGTACCTCCAAAAATGGCCTTGCTTCGAAAGACAATCAAGCAAGGCCACTTGGGCATACAGAGCCTGTTCGTATTGGAACATGAACGCCGTTTTAGCTTATCCCTGGCTTTTTCTGCTTGAGATTTGTTGAAGCCCCGCCTCCTGAACCGACGCGGAACATCCGAAAAGAATTTCCTTTTTTTGAACTTTCCAGTGCGTCTCAAAACGCTGTAAGCTTTCCAAGCCGCCTGTCTCAATGCCTACGGGAATCGGTGGATTATCTTTACGCATAAGCCCCTCCTTTTGAAGTGGATCGTTCAGCTTTTGCCTTGCTTCCCTTTTTATGCAGTTGGGGGCTATTGCAAAAGCGCCGGGGGAGATAAACTCCCCGGGTGCTTTTTGCTTATTTGGATAATTGAGCAAACGATCAGAAGCAGGTAAAAGCACCGTCAATGACGAAATCGCTGCCGGTGGTGAAAGAACTGCTGTTTCCGGCCAGATAAACGGTAATGCCCTGCATCTCCTCCAGCTGATCAAGCCGGTGCAGGGGAGCCATGGCGTTCCATTGAGCGGTCAGGGGCTTCAGACTTTACAGACGATCGGCCTTCCGTCAACGTGGAAAAACGTGTTCCTGAAAGAGTTTGCCAAATTCTATAAGAATAAGACCAGCCAACTGTGTTCTCGCCTTCTCTGAAGGAGCAGAACGTGGGCGCATACGCCATGCCGGTAGTTCACTCTGCCATCGCTTTCTCCAGTTTCTGGGGCGCGTGTACTATCGAATTTTCTTTCCCTAAAAGCATGATATGATCGCCGCTGCCACCGCTCCCACCAAGGATGGTTTTCCCATGTATGACACTTCTGTCGGTTGGAATTTGGTCGTTGACGCATTAAAAAGTCTTGACCAGTTGGTGCAGGCAGGAGAGTTGCGCCGCCATTTGATCGAAAAAAATGGAGGATGTCATGATACTTTTCGCAGATACCATGGCTTGTATGGCGTGTCGGCGGAAAAATTTTCTCAAGCCTACAGGGAAAAACACGAAAAGACTATGAAGCGCTGGAAACGGTAATTCCAACGGCTGTGGGCAAATGGCTCGCCGTTTTTTTCGTTTTTGAATAACAGATCCTATATAGAAGCTGCCCCCAAAGCCGACTCTATTGTTCCTGAAAAACAAAATGAAGCCGGAGGAGTTGGAATGAAGTTCGCCATCTACAGCCGCAAAAGCAAGGCGACCGATAAAGGGTGGATAACATAAAGTCATCAAATATCAGCGTTCCTATTGCTCCACGTTCGTTTTGATAGAAAAAAGCGCCTGCAGGAATGCAGACGCTATAACCGCTATCGGTGACAACGGCTTATTTTCAGAACTTACTTGTTCACGCTGTCCTTCAGGGCCTTACCAGCCTTGAAAACGGGAGCCTTGGAAGCGGCAATCTCGATCTGCTCGCCAGTGCGGGGATTGCGGGCAACGCGGGCGGGACGATTACGCACTTCGAAGGAACCGAAGCCCACGACCTGAACCTTTTCACCGGCGGCCAGTGCTTCGGCGATCACTTCAGTCACGGTGCCCAGCGCCTTTTCAGCGTCCTTCTTGGTAAAACCGGTCTTCTTAACGATAGCAGCAGTCAATTCAGCTTTGTTCATAAATGTGTCCTCCTTTTGTTATCCCACGAATCAGAGGTTCGTGGTTGATTCACGGTCTATGAAAAGCCAACATTTCCCGTCCTTCCAATGAAGACCGTTGTCCTGCTTGCTTTTCCAAGTTCAAGTATACATCGAAATCCCGTAAAGTCAAGTATTTGGCGCGTTTTTGGCCGCATTTGTGGCAGTTTCGGCCGTTGAAAAGCGATCGATAAAGCGATCAGTCGCTTCATTCAGAGCAATATCGGCGCTTTTGCCGCAAAGGCGGGTCACATTGACTGCGTCAAAAAGCATTTCCCCCAGTGCTTTTTCCGGGTCGCGCTTTCGATTCATCGTCTCCCCCACCTTGACCGCAGCATTCCGCACGGCCTGAAGCGCGTCTTCCGCCTCCGGGAACACATAACCGGCCCGTGCGGCCTTTTGCTGCACCTTTCCCGCCCGCATTGTCGGAGAAAGTCCCTTCGAAACGTCGCGCATGGCCTGCTGCGCCGTGGTGATTCCCCGCTGGCGGCGCTTGATGGCTTCCCAGTTTTGGGCGACCTCCTCCGGCGTATCCGCCGACGCGCCGCCGAAAATATGGGAATGGCGCTCCATCATCTTGTGGCAGATGGCGGTGGTCACATCCAGAATGTCGAAATCCCCGTGCTGGCGGCCGATCTCCGCATGGAACACCACCTGCAGAAGCACGTCGCCCAACTCGTCATACATATGATCGGGGTCGTCCTCCCGGACAGCCTGAATATACTCGTAGCTTTCCTCCAGAAGATAAGGCAGCAGGGTTTCGTAGGTCTGTTCCCGATCCCACGGGCATCCCTCCGGGGAACGAAGACGGGCCATGATACGGACAAGATCGTCCATATCATACCGGGTGCGCTGCTCCATGGGCACCGGCGGGATATACACTGCCATCAGATGATCGTACTTTTCCTGACGATCTAACTCCATCAGCGGAATTTCTTCTGCCTGCAGGGTTCCGTCTTCTTCCCGGCCCGTAATCAGCGTAACGGGCAGTTCATCCGGCAAAAGCTCCATCAGCTTCAGCTTACAATCGCCCGCGCATTCCCGGGAATACAGTTCACAAAGCAGCAGTGGCTCGTCCGGGAGCAGCTTGCTTTCTTCCAGTTCGCAGGCGGACATGATCCGAACGTGGCCGCTCTGCCGCTTGATCAGCGAAAGGCAGCAATCCGCCAGACTGACGCCCGGCACGATCCTTAGTTCCAAATCCCACGGTTTCAGCCTTTGCAGAGCAAACACCGTACCGTCAAAAGCCGCGTCGCTGACCACGTAGCACAGGTCGCCCTCCTTCATACGGCTGAACAGCGTTACTGCGGCTGCCTGATGAAAGGCGTCGAAGTCCTCGCACTGTTCGTACAGGTCATCCAGTGTATCGAAGTCGAACCCCTGCTCGGTCAAAAAAGACGCTATCGGGCTGCGGCCCGTCCGAAGCACCAGTTGTTTTGCGTTCCGCATGGCCGCTTCTCCGCCGCGAGTCAGATACTCGGCGCTCCCGGTTCCTAAAGAAACAACGCTCAAAACCGCCACGGTTTATTCCGCTCCTTTCTTCCCCCTGCGAAGCAGAGGCGCAAGGTCGCTCTTCTGTACAGCTCCCGTCAGCAGGGCAAAACCGGCATAAGCGGCAATGCCCACCAATACGATCAGAATCGTCCATAGCCGCCCGGACGGCAGCCAACGGGACAGAAGCATCACCAGCGCGCCCATCAGCGCCGAGGCCAGCGTGGGCTTCAAGAAAATGCTGACCGGCTCCGCTTTCAGGCCGGTATATTTGTGTACGAAATACAGATTCGGCAGCATACTGATGGTATAGCAGGTAATGGACGCAAGGGACGCGCCGTATATATTGATCTGAGGAATGGCGATCAGCGTATAGTTCAGGAAGATCTTGACGCACACGCCTGCCAGCAAGGTTACCATGGGCACCCACTGCTTTTTCAGTCCCTGCAGGATCCCGCTGGTAGCCTGCACCACCGTAAACAGAACAATGGTCACAGCGCTCAGGCTAAGCATATGGCCGGTTTTGACCAGATTGGCTTCTGAAGTAAAATGAAACATCAGGCTGAGCAGCCGCTGGCTCAGCACAGCCATAGCTACGGTGCAGGGCATTCCCACCACAAAGGCCAGCCGAAGCCCCAGAGCGCTCTGACGGCGCATATAATTGCCGTCTCCCCGGGCGATGGCGGCGGAGATCGTCGGCACAAGGCTCATGGAAATTGCGGCGGCTACGGCGGACGGCACGTTGATCAGCGTCAGCACATAGCCGGAATAGCGACCATACAGCGCCGTTGCTTCGTCCGCTTCGATCCCCGCCTGAATCAGCCGCCCCAGCAGCAGACCGCTGTCGATAAAGCCGGAGATCGGTACGATACACGCGCCAATGGTGACGGGAATGCTGAACGCCACCAGCCGCCAAAGGGTGCTTTTCACGCTGCTGACCGGCAGTTCTTCATTTTGGGGAAGTTCGCGAAATTCCCTGCGGTTCCGCAGATAGATGCAGATCATGTATAAAAGCGCCAGCGCCTCGGCAATGGAGGTACCCAGCAATACGCCCGCCACGGCGTAGGAGATCGACACCTTGCTGCCCCAATAAGCCAGCGGCAGCGCGATCAACACCTTGGCCACCTGTTCGATAAACTGAGAAATGGCCGTGGGCACCATATTTTGTTGTCCCTGCATGAAGCCCCGCAGCGCCGACATGGAGCATACCAGCAGCAAGGCCGGGGCGATGGTCACAAAACCGGACTGCGTAGCCGGGTTCTTGGAGCGTACCGCCAACTGGGGACTGAACAAGATCATCAGCAGCATGGCGATGAGTCCCAGCGCCGACAGGAAACACAAGGCGATGCGGAAGGTACGCTTGGCGTTGCGGGGATCGTCCCGCGCCAGCGAATAACTCACCATCCGACTGATTGCCACCGGCAGGCCCGCCGAGGAGATCGCCAGCAGCATATTATAGGTGGGAAAAACCAGCTGATACACGCCCATGCCCGTATCGCTGATCAGCCACGCCAGCGGGATGCGGTGCAGCGCGCCGATCACTTTGCTCACGATTCCGACCACGCTGAGGACCGTCATTCCGCCTACGATGGATTTTTGTGTTTTGCTCAAACGAAGCAGCCTCCATTTCTATCTGATGGGCCCGTCAGCTCAAAAGCGCATGACGGCAGACCGCGTCCGCAAGGCGCGGCTTTTCTGGAAGCGCCTGCCAAAAAAACGGCGGTTATGCCTATTATAAGCGCATAGCCGCCGTTTATCAAGCTTTTACCACGTTTGTCATTGGCTGTTCCATCTTCATTGCTCCATCTGACGGCCCACGATCCCGGCGGCGGTTTCCGCCACCTTCATTTCCGCGTCTCCCATTCGCGCGCCCTGTTCCTTGGAAAGCAGCAGTACCGCGCCGATGGCCTCGCCGTCGGCAATGATGGGCGACACTACCTGAGCGGTATAGCCGTTGATGTCTTCTTCGTTGGTCACAGCCACGATTTTTCCCCCGCCTGCCCGATTGATGGCCACCGTCTGCCGGTTGGCAATTGCCGTTTCCAAATCGGGGCTGATGGGCTTATCCGACAATTCTTTTTTGCTTACGCCGCTGGCCGCTACTACCTGATCCCGATCCACGATGCACGCAATATGACCCATGGCGCGAAAAATGGATTCCGTATAATCCTTGGCGAACGCTGACATTTCCCCGATGGGCGAATATTTTTTCAGAATGACCTCGCCGTCCCGGTCGGTGTAGATTTCCAGAGGATCGCCCTCTCGGATCCTCAGTGTTCTTCTGATCTCCTTGGGGATCACCACGCGCCCAAGCTCATCGATCCTCCGCACAATTCCGGTTGCCCGCATTGTCCCTGCCTCCTTGACGGCTTGCTTCGCGCGTTTTGGCTCTGCCTGCCGTTTTCTCTTTGCAGTGGCTAGTATGGAATTTTGAGGATGCCTTATGCGAGGGAAAGTTTTGGGAATGCCGGGAAGAAAGGGAAAACCGCCTTTGTAGAACCATTCATGATGAGAAAGTTAGGATTGAGGGTGGTATTGTTCAAGAATACAATGAAATCGTATGATCCAAATTGATAGGAAACGCCAGTAGAGAGATTTTCAGGGTTCCCCAGCATCACCAGGCCGGATGTTTCCGGCACCCTTCGGGGAAAAAGCGGCCATACTGGTACTGCAGTACCAGAGCATTTTTGCGGATGAGGTACAGGTGGACGACCGCACCATTGATGTTCAACATCTCAAGGAGAGCGTGTTCCGCGACTTCCCTGCTGCAAAAATGTAATCTTTCATGCAGGATTGGGTATTTTTCTTCATTTTAGAGAAATGCTTCATGGCAATAAAAGTAGCGGCTACTTCAAATATATGGGTGACGCGTTTTTTCAAGCTGTCCACGCAACTGTTGTTTTCCAAGGTGACGGACACGCCGGATGAAATATGCCAGCTGATGAATGGAACCAAGGTGTCAGACGTGCGTGGTGACACCTGCGAATATCTTTCCAGCAGGCTTAAACAGACCCGATGCAACGTGCAATTTCGAACTTCTAGGCCCATTATCCTCATGATGGTAGAACTGGTTGACCGAAATTCGATGATATGCTTCTTCAGCTTTCTCGTTTATGCGAGCGAATACCTAAAAACACCATAAGCGAAAAAATATTCTTCAATGTTAAAAGGAGGTGTAGTCCATGAAACGCTTTCTATCCGTCCTCCTGTTGCTATGCTGCCTGTGCGGCGTGGCGTCAGCCGAAGTCCGCACGCCGGGCACGAAGCTCCGTTTATCAATGAAAGTCATATCAGGATACCTTTCCAGGAAAATGCCCGGGAAAACCCTTGTGGCAAGGGCATTTGATCCACCCTAAGATAAAAGAAAAGCACCAGCCTTTGTATCAAAAGCCGGTACTTAATATGGTGCCGAAGGCGGGACTTGAACCCGCACGGTATCGCTACCAACGGATTTTGAGTCCGTCACGTCTGCCATTCCATCACTTCGGCAAGTACAGAGAATATGTTACCACATTCTGCGAAAAAAAGCAAGGCACTGCGTTCATTTTTTCAGAAAGGATCATTTGGGCGAATGAATGCCAATTCGGCAAAATGTGGAAAGGAAACGCAGAATTTCGGGTGCAAAAAACATTTCCAATGTTCGACAAAATATGTTATACTACCGCGGGGACAATACTAAGGATACCCCATTTGGAAAGGATGAACGGGATTATGGCAAAGGTCAATCATGAACCGATCGTTTTGGACATCAACCACATGATGAGCGATGTTGTCGGTTTCCAGTACGGGATCGACGCTGACCATGTGGACGGCATGGCGCAGGCTGCCGCCGCCGCTCAGCATAATGTGGCACAGAATCGCGGCACCGGCTGGCTGGGCTGGACGGAGTTGCCCTATAATCAAAAGGAAATCGTAGAGAAGATCGAAACTGTGGCCGCTCGCGTCCGCAATGAGTTTGACGCGTTTGTGGTGCTGGGTATCGGCGGCAGCGCGCTGGGCCCCATCGCCATCCAGCAGGCTCTCAATCATCTTCATTATAACGAACTGCCCGCTGAAAAGCGCGGCGGCCCCCGTCTGTATGTGGAAGACAACATCGACCCCGAGCGCATGGCCGCTCTGATGGACGTCATCGACGTAAAGCGCACCTGCTTCAACGTCATCACCAAGTCCGGTGCTACCGCCGAGACCATGAGCCAGTATCTGATCGTTTCTGAAATGCTCAAGAAGGAAGTGGGCGAAGGCTGGGAGAAGCACATCATCGCCACCACTGACCACGAAAAGGGCAATCTGATCAAGCTGGCCAAGGAGCATGGCTTCGAGCTGTTCTATATTCCCTCCAGCGTAGGCGGCCGTTTCAGCGAGCTGAGTCCTGTGGGTCTGCTGCCCGCGGCTGTGTGCGGCATTGACATCCGCGAAATGCTGGAAGGCGCCGCCGCCATGGACAAGCGCTGCCAGAGCGACGACGTGTGGAAGAACCCCGCCCTGCTGGAAGCGGTGCTGCAGTACATCGCCATGCAGGATATGGAGGCTAACATTCAGGTGGTCATGCCTTATGCGGACAGCCTGAAGTACATGGCCGACTGGTTCTGCCAGCTGTGGGCGGAGAGCCTCGGCAAGAACGTGACCCGCAAGGGCATGGCCGTGAACGTGGGTCAGACTCCCACCAAGGCGCTGGGCGTAACCGATCAGCACAGCCAGCTGCAGCTCTACACCGAAGGCCCCTACGACAAGGTCATCACCTTCCTGAAGGTTGGCCAGTTCCGCAACGAATACGAGATCAGCCATGGCTGCGAAGAGTTCCCGGATGTGGCTTTCCTGGGCGGCAAGACGCTGAACGCCCTGATCGACGCGGAGCGCCGCGGCACTGAGTATGCTCTGTATCGTGCAGGCCGCATGAGCCAGACCATCACTCTGCCCGAAGTGAACCCCTACACCATCGGTCAGCTGCTGTTCTTCTTCGAGATGGCGACCGCCTATGCCGGCGAGCTGCTGGATGTGGACGCGTTCAACCAGCCCGGCGTGGAAGGCAGCAAGATCGCCAGCTACGCAGTGCTGGGCAACACGGCCGAGAAGTACGCCAAGAAGGCGGAAGAGATGAAGAGCCGTCCTGCCAGCCGGAAGGAATACGTGCTGTAAAGCAAAGTCTGTTCAAACACGCCGCAGGCCTCCCCCTGCGGCGTGCTTTTCACATTCCCCCATTTTTTCTTTGAAAGGAGAGTCCCCCGCCATGCAAACCGCCTCTTTCCCCCACACCGACCGAACCGTCTCCCGGCTGGGCTTCGGCTGTATGCGCTTCCCCACCATTGAAAAGGACGGGAAGAAGGTCATCGACCGTCCGCAGGCTATCGCCATGCTGCGACACGCCATTGACAGCGGCGTTACCTACGTGGATACGGCCTACCCCTACCACGATGGCGAAAGCGAGACCGTCGTGGGTCTTGCCCTTCAGGATGGCTACCGTGACCGCGTCACACTGACCACCAAACTGCCCCTCTGGCTGCTGGAAACGAAAGCGGATATGCAGCGTTTTCTGGACGAGCAGCTGACCAAGCTCAAGACCGATCATGTGGATTTCTATCTGCTCCATGCCATGGACAAAGAAGCGCTGGAAAAAATGCGCAAGCTGGACTACCCGGAGTTTCTGGAAAAGGCCGTGAAGGCCGGCAAGGTGCGCTATCCCGGCTTCAGCTTTCACGACGATTACAAGACCTTCGTGGAAATTCTGAACGACTACGACTGGAAACTGGCGCAGGTGCAGATGAACGTGCTGGATGGCGACAATCAGGCCACTCTGCAGGGCATCCGGGACGCCGGTAAAAAGGGCGTGGGCGTCGTTATCATGGAGCCCCTACGCGGCGGCGCGCTGGCCCACCCGCCGAAAGAAGCCGCTGCGCTGTACGAAGCCTTCCCGGAGAAGCGTTCCGCCGTGGAATGGGCTTTCCGCTACCTGTATGATATGCCCGAGGTGGTCACCATCCTCAGCGGTATGAGCACCATGGAGCAGCTGGACGACAACCTGCGCATCTTTGCCCATGCAGAAAAGACCTGCATGAATGACACGGAAAAGAAGTTAATCGCCGATGTGAAGGCCGCCTATCTGGGCCGTATGAAGACCGGCTGCACCGGCTGCCGTTATTGCCAGCCCTGCCCGCGGAACGTCCACATTCCCGATATTTTCCATGCTTGGGACGAGTCTCTGATGTTCGACCGCCCGGAGACGCTGAAAAGGAGCATGGCGCGCCGTCAGGAAAACAAGGAAGACCCCTCTCAGTGCGTGGCCTGCGGCAAGTGTGAAAAGGCCTGCCCCCAGCATCTGCCCATCGTTAAGCTGCTGAAAGAGGCGGATCAGGCCGCGAAAGCCTGACTGGACCACCTTCCGTACAACTTTAGAAACAGCAAGACCCCGTTTCGATCCATTTGGAAAGAAACGGGGTCATTCTTTTTTTCAACAGCCAAACCTCAGGCCATGCGCTCGGCCAGCTTTTCACCGCCCAAAACGTGGAAGTGAATATGCTTGACCGTCTGGCAGGCGTTATCACCACAGTTATTGACGATGCGGTAGCCGCCCTCTTCCAATCCCAATTCCTTGGCCACCTTGGCGCAGGTGCGCAGGCAGGCCGCCAGCTGATGATCCGTCAGGTCGGCGTTATGCGCTACGTCCGGCGTATGCTGCTTGCTCACCACCAGCACATGTACCGGCGCCTGCGGAGCGATGTCGTAAAAGGCGTAGGTATCCTCATCCTCATAAACCTTTTTGGAGGGAATTTCTCCCGCCATGATCTTGCAAAACAGACAATCCTGCATCTTAAAACCTCCCTTGATTTCTGCCGGAAAAAGATTTTCCTTTCCGTTTTTTCATTCCACAGTCGCGCCGCGCATTCCTTCTTCGGTCAGGGATTCCAGACGCACGTTCACGATTTGGCCGCTTTCGCCGCCATCCACCAGCACATGGATGTATTCGGGCGTGTAGCCGGTCATGCTACCGTCCGGAGCTTGGTCTTCCAACAGCACCGGCACAATTTTTCCCAAAAACTGCTCCCGGTACTGCCGAGCCAGTTCGTCCCCTGCAGCGATCAGCTGCCGCACCCGTTCTGCCTTCACGTTTTCGGGCACCTGATCGTCCATAACGGCGGCGGGGGTCCCCTCCCGGGGGCTGAAGGGAAACACATGCAGCTTGGCAAAGCCGATTTCTTGGCAGAAAGCGACGGTTTCGGCAAATTCTTCTTCCGTTTCGCCGGGAAAACCGACGATCACATCGGTGGTAAAGGCGGCCAGCGGCCATGCCGTGCGAAGACGGGCCGCCGCCTGACGGAACTGCTCGGTGTTGTAACAGCGTTTCATCCGCCGCAGCACCGCGTCACTGCCGCTTTGCAGGGCCAGATGAAACTGGGGGCACACTGGCGCACATTCTGAAAGCGCCTGCACGAATGCTTCCGTAGCTACCCGTGGCTCCAGCGAACCCAGCCGAATCCGACTCACGCCCGGCACACAGGCAGCCTTCACCGCTTCGGCCAGCCCCGGTTTTCCATCCAGATCGCGGCCATAGCTGGTCAGATGGATGCCGGTGAGCACCAGTTCCTGAAATCCGGCCTTTGCCAGTGCCGCTGCTTCTTCCGCTATGGCGGAAAGGGGCCGGGAACGAATACCGCCCCGAACCGAGGGGATGATGCAGTAGGTGCAATGATTATCGCAGCCCTCTTGAATTTTCATCACCGCGCGAGTATGACCTTCGTGGCTGCGGATGGACAGCAGCTCGTAGGGGGCGTTTTCAATGCCTTCCACCGCCACCATCTGGATATTTTCCGCAATAGCCTGTTCCAGCAGTTCCACGACCCGCGCCCGATACTGGGTGCCGAGGATCAGCCGTGCGCCCGTTTCGCGAAGCTGCTCGCCCATGCGCTGGGCCAGACAGCCTGTGACGACCACATCCGCCTGCGGATTACGGCGGCGGCAGCGCCGGATGAGCTGCAAACTCTTTTTATCGCCGGTGCCCGTCACCGTGCAGGTGTTGACCAGATAAACATCCGCGGGCGACCCGTTCGGCACGATACGGTAGCCATGTCGCTCAAAAGCCTCCAGCATGGCCTCGGTGTCGTATTGATTCACCTTGCAGCCCAGCGTAACGGCTGCGACGGTTTTCACCATGATTGTTTTCCTTCCTTGCATTGGTTTACATTTCGCCCATGGCCGTACAGAGAGCGGCAAGGGCGCAAAGCCCCGCCGTCTCCGTGCGGAGGATTCGCGGGCCCAGCGTTACGCTTTGCGCGCCCAGCGCGGCAAGGCGCTGCTGTTCCGCTTCGTCGATGCCGCCCTCCGGGCCGATCACGATCAGCACCCGCTTGAGTTCGTCATGGGACTGGCGGTATTTCTCCACTGCCTTGCTCAGCGGCAGGGCGTGTTCCTCCTCCCAAGCCACCAAGATCAGGTCGAAGGGTTCTTCTTCCAGCCGTTTTAACGCCTTTTCAAACGAGACGGCTCCGCGCACCTCCGGCACATGAGCGCGTCCGCTCTGCTTGGCGGCTTCCAGCGCGATGCGGGAAAGACGCTCCTGTTTTTTCGGGTCGTTTTTCCCAAGCCGGGCCACACTGCGCAGCATCTCCACCGGCCAAATTTCCCACACGCCCAGTTCCGTGGCCTTCTGAGCAATCAGTTCCAGCTTATCCGCCTTGGGAAGGCCCTGCCAGAGAACTGCTTGTGCCGTCGCTTCCGGCGAAGGGCACAGGGCCGTGACGCGGGCCCGTGTTCCCTCGGCGGAGACATCCGTCAATACTGCGTCATAGCGGTTTTCTCCGTCGATCAGCTGTACCGGCTCGCCGGGGCGCAGACGAAGCACCTTCGACGCGTGAGCGCTTTCCTCTTTGCCGAGGAGAATTTCTTCGCCCACGCCGGATATTTTTTCTTCGGTCACAAAACGATGCATCGGTCAGGCCTCGTTTTTCAGGCACAGAGCGACCCACTCGCCCTTTTCGATGCGGTCCACCTGACGGTAGCCCGCCTCCTTGGCAGCCTTCTGCACGTCCGCTTCCCTTTCCCGGATGATACCGGAACAGATCAGCAGACCGCCCTTCACCAGATGACGGGTCATGGGGCCGGCCAGCATACAGATTGCGTCGGCCACGATGTTGGCCACAGCCACCTCGCAGGGCATGGCTTCGCTCTTGCACAGGTCGCCCACCACCACGCGCACCTGCTTGGTCACGTGGTTCAGCTCTACGTTTTCTTTCGCTACCTTCACCGCGTCCGGGTCGATGTCGATCGCCAGCACGTTCTGCGCGCCCAGCTTGGCCGCGGCGATGGCCAGAATGCCGCTGCCGGTGCCCACGTCCATCACCCGAAGGCCGGGCTTCAGGCAGCGTTCCAACAGCTGCATACACATATTGGTGGTCTCATGGGTGCCGGTACCAAAGGCCATGCCGGGATCCAGCTCGATCACCAGATCGCCGGGCTGGCTCACATATTTCTCCCACGTGGGCTTCACCACCAGATGGGAGCCGATGCGGAAGGGCTTGTAGTTCTTCTTCCATTCCTCGGCCCAATCCTCGTCCTTGACATTTTCCTCGTCCACCCGGAGCGTACCCATCTCTACGCCGAAGCTGTCCGTCTTGAGTTCTTCCAGCCGGGCTTTCAGATCTTCCACCGTCTGCTGTTCGTGCTCGTCCCGCGCAAACCAGCCCTTCACCAGCACATCCTCGGGCATATCCTCCAGCAGCTTTTTATCGTACAACTCCCAATAAACGCCGGGCTTGTCCGGGTCGGGCACATCCGCCCGGTCTACGATTTCCGTTCCCGACGCGCCCAGTTCCATCATCAGCTCGCTCAAAAGATCCGCGCCATCGGTGGTGGTATGCACAATGATTTCACGCCACTGCATGTTTCGCCATTCCTCCTCTTGGGAAGGGCGGCCCTTTGCCGCTTTTCCCACTGCCCCATCTTTCCAAAAGGCAAAATATTTCATGATTATCGTAATGCATTTCGTTCTTTTTTTCAAGGGATAATGCAAAAGAAAGCCGTCGTTGTTTCACGGGGCTTTTCGTGCTATACTGTGGCTCGTTTCCCATTCGGAGATCGAAGGAGGCGTTGCAAATGGCTTATCGTTTTGAACCGGCAAAACCCGAGGAGGTTCCGGGCGTATTTTCCCTGTTTGTCCGGCGGGTGGCATGGATGAAGGAAAAACACATCTGTCAGTGGGACCAGTACTATCTCGACGTTTACCCGCTCTCTTACTATCAAAGCCAGCAGGAAAAGGGACGGCTGTATGTTTTGAAAGAGAAAGAACGGATTGCCGGGGCCGTCGTGCTGCTTTCGGCTGACGATCGCTGGCCGGACGGGCAAAGCGCCTCCGCGTTTTATCTTCACAATCTGGTTACCGACCCGTACGTAAAAGGGGTCGGACGGGAGCTGCTCCGGGAGTCAGAAGCGCTTGCCCTTCGTCAGCAGAAACGATTTTTGCGGCTGGACTGCTCTATTTACAGTGTTTTTTTGAATCACTACTACGAAAGCGCCGGTTTCCATCTGGCTGGGCGCTGCAAGGAAGGCCCCTATGAGGGCAACCTGCGGGAAAAGGCGCTTTTCTAAAGGAGGGTGAACCTCATGCCGCAAATGACCAAAGGCGGAAAATTTATTTTCGGAAAATCCCTTCTTCGGGAAGACGGCTCCCTTCAGCTTCCCCCGCAGGCCGTGGAGGAATATCAGATTGCATCAGAAGGGCGAGTCTATCTTTTCACGGGCAGCCGAATCACAGGCGGCTTTTGCGTCACCCGCAAAGGGCTGCTGCTGCCGTCGAAGCTTGGGCACATTTTGACGGATATGCCCGCCCTGATGGATTATACCGCCGGGGAAGGCGCGTTTCTGCCTTACAAAGGGCGCTGGTACGGCTGGACGGCCATTTCTCCCGATGGAATGCTGACGCTTTCCGAACCGACGATGCAATTTCTGAAATTGGCTCCGGGAATGGAACTGCTTTCCATCCGCAGCAGCGATATCGCCTTTACCATGGGATCCAAAGGCCCGCTTCTGGAAAAGGCGGCAAACTATCCGGGCGAGATTCCCGTATTCTGACAAAAGCACCTTTCATTTCACATTTTTATATAGAAAGAATCCCCGGCGGAGCTGTTAGAAACTCCGCCGGGGATTTTGCGTCAGTCTTTCTTCTGACCGTAATAGGCATTGGGGCCGTGCTTGCGCAGAAAGTGCTTATCGAGCACATACTGCGGCGCGGGCTGAGCGTCCGGGGCGATCTGCGTGGTGTAGACCGCCATTTTTGCTACTTCTTCCAGCACGACCGCGTGATACACCGCCTGTGCCGCGTCCTTGCCCCATGTGAAGGGGCCGTGGTTGCGGCAAATGGCTCCGGGTACATGGACAGGATCCAGTTCTCGCTGGCGGAAGGTCTCCACGATCACCAGCCCGGTATTGCGTTCATAGTCTTCTTCCACTTCCTGCTCCGTCAGACTGCGGCAGCAGGGAACCGGGCCGTAGAAGTAGTCCGCGTGGGTCGTTCCATAGGCGAGAATATCCCGTCCGGCCTGCGCCCAGCCCACGGCATAGGGGCTATGCGTATGGACGATGCCGCCGATCTCCGGGAACGCCTTATACAGTTCCAGATGGGTCTTGGTATCCGACGAGGGATTCAGTTTGCCATCCACCACCTTGCCGTCCAGATCCAGCACCACCAGATCGTCCGGGGTCAACTCGTCGTAGGAAACGCCGGAGGGCTTGATGACCACAAGTCCCCGCTCCCGGTCGATGCCGGAAACGTTGCCCCACGTATACGTTACCAGTCCCCGGTGAGGAAGCTCCATATTGGCTTCATAAACCGCATGTTTCAGTTTTTTCAGCACGAGTAATTCCTTCTTTCCATGATAAACGATGGTTTCAAACCTTCAGGGCCGAAACGGCTGCCCGCTCGGCAGAGAGCCCTGCTTCAAAGCGCTGCGCATAGACCGCGAAGCCCTGCACATCCTCGGAGTCGGGTTCGATGGTCACGCTGTTGGCCCCGGCAAAGACGTGATGGGCAAGGTAATCCTCCAGTGTTTCGTCCGTTTCGCGATGCACCCGGTAAGCTGCCAGCAACGCCATGCCCCAGGGGCCGCCTTCACCGGCGGTCTCCATCACAGAAACCGGCGTGTTCAGCGCCCCGGCCAGCAGCTTTTGAGCGGTTCCGGGGGTCTTGAAGAAGCCGCCATGTCCCAGCAGGGAATCCATGCGCACGTTTTCCCCGGCCAGAATATCCATGCCCAACTTCAGCGTCACCATAGCGCCGTACACCAGCGAACGGGCGCAGTTGGCAAAGCTGAAAGAAGTGTCGGGCAGGCGAACCATCATGGGGCGGCCTTCCTCCATGCCGGTGATAGGCTCGCCGGAAAGATAGCTGTAGTGCAGCACCCCGCCGCAGTCCGCTTCGCCTTTCATGGCAGCGTTGAACAGGGTGGTGTATACGTCGCCCTTCTTGATTTCAAGCCCTGCTGCGCCCGCAAAGCCATAGAGCATATCCGCCCATGCGTTGATGTCGCTGGTACAGTTATTGCAGTGAACCATGGCCACCGGCTTGCCGGAGGGGGTCGTGACCATGTCGATCTCCGGGTAAACCTTGCTCAGGGGCTTCTCCAGCACGATCATGGCGAATACGGACGTACCCGCGGACACGTTACCCGTGCGGACGGCCACGCTGTTGGTGGCGGCCATGCCCGTGCCCGCGTCGCCTTCCGGCGGGCAGAGCGGTACGCCCGCTTCCAGCTGGCCGGTGGGATCCAGCAGCTTCGCGCCTTCTTCCGTCAGCGTACCCGCTTCCTCGCCCGCATTCAGCACCTGAGGCAGAATCTCCCGCAGCTTCCAGCCAAAATGCAGGGGGGCAACCTTTTCATCGAAAGCATCCGCCATGTGGCTGTCATAATCCAGTTTATCGCTGTCGATGGGGAACATGCCGGAAGCGTCTCCCACGCCCAGCACCTTCCGGCCCGTCAACTTCCAATGGACATACCCGGCCAGCGTGGTCAGGAAGGCCACGTCTTTGACATGGGGTTCTTCATTCAAAATAGCCTGATACAGATGAGCGATGCTCCAGCGCTGGGGTACGTTGAACTGAAACAGTTCGGTCAGGTCCTCGGCAGCTTTCGCCGTCATGGTATTGCGCCAAGTGCGGAAAGGGGTCAGCAGCTTGCCCTGCGCGTCAAACGGCAGATAACCGTGCATCATGGCGGAGACGCCGATTCCCGCAAGACGGGTCAGTTCCACGCCGTACTGCTGTTTCACATTTGCGCGCAGGTCGGCGAACGCGTCCTGAATCCCCTGCCACACGTCTTCCATATGATAAGTCCACACGCCGTTTTCCAGCCGGTTTTCCCAATCGTAAACGCCCATGGCCGCCGGGGCGTGAGTTTCGTCGATCAGAACCGCCTTGATGCGGGTAGAGCCCAGTTCAATACCCAGACAGCACTCGCCGCGGCGGATGGCATTTTCCTGCGTCGTCATGGTCAAAATCCTCCTGTGTCGTTTGCATTCGGTTTTGTAAGAATATTCTCTATCCTCTTCGTCATTTCCTGCCTGCCGGTAAAAAACGTTTCGGGCAGGTTCTTGCCGAAAAAACGCGGCTGTGCTATACTGACGCGCGTCAATGGTTCTGGAAAGGATGATTTGGGTGAAGCCCTCGTTTTTTGTCAAGGATAAGGATTTTTACAAAACGCTGGTGCGCCTGTCGCTGCCGGCGGCGCTGCAGTCGCTCATCTCCCTGCTGGTGCTGATGGCGGACAACGTGATGGTGTCCCGTTTCCATGCGGAAGCTCTGGCCCCGGTCTCGCAGGCCAACAGCGTCAGTACCTTTGTGACGGCGGCGCTGTCCGGGCTGGGCGGCGGCGCGATGGTGCTGATCTCCCAGTACTGGGGCAAGCGGGACACGGAATCCGTCAAGCGGGTGTTCGCGGTGACGGCCTCCGTCTGCCTGCTGTTCGCGGCGGTGATCGTATCGGTCATCGAGCTTTTCCCCCACGCGGTGATCTCCGTGGTGCTGGACCGGCAGGAGGCCGCGCTGACCCCCATCGCCATTTCCTATCTGCGTATCGCCTGTCTGGCCTATCTGCCGCTGGCCCTGTCCAGTGCGCTGACGGGCTGTCTGAAGGGCGTGGAAGTGGTTAAGATGACGCTGTACGCCGCGGTGATCTCCCTGCTGTCCAACGTATGCCTGAACGCGTTGCTGATCTTCGGCCTGTTCGGCCTGCCCGCGCTGGGCGTTCAGGGGGCGGCCATTGCTACGGTAGCGGCCCGTATCATCGAACTGGCCGTCATCTGGGTCTACTGCTTCCGGGTGCAGAAGGCGATCTCCATCCAGCCGAAGGAGCTGCTCAAACATGAAAGCTGGGCTTGGCGGGACTATGCCAAATTCGGTCTGCCAGTGGGTCTGACCGATGCACAGTGGGCGCTGGTGGGGCTCCTAAAAATGGCCATCATCGGCTATCTGGGCAAAACCATGATGAGCGCCATGAACATCACCGACACCATGATCAACCTGGGTACCATGTTCACCTTTGCGTTGGCGGGCGGCGCGTGCGTGCTGGTGGGCAAGGCCGTGGGCGCCGGGGACTATGCCCGGGCGCGCCAGTATTCCCAGACCATTCAGGTGCTGTTCGCCTGTGTGGGCGTGGTGATGTGCACCATCGTATTCAGCCTGCGCAGGCCCTTCATTTCCCTCTACGGGCAGGAACAGGACGTAGTGACGCTGGCCTCTCAGATGATTGCCATCGGCGCGGTAACGCTGCTGGGTACCACCTATCACGCCTCCTGCTTTGTGGGCATCAACCGGGGCGCGGGCGACAGCCGTTTCGTGATGACCGTGGACATGATCTGCGGCTGGCTGGTGGTGCTGCCGCTGACCTATCTGGCCGCGTTTGTCTGGAAACTGCCCCTGCCGCTGGTGTTCCTCTGCACGAGGATCGACCAGTGCTTCAAATGGATCATTGCCATGGTGCGGCTCCGGGGCGACCGATGGATCAAGAACGTCACCCGGCCTTAACGTTCAAGTGCAAAATATGTCCATAAATTGAGCTATGAATGACTTGAGTCTTCATAGCTCGTTTTGTATAATGACGGTGAATAAAAGGAGCGGTATTTCAATGACATAACGGCTTTTGAAATGTCGCGCCATTAAAAGCACAGGAGGTGCAGACCTTGATTCGTGTAACGGTATACAATGAAGGTCTTCATGAAAAAACGTCCGACTCGGTTCGTGCCGTCTATCCCGAAGGAATCCACGGCGCGCTGAAAAAAGGACTGGAAAGCGACGAGATCAGCGTCCGCACGGTCACGCTGGATGATCTGCCCGACGGCCTGAGCCAGCAGGTGCTGGACGAGACCGATGTACTGATCTGGTGGGGCCACATGGCGCATGAGAAAGTGCCCGACGAAGTGGTGGATCGGGTGCAGCAGTCCGTGCTGAAGGGCATGGGCGCGATCTTCCTTCATTCCGGCCATCATTCCAAGCCTTTCCGCCGCCTGATGGGCACGACCTGCAACCTGACCTGGCGCGAGGATTCCGAGCGTGAGCTGGTGTGGGTCTGCAATCCTTCTCATCCCATCGCGCAGGGAATCGGCCGCTTCATCAAGATCGATCACGTGGAGACCTACGGCGAGCCCTTCGATATTCCCGAACCTGACCAGCTGGTCTTCATCGGCAACTACGAGGGCGGTGAAGTGTTTCGCTCCGGCTGCTGCTTCTTCCGCGGCAACGGACGCATTTTCTACTTCCAGCCCGGCCACGAAGAATTCCCGATCTACTATCAGCCGGAAATTCTGCAGGTCATCCGCAACGCCATCCACTGGGCGGCTCCCATCCGCCGTGTGGGCGCGCTGGAATGCCCCCATGTAAAGAAACCTCTGGAAAACGACTAAAGGGAGGAACAGGATCATGGCTCTTGATATGAACAACTTCAGCACCGACATGACGGAAAAAGAGGCCGTTTACAGCGAGAAGAAGCTGCGTATCGGCATCATCGGCACCGGCGGAATCGCCCACAGCCACATCAAGGCTTACCTGCATCAGCCCGACGTGGAGATCGTGGCCGCCTGTGACCTGATCCCCGGCAAGGCCGAAAAGTTCCTGAAGGAATACGAAGTCGAGGCCCCCACCTTCGAGGACTACAAGAAGATGATCGACACCGTGCCCATGGACGCCGTCAGCGTTTGCGTGTACAACCGCAACCACGCCGTGTGCACCATCTACGCTCTGGAGCATGGCCTGAACGTGCTGCTGGAGAAGCCCATGACCGTCACGCTGGACGAAGCCGTGGAAATCTGCAAGGCTGAAAAGAAGAGCGGCAAGATCGTGTCCGTCGGCTTCCAGCCCCGTCTGGACGCCAACATGAAGATGATCAAGAAGATCGTCGAGTCCGGCGAACTGGGCCGCGTGTACTACATCCAGACCGGCGGCGGCCGCCGTCACGGCATCCCGGTCAGCTGGTCCGAGACCTTCATCGAAAACGACAAGGCCGGCATTGGCGCTGTGGGCGACATTGGCTGCTATGCGCTGGATATGGTGCTGAACGCCATCGGCTATCCCAAGCCCCTGACCGTCACCGGCCGCGCCAGCGACTTCGGCGGCAAGACCCCCGAAGCTTACGCCGCTGTGGGCAAGCCCGAGTGCGCCAAGAAGTTCTCCGTGGATGACTTTGCTTCCGCTTACATCCGTCTGGACGGCGATGTGATCGTGGACTTCCGCATTTCCTGGTATATGCACATGGACACCACCGGCGATACCCTGATTCTGGGCACCAAGGGCGGCCTGCGCATTCCCTCCACCGAGTGCTGGAACGGCAGCTTCAACAAGCCCATGACCCTGTATCACGATGTGGCCGGCGCTCCCGTGGAGACCACCATTCCTCTGATCGAGGACAAGAGCGACCTGTGGGACAAGAAGATCCGCTCCTTCCTGGACGCCATCATCACCGGCGGCAAGGCTCCCGTGCCCACCAGCCAGATTCTCTACAATCAGGCCATCATCGACGGTATCTTCAAGTCCAATGAGATCGGCCACGAAGTGGAGATCAACATCCCTGAAATCTGATCGCTCTGTAAAAAGGAGAAATCGCTATGAATTTTCCCATTGGTCTGCAACTCTATTCCGTCCGTGAGGATCTGGAAAAGGATTTTGAAGGCACCCTGCGCAAGGTAAAGGCGCTGGGCTATGACGCGGTTGAGTTTGCCGGTCTGTTCGGCCACGGCGCGGAAGAAGTTCGGAACCTGTGCAAAGAGATCGGCCTCATTCCCCTGTCTGCCCACGTTCCCTTTGTGGATATGATGAACGATCCCGACGGCGTGCTGAAGGTGTATGCCGATATCGGCTGCAAATTTGTCGTGATCCCCTATCTGACCGAGGAATACCGTCCCGGCCAGCCCAAGTTCCAGGAAGTCATCGACGGCGCGAAGCTGCTGGGCAAGAAGGCGAAGGAACTGGGAATGCAGCTGTGCTACCACAACCACGACTTCGAATTTGTGAAGCTGAACGGCGAATACGCGCTGGACATCCTTTATAAGGAAGTTCCCTCCGATATTCTGGAGACCGAAGTGGACACCTGCTGGGTCAAGGTGGCCGGGGAAGACCCCGGCGCCTACCTGCGCAAGTACACCGGCCGCGCTCACATTGTGCATCTGAAGGACTTCTCCGGCGAAAAGAGCGAGCATATGTACGCTCTGATCGGCATTGACGACGACAAGAAGGAAGAAGAATCCAACAAGTTCGAATTCCGTCCCGTCGGCTATGGCAAGCAGGACTTCCCCGCCATTCTGGCTGCTGCCAAGGATGCGGGCGCGGAATGGGTCGTTGTGGAGCAGGATCAGCCCAGCATGGACAAGACGCCCATGGAATGCGCTGAAATGAGCATCAACTACCTCAAGTCTTTGGCCTGAGCCTCTCTGAGCATTTTACGGTACTGAATCGGCGTCATGTTCATATGCCGCGCAAAAGCGCGGTTGAAGGAACGGATCGTCGAAAAGCCGGCATCTTCCGAGATGTCGGCTATTTTTTTATCGGTATCGTTCAGAAGGTCGCAGGCCCGGTTGACCCGCAGCAGGTTGACATACTCGCTGAACCCCATGCGCAGTTCCCGGCTCAAGAGTCTGGAAACGTAGAACCGGCTCAAATGCATTTCTTCCGCCACAGTTTCCAATTCCAGCGGCCCGGAGGCATTGCGGCTGCAGTACTCCAGAATGCTGTGCAGCGTGGAATTGCCGCTCTCCAGCTTTTTGCGCAGGGAAAGCTGGGGCAGCAGACGGCACATCATCATGGAAAGGCTCCCGGCAATCATGGTGTCCCGGTATTCCCCTTCCGCCGAAAAAGCCTGATGAATATACGGGAACAGTTCCTGCGCCTCCGCGAACGTGTTGTGCTCCGGGATGTAATCCCGGAAGGTGCTGCTCAGCCCGAAGAACAGCTCCGGTCGGACAATCAGAATATAGTACTCACCGGGATGGCAGGACTCATAAAAGTGAATCTGATTGGGAAAGCTGATGAACAGCGAATCCTTACAGATGCTTTCACAGTTTCGGTCTGCGTGGGCCACGGCCTCCCCTTCCGCCACATAGATGATCTCGATCTCCTTGTGCAGATGGGGAGCGTCGCCAAGCTTATGAGAAAAGATCAACTGGGCCGGAAGGGACTTTTTTTCGTAAAACGCGCTGCGCATCTATGTCGGCTCCCTTGCGTTCAATCTCCGAAACGCCGCTGCGTTTCGCCTTATGATTATAGAAGCAAAACGGATGGTTTGCAAGGCCGGGCGCTCCCCTGTCCGCAGCGCCGTGGGAAAAAGCACTTTCCCATTGCCATTCCTTTTTCTTGCTGTTACAATGAATGTCAGGCAAAACAGAGGAGGGTTTTTCAATGCATCAGAAGAAGACCGGCTGGCTGCAAAGCTGGTTCGGCGTACAGGACATGACGGTTGGCCGTCCCATGGACAGTCTGGTTCGTTTTTCGATTCCCCTGCTGGTGGGCAATTTGGCCCAGCAGCTCTACAATACGGTGGATTCCATTGTGGTCGGACAGTATATCGGCGATACGGCGCTGGCGGCCGTCGGCACCGCCGGGCCCATCCTAAACCTGCTGCTGGTTCTGTTCATGGGCATCGCCACGGGCGCCAGCATTCTATCCGCCCAGTATTTCGGCGCGCACGATCGGGAGACCCTGAGCCGGGTGGTAGGCGCGTCCATTCTGCTGACGGTCATCAGCGGTCTTTTCATGACCTTTGTGGGCTATTCCCTGTCCCCATGGCTGATGTCGCTGGTATCGCCGCCCCCAGACGTGCTGGAAGGGGCCGTCATCTACCTGCAGATCATCTTCATCGGCATTCTGGGCGGCGCGGCCTACAACATTCTGGCCGGTGTGCTGCGCGGGCTGGGCGACAGCCTGATGCCGCTAATCTCTCTGCTGGTGGCCAGCCTTCTGAACATCGTGCTGGACATTCTGTTCGTCAGCCAGTTCCGCATGGGCGTAGCGGGCGTGGCCTGGGCGACCATTATCGCGCAGGCCGTGTCCGGAGTCATGTGTCTGGTTCGCCTGTGCCGGATGCGCCGTGTGGTGGACGTGAACCGGCAGACGCTGAAACCCGACTGGTCCATTATTAGGCGGCTGTGTTCGCTGGGGGTTCCTGCTGGCATTACACAGGCGATTTTTTCCCTTTCCGCTATTATCGTCCAAAGTCTGACCAATTCCATGGGCACGTCCGTCATTGCTGCCAGTGTGGCCGTCATGCGTGTGGACGGCTTTGCCATGATGCCCAACTTTACCTTCGGCACTGCCGCCACCACCTATGTAGGGCAAAATATCGGTGCGCGCCGGGCAGATCGGATCCATCAGGGCACGAAAGACCTGATGCTGCTGGCGCTCAGCGTGGCTGCCGTACTGGTGCTGTGCATTTTGCTCTTCGGGCATAACCTGATCGGTCTGTTCACCACTACAGAGGACGTGCTGGCCATCGGACAGCGGGGACTGCATTGGCTTGCCGTGGGGTATCTGTGCTTTGCGGTCAGCCAAGTACTGCAGGGCGAAATGCGCGGCGCGGGCGAAACCATGATCCCCATGTGGATCAGCATCATTTCCACCGTGATCCTGCGGATGCCCCTCGCCTATCTGCTGGCCTACCTGACCCGTTCCGACGTATGGCCCAACGGCAACCCGGATATGCTTTACGCTTCCTTGCTGCTGTCCTGGGTCAGCAGTATGCTGATGACCATCGTCGCCTACCGTGCGGGCTGGTGGCGGCGAAAACTGCCGGACGACTTGAAGGAAACATTGTAATTCCAGAAAAAATAAAAACCC